>NZ_JBFBJI010000034.1:0-92896 GCF_040702065.1 Streptomyces sp. NPDC086777 | reverse complement strand
CAACGGGGTCGTCGAGCAGACCCGCCGACACGCCGCGATCGCCGCCCTGCTACGCGTCCCGCACGTCGTCCTCGCCGTCAACAAGATGGACCTGGTCGACTACCAGGAGCCGATCTTCGCCGGGATCGCCGAGGAGTTCACGGCGTACGCGACCGAGCTGGGCGTCCCCGAGGTCACCGCGATCCCGATCTCGGCGCTGGTCGGCGACAACGTGGTGGAGCCGTCCGCGCACATGGACTGGTACGGCGGCCCCACCGTCCTGGAGCACCTGGAGACCGTCCCGGTCGCCCACGACCTGAGCCACTGCCACGCGCGCCTGCCCGTGCAGTACGTGATCCGCCCGCAGACCGCCGAGCACCCGGACTACCGGGGCTACGCCGGCCAGATCGCGGCCGGCACCTTCCACGTCGGCGAGCCGGTCACGGTCCTGCCGTCCGGCCGTACCACGACGATCTCCGGCATCGACCTGCTGGGCCGGCCGGTCGACGCGGCCTGGACCACCCAGTCGGTGACGCTCCTGCTCACCGACGACATCGACGTCTCGCGCGGCGACCTGATCGTGCCGACCAAGGACGCCCCGGCGACCACCCAGGACGTCGAGGCGACCGTCTGCCACGTGGCCGACCAGCCGCTGACCGTCGGCCACCGGGTGCTGCTCAAGCACGGCACCCGCACGGTCAAGGCGGTCGTCAAGGACATCCCGTCCCGCCTCACGCTCGACGACCTGTCCCTGCACCCGCACCCGGGACAGCTCGCCGCCAACGACATCGGCCGGGTGAAGATCCGTACCGCCGAGCCGCTGCCGGTCGACTCCTACGCCGACTCGCGCCGCACCGGCTCGTTCATCCTGATCGACCCCGCCGACGGCACCACGCTCACCGCGGGCATGGTCGGCGAGTCGTTCGCCTCCCCCGAGCCGGTCAAGGACGCGTCCGAAGACGACGGCTGGGACTTCTGACATGACGATGACCGACGTCTACTCGACGTTCGCGAAGGAGGGCGGCCGCGTCGGCAGCGGCGCCCTCGGCAGCGGGCAGGGCGGGGTGGCGCGATGTGCGCGGTGACGTACGCGCACTGCCTGCGCGCCCTGGCCCCCCACCCGCCGTCCCGGATGCGACGAAGACCTGCCGACCTCCCGGCCACGACCTGAGAGACCGTGACCGCCGGGCCAACGAGAGGAAAGCCTCCCGTGCCTGTCAACCTCCCCCAGTCTCGAATTCGCCGCGGCATCGCCGCGCTCGCCGCACTCCCCCTGCTCACCCTCGCCGCCTGCGGGTACGGGTCGGACTCCGACAAGAGCGACACCACCAAGGTCGCCGCCGGGGCCAAGAAGATCGACGGTCTCGACACCGTCAAGATCGGCTACTTCGGCAACCTGACCCATGCGACCGCGCTGGTCGGCAACCAGAAGGGCTTCTTCCAGAAGGAGCTCGGCGCCACCCAGGCGAAGTACGCGATCTTCAACGCGGGCCCCTCCGAGATCGAGGCGCTCAACTCCGGCTCGATCGACATCGGCTGGATCGGCCCCTCCCCGGCGATCAACGGCTACACCAAGTCCGACGGCACCGACCTGAAGATCATCGGCGGTTCGGCGTCCGGCGGCGTGAAGCTGGTCGTCGACCCGAAGAAGATCAAGTCGCTGGCGGACGTCAAGGGCAAGAAGATCGCGACGCCTCAGCTGGGCAACACGCAGGACGTGGCGTTCCTCAACTGGATCGCGGACCAGGGCTGGAAGGTCGACGCGCAGAGCGGCAAGGGCGATGTCACGGTCGTCCGCACCGACAACAAGATCACCCCGGACGCCTTCAAGGCCGGTTCCATCGACGGTGCCTGGGTGCCGGAGCCGACCGCGTCCAAGCTGGTCGCCGAGGGCGGCAAGGTGCTGCTCGACGAGTCGACGCTGTGGCCCGACAAGAAGTTCGTGATCACGAACATCATCGTGTCGCAGAAGTTCCTCAAGGAGCACCCGAAGGTCGTCGAGGCGGTCCTCAAGGGCTCGGTCGAGACCAACAAGTGGATCAACGCCAACCCGGACGCGGCGAAGGCCTCGGCCAACAAGCAGCTGGCGATCGACTCCGGCAAGGCGCTGCCCGCCGACGTCCTGGACCCGGCCTGGTCGTCCATCGAGTTCACCGACGACCCGCTGGCCTCCACCCTCAACACCGAGGCCCAGCACGCCGTCAAGGCCGGCCTGCTCACCGACCCGCTGCTGAAGAACATCTACGACCTGACGATCCTCAACAAGGTGCTGAAGGCCGACGGCCAGAGCCCGGTCGACGCCGCCGGTCTCGGCAGCAGCTGACGCCGGTCCCGACGAGATCCCAGGAGGTGACGACCATGGCCACGACCACGACACTCGCCAAGGCCGACGAGTCGGTCGAGTACGCGGCACGCCTAGAGCATGTCTCGAAGTCCTTCGGGACTCCGGGCGGGCAGCAGCTCGTCCTGGACGACATCACCCTCGATGTCGCGCCGGGCGAGTTCGTCACCCTCCTGGGAGCCTCGGGGTGCGGCAAGTCCACGCTGCTGAACCTGGTGGCGGGGCTCGACAGGCCCACCGCGGGCTCCATCGCGACGGACGGGCGGCCCGCCCTGATGTTCCAGGAGCACGCCCTCTTCCCGTGGCTGACCGCGGGCAAGAACATCGAACTCGCCCTGAAGCTCAGGGGGGTTCCCAAGAACGACCGCCGGGACAAGGCCGAGCGGCTGCTCGAACTGGTCCGCCTGAAGGGCGCGTACGGCAAGCGCGTCCACGAGCTGTCCGGCGGTATGCGCCAGCGGGCGGCCCTGGCCCGTTCGCTCGCCCAGGAGAGCAGACTGCTGCTGATGGACGAGCCGTTCTCGGCCCTGGACGCCATCACCCGGGACGTGCTGCACGACGAGCTGACCCGGATCTGGGAGGAGACCGGTGTCTCCGTCCTGTTCGTCACGCACAACGTGCGCGAGGCGGTACGGCTCGCCCAGCGGGTGATCCTGCTGTCGTCGCGGCCGGGCCGGATAGCCCGCGAGTGGGAGGTCGGCATACCGCAGCCGCGCCGCATCGAGGACGCGCCGGTGGCCGAACTGTCCCTCGAGATCACCGATGTACTGCGTGGGGAGATCCGCCGCCATGGCCAGCACTGAGACGACGCCGGCCAAGGACGCCGGAAGTGTCGAGGCCGGCCTCGACGCCCTGGAGACGACGGCCACCAGCCGCCCGACCCTCCGCCAGACCTTCACCACGAAGATCCTGCCCCCGATCATCGCGCTCGCGGTGGTCCTCGTGGTCTGGACACTCCTCGTCCCGGTCGTCGACGACCCGTCCAAGCTGCCCTCCCCGGCGGCGGTCGGCGACACCTTCAAGGACGCCTGGCTCAAGGGCGACCTGCTCGGCTACATCTGGACCAGCGTCAGCCGCGGCCTGCTCGGCTTCCTCTTCGCGCTGCTCATCGGCACCCCGCTGGGGCTGGTGGTGGCGCGAGTGAGGTTCGTGCGGGCGGCCATCGGCCCGATCCTGTCCGGCCTCCAGTCGCTGCCGTCGGTGGCGTGGGTGCCGCCGGCCGTGATCTGGCTGGGCCTGAACAACTCGATGATGTACGCCGTGATCCTGCTCGGCGCGGTTCCCTCCATCGCCAACGGCCTGGTGTCCGGCGTCGACCAGGTGCCGCCGCTGTTCCTGCGGGCCGGGCGCACCATGGGCGCGACGGGCGTCAAGGGCATCTGGCACGTCGTGCTGCCGGCCGCCATGCCCGGCTACGTGGCGGGTCTGAAGCAGGGCTGGGCGTTCTCCTGGCGCTCGCTGATGGCGGCGGAGATCATCGCGAGCTTCCCGGACCTGGGCGTGGGCCTCGGCCAGCTCCTGGAGAACGCGCGCACCGCCAGCGACATGGCGATGGTGTTCGAGGCCATCATCCTGATCCTGTTCGTCGGCATCGCGATCGACCTGCTGATCTTCAGTCCGCTGGAGCGGTGGGTGCTGCGCAGCCGAGGCCTGCTGGTGAAGGGCTGAGGTCCATGCGTACGAAGCCCGTTCTCCTCGTCATCGCCCACGGCAGCCGCGATCCGCGGCACGCCGCGACCGTGCACGCCCTGGTACGCCGGGTACGGTCGCTGCGGCCCGGGCTGCGCGTGGAGACGGGCTTCCTCGACTTCACCATCCCGTCCGTGCACGGGCTGCTGGAGTCCCTGGCGGCGGAGGGCGTCCGGGACGTCGTGGCCCTCCCGCTGCTGCTGACCCGCGCCTTCCACGCGAAGGCGGACATCCCGGCGGTACTGCGGGACGCGCCGTCGCGGCTGCGGATCCGGCAGGCGGAGGTGCTGGGCCCTTCGCCGCTGCTGGTGTCGGCCCTGGAGCGGCGGCTGTACGAGGCGGGGCTGACCGCCGCCGACCGGTCCTCGACCGGGGTCGTGCTGGCCTCGGCGGGGTCCAGCGACCCGGAGGCGATCGCCGTGATCGCGCGTCTGGCACGGGAGTGGCAGCGCACCGGCTGGTGCGCCGTGCGGCCCGCGTTCGCCTCCGCGTCCCTGCCCCGCACCGAGGACGCGGTGCGCGAGCTGCGGGAGCTGGGCTGCGCCCGGGTCGCGGTGGCGCCGTACGTCCTCGCCCCCGGCTTCCTGCCGGACCGCATCGCGCGGGGCGCGGCGGAGGCGGACGTGCTGGCCGAGGTGCTCGGCCCGGCGCCCGAGGTGGCGCGGGTGCTTCTCGAACGGTACGACGCGGCGCGTACTCCGGCCCTGGCGGCCGTCGGGGCCTGAGCGACCGGCTTGGTGTTCGCGGTCCGGCGCTCCCCTGTCCGTCGGACCGCGAACGGGCCGGCCGGCGACGGGCTCTCGCGAGCGTCGCACGGTGGCCGGCACACTTACTTCTGCGTCGCGTCCGGCGAACGTGTCACACCAGTTCCCTTACCGGTTCGGATTCCCGACGGCCTTTCCCCGTGGGGCAGTTGACGGCGCGGTCGCGGCCTCCTCGGCGAGGCGGCCGAGTTCGCCGTACGGCATCGAGCCGGGCGCCCGGCGCTCGCGTGCGAAGGTGTTGGCGAGTTGCTGCAGCAGGTCGTTGAGCGGCGTCGGAACGCCGTGCAGGCGGCCGAGCAGCCCGATCTCGCCGTTGAGGTAGTCCGCCTCGATGGTGCCGGTGCCGCGGCTGAGGGACTGCCAGGAGGAGCCGCCGCCGCGCGGGGCGCCGTCCAGCGGGACCAGGTCCACCTTGTGGCCGCGTAGGGCCCGCTGCTCCTCGACGCTCGCGTACGCGATACCGGCGGCGTCCAGCACCCTCGCGCCCTCGGCCCGCACCCGCTCGAACAGGGCCACGGCCGTGTCGTCGGCGACGGGCCCGGCGACGGCCTCCAGGGCGTTGCCGAGGTTGGAGAGCAGCTTGGCGTACTGCCAGCGCGCCACGTCGGGCACGACCGGAGCCTCGAAGTGGGACTTCTCCAGGTCGGCGGCGACCAGCCGGGCGGTCGCGTCGGTGCCGTGGGGGTGGCGGCCCAGGTGCAGCATGCCGGTGAGCGGGGCGCCGCCCGCTGAGACCACGCCGGGTTCGACGTGGGTCGACGGCAGCCAGACGCAGACGCCGTAGACGTGCCGGAAGACGCGCAGGGCGAGTCGCTGGCCCTCCACGCCGTTCTGGGCGCAGAACAGGGGCAGCCGCTGCGCCGCCGTGCCACCGCCCGCGACCGGCGCCGGTCCCCAGGCCTGGAGGGCGGCCACGGTGTCCTGCGTCTTGACGGCGAGGACGAGGACGTCGTCCGCGCGCAGCCCGCCGAGTTCCCCGGGGCCGGTGACGGTCCGGAGCCGGTAGGTGTACTCGCCGTCCGGCACCTTCAGCCGCAGCCCGCCGTCCCGCAGCGCCGCGTGGTGCGCGCCCCTTGCCACCAGGACGACCTCGTGTCCGGCGCCGGCCAGCCGTCCGCCGACCGCGCCGCCGACGGCCCCCGCTCCGATGATGATGTAGCGCATGGGAGGAGCCTCGCACAGCCGTCGCCCTGCCCCTGGGGCAGGGGCGGGGCGGCCGCCGGTCAGGCTTCCGGGGCCGTCAGCTCCACCAGTTTGACCACCGTGTTCCAGTTCCGGGTGGTGGCGGTCAGTCCCTTGTGGATCCGGGGCCGGGACAGCGCCTCGGCGAGCTTGGAGCGGCCGAGGCCGTCCGGGGCGTACAGGTACAGGGCGCGGTCGCCCAGCCGGAACTCCTCGGGGAGGTGGGCCGCCGGGTCGATGTCCGCGTAGCGCTCCGCGGTGACCGGCGCGGAGAGGTACGTGACGTGCAGCTGTCTGGCCGCCAGTTCGGCGGCCGGGAACGGGCAGGCCGCCTCGACCGCCTTCAGGTAGGCGTGGTCGCGGACGAGCACGTCGACGGAGAAGCCGAACCGCTCCTCGACCGCCCCGGCCAGCTCGGCCGCCAGGGAGTCGGCGTCCCCGCCGGCGGCGGTGAAGACGGCCTGTCCGCTCTGCAGGTAGGTCTGGACGGAGTCGTACCCCAGTCCGCTCATCAGCGTGCGCAGTTCGGCCATCGGGAGCTTCTTGTTGCCGCCCACGTTGATCCCGCGCAGCAGTGCCGCATACCTCGTCATTCGAACACCCTAGAACGGCCGTCGTGCCCCGTGGGGGTTGGCACGACGGCCGTGCCGGTCATGCCGGGCTGCCCGAAACTCTGGCCGATCGGACCGGTCCGGATCAACTCCTACACGCACCTGTGACTTGTTCAACAAGGTTTCGTAATCACAAAGAGGATCACCGTCGTCGGAAGGGGCGTCCCTGATCATCACCCCCGAGATGGGTGGATAGATGTAAGGGCCCGACATCCTCCCGGGCGACGAGAGCCGGCCGCCGGACATCACCGGACAGCACGAGGAGTCGGTCTTGTCCGGCCCATACCTTCGAATCGAACAAAGGAAGTCGTGAAGAGATCGTGGCGGCCGGGGCCGTCACCGCACACGAGGGGGCATTCCCGTCATGGATCCCGTCATGGGGAACGGAGAGACGCGGGTGCGGGGGCTGGCCGCCCGGGCCGGCGGCTGGAGCGCCCGGCACCGCTGGGCCGCCGTCGGCATATGGGTACTGTTCGTCGTCCTGGCGATGGGGCTCGGCTCGGCGGCCGGCCGGGTCGACGTCGACGAGAGCGACCAGCTCAAGGGCGAGACCCACACCGCAGCGCAGATCATCGACGACGCGGGCATCAAGGAGCCCGCGAGCGAGACCGTCCTGATCCAGGCCAAGGACCCGACGGTAAAGGCCACGGACACCGCCTTCAGGGCCGCCGTCTCGGACGTCGTGAAGGCCGTCGACGGCACCGGCCGGGTCACGGACGTCACCTCGCCGTACGTCACCGGCACGATCTCGAAGGACGGCCGCAGCGCACTGGTCCAGTTCGACATGCGCGGCGACTCCGAGACCGCCGGCGACCGGGTGGAGCCGGTGCTGGACGCGGTGGCCGGGGTACAGAAGGCGCACGGCACGCTGCGGATCGAGGAGATCGGCGGCGCCAGCATGAACAAGCAGTACGACGACGCCTTCGGCAAGGACTTCCAGCGGGCCGAGTACTCCGCCGTGCCGGTGGCCTTCGGCATCCTGCTGATCGCGTTCGGCGCGCTGGTGGCGGCCCTGCTGCCGGTAGGTCTGGCGATCACCGCGATCATGGCGACGATGGGCCTGATGGGCCTGGTCAGCCATCTGCAGCCGATGAGCGACACCGCCAACTCCGTGATGCTGCTGGTCGGCATGGCCGTCGGCGTCGACTACTGCCTCTTCTACCTGCGCCGGGAACGCGAGGAACGGGAGGCCGGCCGGGGCGCGGACGCCGCGCTGCGGATCGCCGCCGCCACCAGCGGCCGGGCCATCATCGTCTCCGGTGTCACGGTGTGCGTGGCGATGGCCGGCATGCTGTTCACCGGCCTCGCCGAGTTCGAGGCGATGGGCCTGGCCTCCCTGATGGTCGTCGCGGTCGCCATGGTCGGCTCGGTGACGGTCCTGCCCGCGCTGCTCTCCCTGCTGGGCCACCGGGTCGAGAAGGGCCGCATCCCGTTCCTGCGTCGCCGCAAGCGGGCCCACGGCCCGTCCGAGAGCCGCTTCTGGACGGCCGTGCTGCGGGGTGTCCTCGCCAGGCCGCTGGTCTCCGTCCTCGTGGCGGTGGGCGCGCTGCTGGCGGTCGCCGCCCCCGCCCTCGGCATGAAGACCTCCCAACTCACCCTGGACCAGGAGTTCGGGAACTCGCTGCCGATCGTGCAGACCTACGACCGTGTCAACCAGGCGTTCCCCGGCGGCTCCGAGCCCGCCGAGGTGGTCGTCAGGGCGAAGGACATCAACGCCCCCGAGGTCCGGCAGGCGCTGACCGCCTTCAAGGAGCGGGCGATCAGCTCGGGCGCCTCGCGCGGCCCCGTCGACATCAAGCTGCACGACGCCCAGAACGTCGCCCTGGTCACCGTGCCGCTGGTCGGCGGCTCCGACATGGACAAGGCCGGCAAGAGCCTGCAGAAGCTCCGCGACGAGGTACGGCCGGCCACGCTCGGCAAGGTCGCCGGCGTGCAGGCGCCGATCACCGGGAACGTCGCGGGCAACCAGGACTTCAACGACCAGTTGCTCGGCTCGGTCGTCCCGGTCTTCGCCTTCGTGGTCGTCTTCGCCTTCCTGCTGATGCTGCTGTCGTTCCGCTCGCTGACGGTCGCGGTCACCTCGATCCTGCTCAACCTGCTCTCGGTGGGCGCCGCGTACGGCATCCTCGTCGCCGTCTTCCAGCACGGCTGGGGCGCCTCGCTGGTGGGCGCGCAGGGGGTCGGCGCGATCGTCACCTGGCTGCCGCTGTTCCTCTTCGTGATCCTGTTCGGCCTGTCCATGGACTACCACGTGTTCGTCGTCTCCCGGATCCGCGAGGCCCGGCTGCGCGGCCGGTCCACCAGGGAGGCGATCCAGCACGGCGTGGTCACCACGGCCGGGGTCGTCACCAGCGCCGCCGTCATCATGGTCGCCGTGTTCGCGATCTTCGGCACGCTGTCCATGCAGTCCATGAAGCAGATGGGCGTGGGCCTGGCGGCCGCTGTCCTCATCGACGCCACGGTCATCCGGGGCGTCCTGCTCCCGGCGGTGATGGCCCTGCTCGGCGAGCGCAACTGGTACCTGCCGAGCTGGCTGCGGTGGCTGCCGGACCTGACGCACGACGAGTCGCCGGAAGCGGTGGCCCCGGCGGCACGGGACGAGCAGGAGCGGCTGCGCGTCTGAGGCGAGCAGCAACGCCCTTCGCGACAGGGCCCGTCGGTCTCCGGGGGAGCCGACGGGCCCTGTGCCGTGCCCAGGAGGGTCAGCGCTGGTAGCGGGCCAGCACCAGGTTGCCGTCCTTCTCCAGGCGGCGGCCGAGTTCGCCGAGGCCGATGGCCCCGCTGTAGTACTCCTGGAGAGCCGGGGTGGCCACCTTGTCCTTCCACTCGGGGTAGCCGCGGACCGTCTGGGCGGGGGCCGGGCTGAGGTGTCCGGCGAGGGCGGTGCCGGTGGCCCAGCCGTACTTCGCGGTGTGCAGGGCGGGGTCCTTCAGGGCCTGGGTGCCGGTGGGCAGCATCCAGTCGCCGAGGGCGAGCCGGACCATGTTCTCGGGCCGCAGCAGGAAGTCGACGAACTCCGCCGCCTCCTTCCTGTGCGGGCTGTCCGCCGCGACGGAGAGCGTCTGCGGGCTGACGCCCTGGGCCGGGCCGTCGGCGCCCGCCGGGGCGGGCAGCACCTCCCAGGCGAAGCCCTTCGGGGCCTGCTGGACGATCTGCTGGCGGTAGGAGAAGCCGAGCGGGACCATGGCGTACTTGCCGCCGAAGAAGCCCGGCAGGGTGTCCGAGCCGCCGCTGCCCAGGGTGGAGCCGGGCGCGCTGTGGTCGACGTTCACCTGGTCGTGGATCGTGCGCGGCACGACCTGGTCGGCGGCCCCGAACCGTACGGTCACCGTGCCGTCGGCGCCCCGGTGGAAGAGCTGTCCGCCCGCCGACAGCGACAGGTTGAGCGTGGCGGAGACGGGCTCCTTGAGCGGCCAGGCGACGCCGTACTTCCCGTCACCGCCGAGCCGCTCGGTGATCCGCCGGAACTCCGCCCAGGTCCAGGGGTGTTCGGGGGTCGGTGTGCGCACACCGGCCCGGGTGAGCCAGGTCCTGTTGGCGATCAGCACACGCGGTTCCTGGAGGAAGGGCACGCCGTAGATGCCGTGCCCGAAGGTCGCCGTCTGCCAGCTGCGCCGGGGTATGTCGGACTTGAGCCGGGCGGACAGCAGGTCGGTCAGGTCGGCGAGGTAGCCGCCGTAGGCGAAGTCCGCGAGGTCGTCGGAGGCGTCGTGGATGATGTCCGGGGCCTCACCGCCCTCGAAGGAGGTGAGCAGCTGGTCGTGGATGCTGTCCCAACTGCCCTGTACGTATTCGACCTTGACGTCCCTGTGGGTGGCGTTCCACTCCTTCACCAGTTCCTTGTTGGCGGCGACCGACTCGTCCTGCCAGGCCAGGGACTGGAAACGGAGGGTGACCGGGCCGCCGGTACGGGATGCGGAGGTGCAGCCCGCCAGCAGCAGGAGGAGTACGACGACGGCCGTGCCTATCCTGGTGCGCATCAGCTCTTCACCGCCCCGGCGAGCATCCCGCCCGTGATCCGCCGCTGGACCACCGCGAAGACGACCAGCGAGGGCAGGGTGGCGAGGAAGGCGGCCGCCGCCAGCGGGCCGAGGTCGGCCACCCCTTCCGCGCCGATGAAGTGGGTGAGGACGACCGGCAGGGTCTGTTTCTCCGGTGTCTTCAGCAGCACCAGCGCGAAGAAGAACTCGTTCCACGCGGTGACGAAGGCGAACAGCCCGGTCGCCACGATCCCGGGTGCGAGCAGCGGCGCGGTCACCGACACGAGCGTCCGCAGCCGCCCGGCCCCGTCGACGGCCGCCGCCTCCTCCAGTTCCACGGGCACCGCGCGGACGTGTCCGACGAGCATCCACAGCGCGAACGGCAGCGCCCACACCACGTACACCAGCACCAGCCCGGCCAGCGAGTCGATGAGCCGCAGGTGCTTCAGCACCAGGAACAGCGGGATGATCACCAGGACGAACGGGAATGCCTGGCTGACCACCACCCACCCGGTGGCCGCCCGGGAGAGAGCGGTGCGGCGCCGGGCCATGACGTACGCCATCGGGGTCGCGAGCACGACGGCGATCAGCGCGGCGCCGAGCGCGGCGAGCAGGGAGTTGAGACCGGCCCGCAGCAGGGGCTGCTCGTCGAAGGCCTGCCGGAAGTTGGCCAGGGTGGGGTGCCTGGGGATCCAGGTGGGATGCAGACTGCCCAGCTCCTGCGGGGACTTGAAGGCGGTGGAGAGCAGCCACAGGAGCGGGAAGGCCAGGAAGACGAGGTAGCCGAGCAGGGCCGCGTACTGGCCGGCGCGGGCTGCGGTACGGGTCCTCACGCGTCCTCGCCTCCCCGCAGGCGGCCTGTCAGGAAGACGGCCAGCAGCACCGCGATCACCGCGACCATCACACAGCCCATCGCGGCCGCGTACCCGAACTGACCGTAACGGAAGGCCTCTTCGTAGGCGAAGAGCATCGGCAGCCGGGTCTTGCCGCCGGGGCCGCCGTTGGTCAGCACGTAGACCAGGGCGAAGGAGTTGAAGTTCCAGATCAGGTTGAGCGCCGTGACGGCCAGGGCCACGGGTCGCAGGGCGGGCCAGGTGACCGCGCGGAAGCGGCGCCAGGCACCGGCGCCGTCCACGGCCGCCGCCTCGTGCAGTTCGCTCGGGGTGTTCTGGAGTCCGGCCAGCAGGGCGACCGTGGTCTGCGGCATTCCGGCCCAGACGCCGACGACGATCACGGCGGGCAGGGCGGTGCCGAGGCCGCTCAGCCAGTCCCGGCCGCCGCCGAGACCGACGTCGTGCAGGGTCTCGTTGAGGATGCCCGCATCGGGGTTGTAGACCAGCCGCCAGATGATGCCGACGACGACCTCGGGCATCGCCCACGGCACGATCGCGAGGGCGCGGGCCAGCCGGCGCAGCCGTAACTCCTGGTGGAGCAGGAGCGCGAGGCCGAGGGCGAGCAGGAACTGCGGCACGGTCACGCCGAGGGCCCAGACCAGGCCGATCCGGAACGACTCCCAGAAGAGGGTGTCGTGCAGCAGGTCCCGGAAGTTGAGACCGCCGATCCACCGGGTCGCCGCGGTCCGGCCCGACTGGGCGTCGGTGAACGCCAGCAGGATCCCGTAGAGCAGCGGGCCGACGCTCAGCACGAGGATCGGGATCAGGGCGGGCAGGACCAGGAACCAGGCGCCGTGGCCGGTCAGACGTAGGGCGGCCGGCCGCCTCCCGTTCGCCACGTTCGTCGCCAATGCCACGTCATCCCCCTTTGCGCGGCCCGGTCGGGCCTGGACATGGTCGTGAAGGCCGGTGGTCCCGTCAAGGCACCGCGCACCCGGTCCGACCTCCCCGGATGCGAGACTGGCCACCGGATGGCAGGAAGACGACGCCGTGTGCACCCGCACAGCGGCGGGCGCGCGGGCGCCGGCAACGGACACGGAGGCGGGCGATGGACGAGGCAAGGGCGCGGGACGTACTGGCCACGGCGGGTGTACTGCCCGGTGCGGTGGCCGACGCCGCGCTCCTGGCCCTGGGCGAGAACGCCGTGTTCGCGGCCGGGGACCTGGTGGTGAAGGTCGGCCGGGACGCCGAGCTCCTCGACCGGGCCCGGCGCGAGCTGGAGATCGCCGGGTGGCTGGCGGAGGCGGACGTACCAGCCGTACGCGCCGCCGAGCCGAAGGCACTGCTCGTCGACGGTCACCCGGTGACGGTGTGGCACCGGCTGCCGGACCCGGTGCGGCCGGCCGAACCACGGGATCTGGCCGAACTGCTGCGGATCGTGCACGCACTGCCCTCGCCCCCCTTCGCCTTGCCGCCCCGCGAGCTGCTGGGCGGTGTGGAGCGCTGGCTGCGGCTGGCCGGCGAGGCGATCGACCCCGCCGACGCGGCGTATCTCCGCGAGCGCCGGGACGGCTTCGCAGCGGCCGCGGCCGCACTGACCCCGCATCTGCCGCCGGGCCCGATCCACGGGGACGCGCTGCCCCGCAATGTGCACGTCGGCCCGACCGGCCCGGTCCTGGTCGACCTGGAGACCTTCTCCTCGGACCTGCGCGAGCACGACCTGGTGGTGATGGCCCTGTCCCGGGACCGGTACGGGCTGCCCGCCGAGGCGTACGACTCGTTCGTCACGGCCTACGGGTGGGACGTACGCGAGTGGGGGGGCTGCAGCGTCCTGCGCGGCGCCCGCGAGACGGCGAGCTGCGCCTGGGTCGCCCAGCACGCCCCGACCAACCCGAAGGCACTGACGGAGTTCGAACGCCGCGTGGCGTCGCTGCGGGAGGGCGACGAGTCGGTGCGGTGGTACCCCTTCTGATCTGAGACGCGCCCCCTGAGGAGCGCCCCGAAAGGGGCGCTGGGGGTACCCCCGGCCGAAGGCTCGGGGAGGAACTGCGCGACCAGCCACAGCGGAGCCGCAGACGAACAACGACGCATCGCGGCGCTGCCAACCGGGCGGAACCCTCAGACGGCCTCGGCCAGCTCCCGCAGGGGCCACGCCCCGTCCACCACCGCGTCGGCCTCCCCCTTGCGCCGCAGGAACTGCTGGAAGTCCGCCGCCCACTCCGCGTACCACTCCACCTGCCGCCGGTGCAGCTCCGCAGGACCCAGCACCGCGATCTTCGGGTGGCGCTCGGCTATCGCGCCGGCCAGGCGCGCCGCGGCGAGCGCGTCGGCCGAGGCGTTGTGGGCGGCGGCGAGGGTGATGCCGTACTCGGCGCACACCGCTTCCAGGTTCCGCTTGCCGCGGCGGTAGCGGTCGACCCAGCGGTCGATGGTGTACGGGTCGACGACCGGTGCCGGGTCGAGGCCGCCGAGGCGGTCGGAGAGGGACGGGAGTCCGTGCCGGCGCAGCTCCGCGGAGAGCAGGGTGAGGTCGAAGGTCGCGTTGTAGGCGACGACCGGGACGCCCGTCCTCCAGTACCCGGTGAGGACGTCCGCGAGGGCGTCGGCGACCTGGTCGGCCGGTCTGCCCTCGGCCGCCGCCCGCTCGTTGCTGATGCCGTGCACCGCCACCGCGTCGGCCGGGATCTCCACGCCGGGATCCGCCAGCCACTCGCGGCGGCCCAGCTCCTGCCCGGCCCTGACCTCGATCACGGCCCCCGTGACGATCCGTGCCTCGCGCGGATCCGTACCCGTCGTCTCCAGGTCGAAGCCGATCAGGAGCTCCTGGTGCCAGCCCATCGGCGGCCCCCCTTCTTGGTGGTGCTTTCCCCCAGTGGTCTCCACCCTCGCATGCGGCACTGACAATCAGAGGGCCGCGTTCCGCTTACCCGCGCGGCACCGCCGCACGCACGCGTCAGGACACCGGGCGCGAATCAGCCCAAGCCGTCTCGAACTCCTCGCGGTAGGTCGGGAAGAGACCCGTCTCCACGACGTCGTCCGACTTGACCACCTTGCCGCCGTTGCGGAGCACCAGCACCGGCGACTCCATCCCGCGCGCACCGCGCAGGTAGGACTGGATGATCGCGACGCCGTCGGCGCCGTCGCCGTCCACCAGGTAGGCGGAGAAGCGGGGGGTGTCGTCGTACACCTGGATCTCGAAGGCGCCCGGGTCGCGCAGCCGGGACCGGACCCGGCGCATGTGGAGGATGTTCATCTCGACCGAGCGGGCCAGTTCGCCCCGTTTCATCCCGAGTTCGCGTTCGCGGCGCTTGACCGCGCTGGAGGCCGGGTTGAGGAAGAGGAGGCGGACCCGGCAGCCGGTCTCGGCGAGCCGGACCATGCGGCGGCCGGAGAAGTTCTGCACGAGCAGGTTGAGGCCGATACCGATCGCGTCCAGGCGGCGGGCGCCGCCGAAGAGGTCCTCGGCCGGGAACTGGCGCATGAGGCGGACCCGGTCGGGATGGACGGCGACAACGTCCGCGTAGCGGTCGCCGACGAGGTCCTCGACGGCGTCCACGGGGAGCCGGCGCGCCGAGGGCACGTCGCCGCCCGCGCCGAGCATCTCCAGGAGCCGGGCGGAGGCGCGCTCGGCCTGGTCGAGGACGGCCCCGGACAGCGCCCGGTTGCGGGAGACGATGTTGCGGGTCACCTCCAGCTCGTCCAGGGCGAGTTCGACGTCCCGGCGCTCGTCGAAGTACGGCTCGAAGCACGGCCAGTGCTGGACCATCAGCTCCCGCAGCTGCGGGAGGGTGAGGAAGCTGAGCACGTTGTCGTCGGCGGGGTCGAGCAGGTATCCCTTGCGGCGGCTGACCTCGCGCACGGCGACCGCCCGCTGGACCCACTCCTGGCCGGCCGGACCGGCCGCGGCGACCACCCACTCGTCGCCGTGGACGGGTTCGTAGATGGGCCGCAGCACGGCGGCCACGACCGCGCGCATCCGCTGCTCGACGAGGTTCAGCCAGATGTAGGCCCGGCCGGCCCGCTGGGCGCGCGTACGCACCTCCAGCCAGGCGTCGGCGTCCCACTCCAGCTCCGGCCCGATGGAGCCCGTGGCGTCCATCGGCCGGGCCAGGGACACCGCGCCGGGCGGGACGTCTGTGGAGTTCCCCTCGTGACCCTCGTCACCAGGGGGCAGCTCCAGGCCTCCCGAGCCCACCCGTGCACCGCCTTCCGCTCCCCCGAGCTCTCCCTGTGCCAACGATCAAGGAAGGGTACTCCGGGAGTGGTCGGCGGTGCAGCCGGATGGACAGGTCGTTTCTCAACTACCGTTTCCGGGCTGTCCGTTCTGATCAGCGAGGGCGGCCGGAGTGAGCGGATTCATAGCGGTGACGTCCCGCGGGGCGATGGAGAAGCCCTGCCAGTGGACCGGCATCGGCTGCTGGTCCTCGTCGCGCGCGATGTGGTGGAAACCGACGTTCACCCAGACCACGGGGTTGGTGAGGGTCTGCCCGTTCACGAACTTGTCGACGGTCTTGGGGTGACCGCTGGGGCAGCCCGGGTTGTTGCTGGCGAACTGCTCGCACTTGTCGTACTGGGTGAAGTAGACGTCGTGCGAAGTGAACGCGTGTCCCGGGTACTTGCTGCTGGCGCCCCGGACGATCTCGTACGAACGGGCGTGCCCGTCCTTGTTCTTGCCGGCCGTGCTGACCACGCGCCACCAGCGCATGTTCGCGGCGTCGCCGGCGAGTTCCTTGGTGACATTGGTGCGGGTGGTCCTGTTGCTGGGCGCCTCCTGGCCGTGGACCGGGGCGCTGACCTTCGAGTCGTACTGCTCGACACGGCTCTTGGAGGAGCCGTCGAGGTCGAAGTCCAGCTTCCAGAAGACGTTGTGGGCGTGGCTGGTGGCGTAGGCGTGGGCGCCCTTGCCGATCGGCCAGCCGCGGCCGTCCCCGGCGTCGTAGTCGCCCGGCGAGAGGCTGCCGGTGGCGCCGACGTTCATGTTGATCGTGCCGTCGTCCTGGAACCGCCACTCGGTCATGTACTCGTACCAGCCGACCTTGTTGACGGTGTAGACCAGCAGGTCCTTGCCCTGCTGCTGGTACACCCGGTTGCCGGTGTCGGCCTGCATCCGGTACGCGTGGCCGCGCGAACGGGTGGTGGTGCACAGGCCGTTGACATTGGGGTGGGCCGGGTCCCAGGCCTCGGGGACCTTGACCGTCTTGATGGTGCCGCCGGGACACTCGGCCGAGGCGAGCGGCACCAGGCCCTGGGCGAAGCCGAACCCGGTCAGGTCGTCGTACTCGACGCTGCCGTCGTCGTAGGGGACGTCGATCTGGGCGAGACGGGCGCTGGAGAGCACCTTGATGGGGGCCGACTCGCCCTTGGGCTGGTAGGAGATGTGCTCCAGGACCAGCCCGGCCTTGCTGTCGTAGCGCCAGCACATCCGCCAGGTGGTGCCGGTGGAGAGCTTCTGCTCGATGCGGTAGGCGGCCGAGCAGTCCGCGGCGGCCGCGCCGGCCTGCTTCGGCTGGGCGACGGCGGGCCCGGCGGCGGTGGTGGCGCCGGCGGCCAGCGCGACCGCGGACAGGCCCACGGCGGCCGTCCTGCGGGCATGGCGGATTCTGGGCACGCGCGTGCTCGCGCGCAGGTTCACGTGCATGACGAAGTGACTCCTGGTACGGGAGATGCGGAGTGAACGGTGAACGGAGGGCCCGGCTCAGCGGCCGAGCTTCACGACCTTGCGCGCGCTCAGGTCGACGATGAGCGACCTGGCGTCGATCCACGGCCCGTTCTTCACCTTCGGGAAGAGCCGCACGCAGCGGTGTTCGCCGCACGCGTCGAGGGCGGCCGGCTGGGCGCCCGGGGTGGCGCGGTAGACCGCGCTGTTGAGCAGCAGCTGCTGGTCCGGGTCGGTCAGCGCGGTGCCGGTGGCGTCCTTGAAGTCCGCCTTCAGGCCGGCACCGAGCCGGTCGGCGACGAGCAGCTTGAGCGCCTCGACGTTCTCGTCGTGGCTGAGCGGCGGCTGGACGCCCTTGCTGCTGGTGGTGTGCTCGACCTTGCCGGTGTCGAGGTTGACGGTCCGGGTGACGAGGGTGTCGTCCCGGTAGTCGTAGAACGTCACGTCCGCGCGACGCGGCGCATCCGAACTGTCCAGTTCGTTCGCGTCCGGCTCGGCGAGATCGACACTGAGCCGCTCCGGGCCGCGCCGGCCCTCGACGTTCTCCCCGGCGCTGAACATCTGCTGGGTCAGAGCGAGTTGCTCGACACGCCTGGTCTCGTCATCGGTCAGCGGGTCGCTGCCCGTGCCCTTCTTCCCCTCGGCAGGCGCCTGTTCCACCACACCCGGCTTGACGGCGTCCTGCCCCTGGCCCCCCTGTTGCGCGGCGACCGCCGCGCTCCCGTCGCTCCCTCCCGACTCGTTCGCCCCTGCCGTGCCCGGCAGGGTGATCCCGACCATCACGGCGGTCCCCGCGACCGCCAGTCCCGCACCGGCCACCACCTTGCCCAGATGGCGGTGCACTATCTTGCGCACATCTTCCCCCTACTCCCCCTTGGTCACAGGGAGTACGTGATTGCCCCACTGGTTCGGCACACGTCGGCCCCACGGGCTGCTGCGTGCACTGGTCGCGGGGTAAGAGGGACGTAAGTCACGAGGGGTTCCATTACTTTCGGGCAGACTCATGACCAAGGCGCCCCCGGGCGCAGGACACACCTGGAAGAGTCGACTTCATGCAGGTCTGGCCTGGAGAGGCATATCCGCTCGGCGCCACGTACGACGGCGCCGGGACCAACTTCGCGGTCTTCACGGAGGCCGCGGACCGAGTGGAGCTGTGTCTGCTGCACGACGACGGCTCCGAGACGGCGGTGGAACTGCGGGAGAGCGACGCCTTCGTGCGGCACGCCTACCTGCCCGGCGTGATGCCGGGGCAGCGGTACGGCTTCCGGGTGCACGGCCCGTACGACCCCGGGCGCGGGCTGCGCTGCAACTCGGCGAAGCTGCTGCTGGACCCCTACGCGAAGGCGGTCAGCGGGTCCGTGCGCTGGGGCGAGGAGGTGTACGGCTACCACTTCGGCGACCCGGACAAGCGCAACGACCTGGACTCGGCGCCGCACACCATGACGTCGGTGGTGATCAACCCGTACTTCGACTGGGGCGACGACCGGCGGCCGCGCACCGAGTACCACCACACGGTGATCTACGAGGCCCACGTGAAGGGCCTGACCATGCGCCACCCGGGGCTGCCCGAGGAGCTGCGCGGCACCTACGCGGGCCTGGCCCACCCGGCCGTCATCGAGCACCTGACGGCGCTCGGCGTCACGGCACTGGAGCTGATGCCGGTCCACCAGTTCGTGAACGACCACCGGCTGGTCGACATGGGCCTGAACAACTACTGGGGCTACAACACCATCGGCTTCTTCGCCCCGCACAACGCCTACGCCTCCTGGGGCGACCGCGGCCAGCAGGTCCTGGAGTTCAAGTCGGCGGTCCGGGCGCTGCACGAGGCCGGCATCGAGGTGATCCTCGACGTGGTCTACAACCACACCGCCGAGGGCAACCACCTGGGCCCGACGCTGTCCTTCCGGGGCCTGGACAACCCTTCCTACTACCGGCTGACGGACGACCCGCGCTACTACATGGACACCACCGGCACCGGCAACTCGCTGCTGATGCGGTCCCCGCACGTCCTGCAGATGATCATGGACTCGCTGCGGTACTGGGTCACCGAGATGCACGTCGACGGCTTCCGCTTCGACCTCGCGGCGACCCTGGCGAGGCAGTTCCACGAGGTGGACCGGCTTTCGTCGTTCTTCGACCTGGTGCAGCAGGACCCGGTCGTCTCCCAGGTGAAGCTGATCGCCGAACCCTGGGACGTCGGCGAGGGCGGTTACCAGGTGGGCAACTTCCCGCCGCTGTGGACCGAGTGGAACGGCAAGTACCGCGACACCGTGCGCGACCTGTGGCGCGGCGAGCCGCGCGCACTGGCGGAGTTCGCGTCCCGGCTGACCGGTTCCTCCGACCTCTACCAGGACGACGGCCGCCGCCCGCTGGCCTCCATCAACTTCGTCACCTGCCACGACGGCTTCACCCTGCACGACCTGGTGTCGTACAACGACAAGCACAACGAGGCCAACGGCGAGGACAACCGGGACGGCGAGAGCCACAACCGGTCCTGGAACTGCGGGGTCGAGGGCCACACCGACGACCCCGCGGTCCTCGAACTGCGCGAACGGCAGATGCGCAACTTCGTCGCCACGCTGATGCTGTCCCAGGGCGTGCCGATGCTCGGTCACGGCGACGAGTTCGCGCGCACCCAGCAGGGCAACAACAACGCGTACTGCCAGGACAACGAGGTGTCCTGGGTGGACTGGCCGGCTCCCGGGGACGACAGCGAGCTGCTGGCCTTCACGCGGGCGATGGCGCGGCTGCGCAAGGAGCACCCGGTCTTCCGGCGCCGGCGCTTCTTCCACGGCCGCCCGGTGGAGGGCACCCACGACGAGCTGTCCGACATCGCGTGGTTCACCCCCGAGGGCCACGAGATGGTCCAGCGGGACTGGGACTCGGCCCAGGCCTCGGCCCTCACGGTCTTCCTCAACGGCAACGCGATCTCGGAACCGGACACGCGGGGCCAGCGGATCGCCGACGACTCGTTCCTGCTGATGTTCAACGCGTCCCCGGAGCCGTTGGACTTCGCGGTGCCGGTGAATCACGGCCGGCAGTGGGAGGTGGTGGTCGACACCGCGCAGGCGGAGCCGGTGTCGGGCGGACCGAAGGTGGACGGCGGCGCACGTCTGACGTTGGTGGGCCGAAGCCTGACCGTGTTGAAGAGGCCGGCGTAGGGATGCCCGCTCCGACGGGCGGTTACCCAAGTGCGGGCCGGTGGGGGCTGGTCGCGCAGTTCCTCCCCCAGCCTTCGGCCGGGGGCACCCCCAGCGCCCCTTCGGGGCGCGGTCCCGCACCCCGTGACACATAAGCCGACCAGACGGGTACATAGGTCCGCATGACAGCCGAGCGAACCGTCCTCACCGTGCCGACAGCCACCTACCGACTCCAGCTCCAGCCCGGCTTCCCCTTCTCGGCCGCCCAGGCCGCTGTGCCGTACCTGGCCTCGCTCGGCGTCTCCCACCTCCACCTCTCCCCGGTCCTGGAGGCGGTCCCGGGCTCCACGCACGGCTACGACGTCGTGGACCCCGCGCGCGTGCGCGAGGAGCTCGGCGGCGAGGAGGGGCTGCGGGCGCTGTCGCGCGCCGCGCGGGAGCACGGTCTCGGCCTCGTCGTGGACATCGTGCCGAACCACATGGCGATGTCCCCCCGGCACAACCACGCCCTGTGGGAGGTGCTCCGGGAGGGCCCGAAGTCGCCGTACGCGCGCTGGTTCGACGTCGACTGGGAGGCGCAGGGCGGCCAGCTGCTGGTGCCGGTGCTGGGCGGGCCGGTCGGCGAGGTGCTCGGGCAGCTGACGGTGGACGGGGACGTGCTGCGCTACCACGAGCACGCCTTCCCGCTCCGCGCCGGCACCGCGGACCTGCCGCTGCCGGAGCTGCTGGACGCGCAGTGGTACCGCCCGGTGTGGTGGCGGCTGGCCCGGACCGAGCTGAACTACCGCCGGTTCTTCAGCATCTCGGAGCTGATCGGGGTGCGGGTGGAGGACCCGGAGGTGTTCGAGGCCACCCACGGCAAGATCCTCCAGCTGCTGCACGAGGGTGTGGTGGACGGGCTGCGCGTGGACCATCCCGACGGCCTGGCCGACCCCGACGGGTATCTCGCGCGGCTGCACGAGGCGACCGGCGGGCGCTGGACGGTCGTGGAGAAGATCCTGGCCGACGGCGAGCGCCTGCCGGCCGGCTGGGCGGTCGCGGGGACCACCGGGTACGACGCCCTGCGGCACGTGGACGGCCTGTTCACGGATCCCGCGGGCGCCGGTGAACTGCTCGTCGGGTACCGCGGGTTCGCGGCCCCGCAGACGGACCGGGGCGGCGACTGGCCGGCCACGGTGCGGCGGGCGGCGTACAAGGTGATCACGCACGAGCTGGCGGCCGAGACGGACCGGCTGACACGGGCGGCCACGCGCGTGTGCGCGACGTCGCCGGATCCCGCGCTGCGCGACCGGGCGCCCTGGGCGCTGCGCACCGCGCTGCAGGAGCTGCTGGTACGGATGCGGGTGTACCGGCCGTACGGCTGCGGCGACGTGGCCGCCGTGGTCACCGCGGAGGCCGCCGAGGAGGCCCGGCGGGCCTTCGTGGTGCCCGCGGAGGGCGGGGCGGTGGACGTGGTGCGCGGGCTGCTCCTGGCGGGCGACGGGCCGGGGGTCGCGGAGTTCCGGACCCGGTTCGCGCAGACCGCGTCGGCGCTGCGGGCGAAGTCCGTGGAGGACACGGCGTTCTACCGCTACGTGCCGCTGCTGTCGGCGACCGAGGTGGGCGGGGACCCGGGCAGCCCCGGTGTCTCCCCGGGCGCCTTCCACGCGTACTGCGCGCGCGTGCAGCGCGACTGGCCGCTCACCGGGACGGTGGTGACGACGCACGACACCAAGCGCAGCGCCGACGTGCGGGCCGCGCTCGCGGTGCTGACGGAGTGCCCGCAGCGCTGGGTGGACCTGCTGGCCGAGGTGACCCGGGACGAGGAGGGGGTGCCGGACGCACAGCTGGCCTGGGCGGCCTGGCAGACGGTGTTCGGGCTCGGCCCGGCGGATCCGGAGCGGGTCCGGGGGGCGCTGGTGAAGCACGTGCGGGAGGCGGGCCTGTACACGAGCTGGACGGAGCAGGAGCCGCCCTACGAGGAGGCGGTGGTCTCGTTCGTCGCGGCGGGGCCGTGCGGGGCGCCGGGAGAGCGCGTGGCGGCCTTCCGGGCCGCGCTGGGGCCGCACGTGCGGGCGAACGTGCTGGGGACGGCCCTGGTGCATCTGACGATGCCGGGGGTGCCGGACGTCTACCAGGGCACGGAGGGCGAGTACCGGGCGCTGGTGGACCCGGACAACCGGCGGCCGGTCGCTTTCCCGCCGGCGCACCCGGGCGAGAAGGACGCGGTGACGGCGGCGGCGCTGCGGCTGCGGGCGCGGCGCCCGGACGTGTTCGGCGGCACGGCGACGTACGCGCCGCTGACCGCCGAGGGGCCGGCCGCGGCGCACTGCCTGGCGTTCGCGCGCTCCGGGGAGGTGGTCACGGCGGTGACCCGGCTGTCGCTGCGGCTGGCCGAGGCGGGCGGCTGGCGGGACACGGTCCTGCCGCTGCCGCCGGGCCGCTGGGCGGACGCGCTGGCGCCGGGGCGGGAGTTCACGGGGCACGCGCGCGTGGACGAGCTCTTCGAGCGGCTGCCGGTGGCGCTGCTGGAGCGGGTGGGGGACGAGGACTGACGGGAGCTGACGGGAACCGACGGGAACCGACGGGAACCGACGGGAACTGCCGGGAACTGCCGGGAACTGGTACCAGAATTCACTCGTACGAGTGAATATGTGGCTGATCCGTCGGTTTGCTGAAACTTGCCGGGCGCCGACCGCGTCGGTTATCGGCGCGCGGAGCCGTTCCGCGCCCCGTAGTGGCTTCGCACCCCGGTCGGCGCCAACAGCCCCGCCGGCCGACGGCACACGCCTCTGGGCGCCCCCTGGAGCCTCCCCCGGGAGGTTCTTGACAGTTCACCTATGCCGTGCGGGACTGGGGAATGCGAAGCCGGGCGGACAAGTCGGGGGTGAGTCTCCTGCCGGAGCTGCGTTACCCCAGTGTTCCCGAACTCGTCGCCACCGCCCGGGCGCTCGCCGCGCACCGGCCCGGTCTGTGCACGTTGCGGCAGATCGGCGTCTCCCGCGCGGGCAGACCGCTGCACCTGCTGTCCGTCGGACACGCCCGCCGGGCGGTCCTGGTGGTCGCGGGTGCCCACGCCAACGAGCCGACCGGGGGCGGCACCCTCCAGGTACTGGCCGAACGGGTGCTGAACGAGCGGGAGCTGCGGGCGGAGAACTCCTGGCACTTCCTGCTCTGCGCGGACCCGGACGGGGCGAGCCTGCACGTCACCCCGGCCCCGAGCAGCCTGTTCGACTACCACCTCGGCTTCTACCGGCCGGCGGGCCCGGAGCAGCCGGAGTGGTCCCCGTCGGTGCTGCCGCCGGACCGGCTGCCGCCCGAGACCCGGGCCCTGCTCGGGGTGATCGACGAACTGCGCCCCTACCTCCAGGTCACCCTGCACGGCACCGATCTGGGCGGCAGCTGGGTACAGCTGACGAGGGACGTGCCGGGGCTCGCCGAACCGTTCGCCAAGTCCGCGGCGGAGCTGCACATCCCGGTGGAGACGGGCGCCTCGGACGCCGCGGGCTGGCCGCACTCGGGGCCCGGGGTGCGGGTGATGCCGGGTCCGGAGACGGGGGTGGCGTACCCGAGCATGCCGGACGACGCACGGCACAGCACCTGGTACCACGCGCACCGGTACGGCGGTCTCACGGCGGTGGTCGAGGTGCCGATGTGGGCGAGCGACCTGGTCGACGACCCGGCGCCGCACCCGGCTCCCGCGGCGGCGATGCAGCGGCTGGCGCGGCGGCTGCTGCGGGACTCGCGGCAGGTGGAGCAGGTGCTGGCCGAGGCACTGCCCCGGCTGGACGGCCCGGGCGGCCTGGACGGGCCGCTGCTGCGGGCCGCCCGGTGGGCGCTGGGGCTGATCCCCGGACTGGCCGAGGACTGGAGCCGGCGGCCGCCGGTCGACACCACCATGGCGTACGTCGGCAGCGTGGACGCCTTCGGGCGGCGGCTGCCGTTGCGGGCGGCGTCCATGCTGCTGCGGGTGCTGCGGGAGGCGGACGACCGCGCGGCACCGCGGCTGGAGGAGCTGGTGGCCTCCTGGTGCGAGGCCTACGCCGAGCGTTTCCAGGCCCGCTGGGTGCCGCTGGAGCGCCAGGTGGAGCATCAGTCCAGGACGGTGCTGGCGGCCGCGCAGCACGCACGGGAGCAGGCGGCGTGAGGCCCGGGCTCCGTGGTCGGCCGGTGGGGCCGCACGCCGCCCCGGGGCTCAGTCGTCGAGGGCGAAGACCGGTCCGGTCCGGGCCGCCATCTGGCAGGCGTTCGGGAACGTCTCGAGGTACTCGACCGGCCTGCCGTTCCACTGCCCGCGCGCCTGGGCGGTCACCGGCGCGTAGACCATCGGGCACATCGCGTCCTTGGCCGGGGTGATGCGGGCGATGTCACCGTCCGCCGTGGCCAGTTGGGCACAGGCCTCGGCCGCGTGCGCGTACCCCTGGGGCGGGTCGCACAGCAGGACGGTGCCGCGCGCGTCGTCCGACTGGTTCTCGCCCTGGGTGACGGTCAGGTACAGGTAGTCGCCGCCGCGCGTCGCGGCCGGCGCGGCCTGGGCCGGTCCGGCGGCGAGGAGGGCGGCCGCGGCCAGCAGGGCACCGCAGGCCGCTGTCGCTTTGCTGAGAGGTGTCATTCCCCGTGCATCGGCACGGCGGGCTGGGTTCCCCAGTCCGGCTCACCCGATCGGGCAGGCACCCGCACCTGGCGGTGTGCCAGTTCGAAGGCGCTCAGGACCACCCGTGTCTGGTACTCGGCCTGGCGGGCGACCGGGATCCAGCGCGCGCCGAGGGCGCCGTGGTAGTCCGCGCACCAGGTGTCGATCAGCCGGTCCAGGTCGGGCAGCGCGGCGGCCGGGTCGCGCCCGGTGCTGCGCAGGAGCTGGTGCAGCATCCCGGCGGTGCGCAGGGCCAGCCGGCGCCCGGCGATGCGCAGGGCGGCCAGGTGGGCGGAGCTGAGCGGGGGCAGCGGGCGGGCGCTGCCGGCGTCCGTGTCGGGGTCCCAGGCGTCGGCGAGGCCGGGGCGGACCAGCAGGTAGTCCTCGACCGGCGCGAGCAGCCGGGCCGCGTCCGGCGCCGCGTACAGCTGCGGCCTGACCCGGGCCAGCACGCCGTCCAGGAGCTCCGTGTCGCGCCGCAGGGTCCGGCTGACCGAGCGCAGTGCCGCGTCCCGGTCGACGGGCGGTGTGCCGTCCTGGACGGCGGCCACGCCCCACATGGGCGCCTCGACGATGGCGGTGACGGTGCCGTGCCGGTGGGGGTGGAACCAGGTGGACTCGACGGCGGCCTCGGTGATGGCGGCGGCCAGATCGCCCCGGCGCGGCGGCGGGACGCGGTAGACGGCCGGTCCCAGGGTGGGCCAGTACAGGGTGTCGTAGGCGCCGAGTTCGCGGGGGATGCCGAGCCGGGTCGCGGCGTGCGCGAGGCGCCGGTCGAGGCCCGGCAGCTCGCGGGTCAGCTCGACGAAGCCGCCGCCGACGTCGACGCCGTGCAGCGAGCACTGGAGGAAGGGCCGCAGCTCGTCCTGGAGGCCGAGCAGGACCCTGGTCTCGGGCAGCGCGGCGGCGGCCGCGCCGTCGGGCAGCCACTCGGGCTGCTCCAGGAAGCCGGGCCGGAAGAAATTGCGGAAGTAGTGGCCGAGGTCGTACGGTCCGGCCAGCCACCCCTCGTTGCGCCGCGCGCCGTCCGGGTCCAGGCACAGCAGCAGGTTCCAGGTGACGTCGGCGTCCTCGGTGTGCCTCGGGTCGGCCAGCAGCCGGTCGGCGAGCCGCAGGACGGTGGCGCCGCCGACGGGTTCGTTGGCGTGCGGGCCTGCGACGACGAGGACGTGGCGGGTTCCGTGACCGATGGAAAGCAGCCATATCGGGGTGCCCGCGCGGGAGGTCCCGGCCCGGCGCAGCCTGGCGTCCCGGGGGCGGTCGGCGACCAGTGCGGCCGCCCGCGCGGCGAGCTCGTCCACGGACGGGTAGCGGAGGAGGGGCGGCAGGTCACACCTCCACAGAACGGTGCCGTCACTTCACATGGTGTACATGGTTCCCGCACAGTCAGTCACGACTTGCGGGGCACGTCAACACCGCGACGGACAATCGTTTTTCGGCCATCGCCCGGGACACGGCCGGGTGGCGGCGGGGCGGCCCCGGGTTCAGCCGCTCGCGAGCCGGAACGCCATCCGGCCGAACGCGACCTGGTCGCCCTCGCGGACGACGGCGGCGCCGGTCACCCGGCGGCCGTTCACGGTCGTGCCGTTGGTGGAGCCGAGGTCCCTGAGGACCCACAGGCCGCCCTGCCGGCGGAGTTCGGCGTGCACCCGCGAGACCGTCTCGTGGTTGAGCCGCAGCCCGTTGGCGGGGTCGCGGCCGATGCGCAGCGGATGGTCGTTGCCCGGGTGCGGGAGCATCAGCTTGGGCAGCCGTTCGGCCTGCCAGGCCCGGCGCAGCCGCACGGTGAAACCGGAGACGGCCTCGACGGTGCCGAAGAGCACGCGCGCGAAGCGGCTCTCCTGCGGCAGGTCTGCGGTGAGCGCCGCGAGTTCGTCGGAACGCCGGGCGGCGAGCGCCAGCTCCATGCGACGCACGAACGTGTCGTGCGACAGCCGTCCCATGGCGACGCCGTCACGCAGCACGCTCAGCGCCTTGTCGCGCTCCGCGTCGGACAGCCGCGCGGGGTAGGTGTGGAACTCGAAGGACGACGTCACGCTGCCGATTCTGGGTCAGTGAACCCCGGGTGTCCAGAAAACAGGGAAACGGCCGTCACGCGCACGTACGGACGGCGACACCCGTTCCGCAAAGCCGGGATTCAAAGCGGATTGATCTCTTTTCACGGCACGATGGACGTACTACCTCACGATGAGCCAGACGAAGGGGACCGTCCGTGCAGTTCGAGGTGTGGGCACCGCAGGCAGACCGTGTGACGCTCCATTGCGACGGCGCCACGCGCGCGTTGGAGCGCGACCCGGACCGGTCCGGCTGGTGGGCCGGGGAGGCGGCCGCCGAGGACGGCACCCGCTACGGGTTCGCGCTGGACGGCGGCCCGGTGCTGCCCGACCCGCGCTCGCGCCGCCAGCCGGACGGGCCGGACGGGCTCAGTGCGGTCGTCGACCACGAACGCCACGAGTGGCGAGCCGCCTGGCCGGGGCGCGCGCTGCCCGGCGCCGTCCTCTACGAGCTGCACGTGGGCACGTACACCCCCGAGGGCACCCTGGACGCGGCCGCCGGCCGCCTCGGCCATCTGCGGGAACTGGGTGTCACGCACGTCGAGTTGATGCCGCTGTGCCCGTTCCCCGGGCGGCACGGCTGGGGGTACGAGGGCGTCTCGCTGTGGGCGGTGCACGAGCCGTACGGCGGCCCCGAGTCGCTGAAACGCTTTGTCGACCGGGCCCATGAACTCGGCCTGGGTGTCGTCCTGGACGTCGTGCACAACCATCTCGGCCCCTCCGGCAACTACCTGCCCGCCTTCGGGCCCTACTTCACGGACGCGCACCAGACGCCCTGGGGTTCCGCCGTGAACCTGGACGCGCCCGGGTCGGACGAGGTGCGCGCGTATCTGGTGGGCAGCGCGCTGGCCTGGCTGCGCGACTACCGGATCGACGGGCTGCGCCTGGACGCCGTGCACACGTTGTGCGACACGCGCGCGTGCCACTTCCTGGAGGAGCTGTCGTCCGCCGTGGCGGCCCTGGCGGCCGAGTCGGGGCGGCCGCTGTTCCTCGTCGGCGAGTCCGACCTGAACGACCCGCGGGTCATCACCCCGCGCGCGGAACACGGGTTGGGCCTGGACGCGCAGTGGAACGACGACTTCCACCACGCCCTGCACGCCGCGCTGACCGGCGAGTCCCAGGGCTACTACGCCGACTTCGCCCGCGCCCCGTTCTTCGCCCTCGCCAAGACGCTCACCGGCGGCTACTTCCACGACGGCACGTACTCCGCCTTCCGCGGCCGCCGGCACGGCCGCCCGCTGGACCGCGCACGGACGGCCGGGCACCGGCTGCTCGGCTACACCCAGACCCACGACCAGATCGGCAACCGCGCCCAGGGCGACCGGCTTTCGGCGGCCCTCTCCCCCGGTCTGCTGGCCTGCGCCGCCACACTGATCCTGACCGCGCCCTTCACGCCGATGCTGTTCATGGGTGAGGAGTGGGCGGCCGGCACCCCCTGGCAGTTCTTCACCGACCACACGGACCCGGACCTCGCCGACGCCGTACGCCGGGGCAGGCGGCGGGAGTTCGCGGCGCACGGGTGGGCCGAGGAGGACGTGCCCGACCCGCAGGACCCGGCGACCCGGGACCGGTCCTGCCTGGACTGGTCGGAGCCGGAACGCGAGCCGCACGCGGGCGTGCTGGAGTGGTACCGCCGCCTGCTGACGCTGCGCCGCGAGCAGCCGGACCTCACCGACCCCGACCTCGCCGACACCAAGGTGGCGTACGACGAGGCGGCCCGCTGGCTGGCGTTCCGGCGCGGGGACGTGCGGGTGGCGGTGAACCTGGGCAAGGAGCCGGCCGAGATCCCGCTCGGCACCGGCCGGGTGGAGGTGCTGGCCGCCTGGGACACCGTGGCGACACCCGACCCGGACGGGGTGCTGCGGGTGCCGGGCGAGTCGTGCGTGGTGCTCACCCAGGCCTGACCCCGCCCGGGACCCCGGCCGGACCACCCGGCTCCGGGCCCCCGGCTCCGGGCCCCCGGCTCCGGGCGCCCCGCTACAGCTCCTCGTCGCCCTCGGTCTCCTCGCGCAGCTCCGTCACCCGCTCCAGCAGGATGGTCTCCCAGGCGCGGCGGAGTTGGGTGCGCAGCAGCGGCAGGGGGCTGTCGTCGCGGCCTTCGAGGCGGTCGGTGAGACGGACGACGGTGTCGCAGCGGGCCAGCCACAGGCCGCGCAGGCAGGGCCGGGCGCCGTAGCCCGCGAGGGTCGCCGCGCGGACGGCCGCGCCGGAGCCGACCGCGAGGGCGAGCCCGGCGATGTCCTCGGCGGGGTCGCCGACCGCCGCGTCGGTCCAGTCGAGGACGCCGCGCACCCTGCCGTCGGCACTGACCACCAGGTGCTCGCCCTTGAGGTCGTGGTGGACCAGCACGGCGGTGCCGGGCTGGGCGGCGAGCTGCGCGGCACCCGGCGGGGTCAGCTGGAGCAGCCGGGAAGGGTCGAACTCGTCGGCGGCGGCGAGCCGTTCGGCGGCGGCCACCGCCATCCTGCGCAGCGCCTCCAGGGAACGCGGCGCGGTGCGCGGCACACCGAGCGTCTCGGCCTGCCGGACCGGCACCTCGCGCAGCCCGGTGAGCAGCCCGGCCAGGTCCGCCTCGCCCACCGCGGAGACGTCGTGCTCCTCGGCGGTACCCCCGGGGATCACGGTGTCCAGCGTGTACGTCAGCCCCGGCGCCCACTCGCCGTGCGCCACGCCGGTCGGGACCGCGACGGGCAGGTGCGGCCGCATCAGGTCGCGCAGCCGCAGTTCGCGGCGCCGGCGCACGGAGGCCTCCCGGTCGGGGGCGAGCCGCAGAACGTGCCGGGTGCCGACCCACCAGGTGGAGTGTTCACCGCCCTCCGCGACGGGCCGCACCTCGGGGCCCGAGGCGCCGTCCGTGCTCTCCTTGAGCAGTGAACGGACCAGTTTGCGGACGGTGTCCGCGGTGGGAGTCGGTGCCTGGGTCATGGATCGCGCCGTTGCCGTTCGGGAGGGGTGGGGTCGGGCGGGTGGTTCCGGGGCCGGTCGGTCAGGCCACGACGACCATCTCGCGGGTGGTGTTGTTGAAACGACGGCCGCCCTGCGCGGTCACCGTGACGATGTCCTCGATCCGCACGCCGAAGCGGCCGGGCAGGTAGATGCCGGGCTCCACGGAGAAGCACATCCCGGGCACCAGCGGCTGCTCCTCGCCCTCGATCATGTACGGCGGCTCGTGCGTGGTGACGCCGATGCCGTGGCCCGTGCGGTGGATGAAGAACTCGCCGTACCCGGCGTCGGCGATGACCGCGCGGGCGGCCCGGTCGACCTCCTGGCAGGCGGCGCCGGGGCGGACGGCCCGGAAGCCGGCCTCCTGGGCGGCGCGCACGATGTCATGCACCTCGCGCTCCTCGGCGGACGGCGGGCCCACGTGCACGGTGCGGGTGGTGTCGGAGCCGTAGCCGTCCTTGAGGCCGCCGAAGTCGAGGACGACCATGTCGCCGTCCTGGATGACCCGGTCGCCGACCTCGTGGTGCGGGTTGGCGCCGTTGGGGCCTGAGCCGACGATGGTGAAGTCGACCTGTTCGTGGCCGAAACGGCGCAGCAGGTCGGCGAGGTCGTGGCCGACGTCGGACTCGCGGCGGCCGGCGAAGGGAACCCCGCGGATCTCCTCGAACGTCGCATCGGCAGCCGCTCCGGCGGCGGCGAGGAGTTCGAGTTCGGCGGCGTCCTTGACGGCGCGGAGCATGGGGAGCGCGTCGGTGAGGGAGGCGTAGGAGGTGTCGGGGAGTGCCCGCTGCAGGCCCAGCAGGTGCATGGCCCAGGCATTGTCGCTGATACCGAAGCGGCCGTCCTTGGCGACCAGGTCGGCGGCCACGGCGTAGGGGTCGGTGCCGTCGGTCCAGTCCCGCAGGGTCAGCACGGCCGCGCCGTCGGCCTTCTCGGCGTCGGGGGCCTCCAGGGTGGGGACGACCAGCACGGGGTCCCGGCCGGGGGTCAGGACGAGGAGGGTGAGCCGCTCGGTGACGGCGGTGGGGGTGTAGCCGGTGAGCCACACCATGTCGGGGCCGGGGGCGATCAGGAGGCCGGCGAGTCCGGCGTCCGCCGCGGTGTGCGCTGCGCGCGTCATGCGGGACTTGTAGTCGCCGGCGGTGAAGGGGGCGGCCGTGCCGGTCATCCAGGGCCTCCTTGCGCGGGTGAGGGTGCCTCGGGAGCATCCTGCCGGGTGCGGCGGGGGTGCGCGAGCCGGTTTGGCCGAAGCCGCCGTCGTGAGCTGCGGTTGTGGCGCCGGTGCGGGTGGATTGCGGCTGGTCGCGCGGTTCCCCGCGCCGCTCGGGGCGCGTCCGGGCGGGCCTTCTCAGGTGACGATGCCCGGCACCACTGTCAGCTGCTGGTACCCGCCGCTCGCGTGCCGCACGGTGAGTCCGACCACCTTCCCCGGCCGGGCGTCGGTCACCGCGCGGACCAGGTCGGCCGCGCTGTCGATGCGCCGGGCACCGAACTGGAGCAGGACGTCGCCGCGCACCAGCCCCGCCGTGTAGCCCGGGCCCGGCACGTGGACGCCCGTCACCAGTGCGCCCACCTGCTCGGCGTCCACGGCCTCCAGGCCCAGGGTCGCGGCGGCCGTCGGCGAGGGGGTGGGGGTGACCGCGGCTGCGGGGCGCGGTGTCGGCGGCGGGGCCTGCCGGTGCAGTTCCGCCAGTCTGCTCATGCCGATCACCGTGGCACCCACCGTGCCTAGGCCGACCCCGGACAGCACCAGGACGGTGCCGACGAGCGCGCCGAACACCAGGGTCCTGAGGTGGCGGCCACGCCGGCGCGCGGCGTGCGGTCGGCGGGCCGGGTCGGACGGGGGGCTGTACCCGCGCTCCTGACCGGGGATCGGCTTGGGACGCAATGCGGTCTGTTCCATGGTTCGCCTCCACCCCGAGCTCTACCCGGCGCACACGGGCGCGACGAGACACGAACGAGTGAGACTGCCCCTGGGGCGACGGCGGGAAGGCGGGTGAGGCCGTGGCCGGCGGCGGCCAGCGCGGTGACAGTGCGGCCGTCGGGGGAGGATCAGGACGAGGAGGGTGAGCGACGATCCGTACGACGTCGGCGCGCGCCGCCTCCAGGCGCAGCAGCAGCGGGCCGACGTGTTCCAGGAGTCGTTCACCGACCGCCGTCGGGGTCGCCGGGCGGCGGGTGAGCAGGGGAGCGCCGAGGTCCTGTTCGAGGGCCGCGATCGCCGGGAGACCGCGGACCGGGTGCAGCCCAGTTCGCACACGGCCTCCGCGAAGGAGGCGAGGCGGGCGACGGTGCCCCGCCCGCATCCGGTGATCCGGGCACTGGCCCGGGCGGCGGTCACCGAAGCCGGCGAGCGGGGTACGGCTGTCGGTATGAGGCAGGGACCCCGCCGGCCGGCTCCCGGCCGCCCCTGTCGTTCAGCGGCCGAGACGCGCCCGCACCACACGCACCATGGCCTCGACCTCGTCGACGCCCGTCATCCGCGCGAGAAGGACGAACAGAGCGGTCATCACGGCCGCTCCCGCGGCGAGTGCCGTGAGCGCGGCGACGACGGGGGTGTGGATCACTGTCATCAGCCAGGCGGTGACCGATCCGGCCGCCAGGGACGCGGGAAGGGCGGCCCCGACGAGACGGGCGTAGGTCCTTGCGACCCGCCGGCCGTCGAGGTCGCCGCCGAGCCGCCTGCGGAGCCGCCTCCAGGCGACACCGACGCCGACGACGTAGGCCAGGCCGTAGGCGAGCGCCATACCGGTCACGGCCCACCGCGCGGGAAGCAGGAGATAGGCGGCGAAGGATCCGGCGGCGTTCACGAGCGCGACGACGAGGGTGTTGAAGAAGGGTGTCCGGGTGTCTTCGTAGGCGTAGAACCCGCGCAGCACCACGTACTGCACCGAGTACGGGATCAGCCCCAGGGCGAAGGCCATCAGGACGAAGCCGATGTTGCGGGCGCCTTCCTCCCCGGCTCCGGCGTAGAGCAGTTGGATCAGAGGCACTCCGAGAGCGAGGAACGCGAAAGCACAGGGAACGATGGCGACCGCTGACGTTCGCAGTCCCCGTGAGATGTCGTCCCGGACCGCTGCGTGGTCGTCGTCGGCGGCCGCGCGGGCGATCCGGGGAAGAATGGCTGTCATCACGGAGACGGTGATGATGGCCTGTGGCATCTGCCAGAGGAGGAGCGCGTAGTTGTACGCGGTGATGCCGGTACCGGGGTGTCCGGTCTTCTCCGCGGTCGCACCGGCGGCGGTGGCGAGACGCGTCACGACGACCATGCCGGCCTGGTTGACGAGCACGAACAGGAAGGTCCATTTCGCCAGGCCGAGAGCCTTCCCGAGACCATGGCCCCGCCAGTCGAGGCGGAGACGGATCCGGAATCCGGAGTCGCGCAGGTAGGGGACCATGGCCAGGGCCTGGACCGCGAGCCCCAGAAGGGTGCCGACACCGAGCAGCCGTATTCCCTGCGGTGTGATCGTCGATGCCGAGATCCCCGAGCGGGAGGCCGTACCGAAAACCCAGGCGAACGACCCGAAAGCGGCGATGATCAGGATGTTGTTCAGGACGGGCGTCCACATCATGGCGCCGAACCGCCCCCGCGCGTTCAGGATCTGCCCCATCACCACGTGCATCCCCATGAAGAACATCGTGGGCAGGCAGTAGCGGGCGAAGGCGACCGCAACCCGCATCTGGTCGGGGTGGCCGGCCATCGAGGGCGACATGAGACGGATGAATTCCGGCGCCGCGATGACACATATCAGGGTCGTCGACCCGAGGAATGTGATGACCAGGGTGATGAGACGGTTCGCGTATGCGGCGCCCCCGTCGGAGTCCTCCTTCATGGAACGCACCAACTGCGGGATGAAGACGGCGTTGAGGGCTCCCCCGCCGACCAGCACGTAGATCATGGTGGGGAGCGTGTTGGCGACCTGGTAGGTGTCGTTGAGCGTGCCCACACCCAGCGCGGCCCCCATGACCAGGGTGCGCAGAAATCCGGTCAGGCGTGAAACGAGGGTTCCGGCCGCCATCAGGGCGCTGGACTTCATGAGACCGGGCGACCGCCCGGCGTCCGGGCTTTCACCCGGAGCCGGATTCGCCTGTGTCACGGCGGAGTTCACGCCTGCGGCGGCGCCGGACACGCGGCGGATCCGGAGCGTGTCGAAGTCACGGGCGGCCGTGTGGCTGCCGTCGCCCTCAGCATCCATGCGTGTCCCAGCGCTCCGAATCTCCGACCAGCTGAACGGACCCGCCACCATACCGGCGGCGCGGCAACACGGACGGACGGTCCTGTCGAGGCCGTCCCGCACCCCGCGTCGGACGCCGTCGTCGGACGCCGTTGTCAGTGGCGGCTGTTACGTTCTGTGACATGACCGATCACTGCCTGCGGCTGCTCCGGCAGCACCGCCGCCTGGCCGAACTCGCGGCGTTTCCCTTCGACTTCGACCTGGACCGGGCCGTCCACGGCCATGCCGAGCCGGTTCGTCTCGCCTCCGGCGGCTCGCTGGAAGCGGTGGCGGGAAGCGACACCGGTGGCACCTACTTCGTGTGCGCGGACGGCTCGTTGCTCTACGCGGACTCGGAGGGCTCGGCCGGGATCATAGGGTCGTCCGTCGACGAGGCGCTGGAGATCGTGATCGGCCTGCCGGGCTGGCGTGACCTCCTGGACCTGTCTCCGGCGGACGGCGAGACGGCGATCCTCGCGCGCGTCACCGAGATCGAGGAGGAGATCCGCGAGTACCACGGCATCGACGAGGAGCGCGCCGAACTCCGCGCCGCCCTGGGCCTGCCCGGCCGCTCCCCCGTCGCGCTGCTCGGCATGCTGCACGCGGCCCTGCTGCGCACCGAGCCCGACTTCCTCCTGCTGAACGCGGACGAAGGCTGCGCCTACGACCTGCTCGACCCGCACCCCCGGCCGCCCCTGTGGGAATCGGTACGGCACGAGGTCCCGGGCGACCCGGCCGGCCTGCCGCTGTCGACGTGGACCCGGCCGGCGGCCGAACAGGGGATGACCGAGCTCGCCCGGGTGGCGCTGATCCGCCGCCTGGACGGCATGTTCATGGACCAGCGCCTGCTGCTGCGGCCCGGCAGCAGCACGGACCTCGATCCGGCACCGCTGCTGCGGCTGGCCGAGGAGTTCGAGCGGCTGGGCGACCTGGCGCAGGCCGGGCGGGCCCGGGGTCTGCACGCCTCCCTCGAGTAGGGACCCGCGGGCTGGGCGCCGTCAGCCGACCGGAAGCACCGGGGCGAGCGGGGGGCGGTCCGGGACGAATCCGTGGGCCCGGCGGGCCAGGTGGTCCGCCTTGTAGCGGTCGACGTGCCGGTGCCAGTTGAGGATCCCGGCCATCCAGTTCTGCAGGTCGCGGACGTAGTCGTCCATGGCCGCGCGCGCCTCGGCGGACAGCTCGAAGTCGTCGTACACAACCGGCAGTTCGCTTGCGACGACGTGTTCGAACTGCTGCATCCGCCGGGTCATCAGGTCGTGCACGACGTGGAGCGCGGTCGGGTAGTCGACGCCGAAGAAGTTCTGCACGACGAGGACGGCGTTGTGCAGCTCGCCCTCGTACTGGATCTCCTTCTGGTAGGAGAAGACGTCGTTGACGAGCATGCCGTAGTCGATGGCGGCGTTCTCCAGGGAGCGCACCGGGCCGCTGCGGTACACCTCCGGAGGGATCGCGGGGCCGTGGCCACTGCGGGCCAGGCTCAGGGTGAGGTCGGAGCCGAAGGTGGACCGGCGCATCTCCAGGTAGTCGACCGGGTCGGGGATGCGGTGCTGGAGCTGGTTGGAGATCTCCCAGAGCCAGCTCTCGGTCATCATGTCGACGGACTGTTTGAGGGCGAGCCGGTCCTTCGGGTTCATCCCGGCGGTGGTGCGGGCCCACAGGTGGGTGAGGCCGCGTTCCATACCGGTGGCCGGCACCGGCACGGGTTCGTCGGCGAGGGGCATGCACGCCGAGAGGCGGGCCGTGGCGAGCCGGGCGCCGGCCAGGTCGCGTCGGGTGCCGAAGCAGAGCGGGTAGTAGTCGTCGGCATAGGTGCCCCAGGCAAGCCACTGGGCACTGAGCTCGAGTTCCTCGGGGGTGGCGTCGGGGTCGAGTCCCGCGGCGCACAGCACGAGGTCCGAGGCGGCGAGCCGGTCCTCGTCCCAGACGCCCTCGGACAGCATGCCGGTGCCGTGCATCCAGGCGGTCAGCCGGGGCCGGGCGGCGTCGAGATGCGGGTTGAGCTCGACCTCGTACGGCATGTGGAAGTCGGGCAGGAGGGAGGGGCCGACCTGCTGGAAGGGCACGTGGGTGTAGGCGCGCAGGCGCTCCGTGGCGGCCGCGGCCAGCAGGGCGCCGACGTCCGCGGCGGAGGTGCCGGGGCCGGTGAGCCGCTGCCACGGCGAGGAGGGCAGCGCGCCCTGGTTCATGTAGCGGCTGGAGCGCAGGTGCCATTCGTGGCCGCCGGACTGCCAGTCCTGGAGGCCCTTGGTGTAGGCGGCGATCGCGGCGGTCTGGTCGGGGGTGAGGCCCTTGTCGACGGCGAGGGCCGGCACTTCGGTGAGGGCGGTGTGCTCGAACTGGTGGAGGCGGGAGGTGAGGATGTCGTTGACCGCGTCGGCGGCCTCCTGGGTGGTGCAGTCGAAGAAGGTCTCCAGGACCAGGACGCCGTTGCTGTTCTCGCCCTCGTCCTCCACCTCGCGCTGGTACGAGAACAGGTCGTTGCGCAGGTGCACGGCGTCGGCGAAGGTCTCCATGAGCACCCTGAGCGGCCGCGAGCCGGAGACGACGGCGGGCACCTCGGCCGTCGCGTACTCGACCAGACCGGCCGACCAGGGGGCGCCGCCGACCTTGCGGCGCATCTCGATGTACTCGACGGGGTTGGCGATCCGCCCCTCGTTGATGTTGGACAGCTCCCACATCGACTCGTTCAGCAGGTGCTCGGTGGCGACCGAGAAGCGCCGCCGCCAGTCGACCGACATCGACGGCACCGTGCGCGCCCACAGATCGGCGAGGCCCGCTTCGACGGGGTTCTGCGGCTCCGGCACGGGTGTCGCCGGGTCGAGCGGCATGAACAGCGGGAGCCGGTCGAGGTGGGCCTTGCCCGCGGCGCGGTCCTGGGTGCGCTTGTACATGTCGAGGAAGTGGTCGTCGAAGAAGAACACCCACACGTACCAGTCGGTGATCAGCGAGAGGGCGGGGCCGTCGCAGTCGGGGTGGGTGTAGCCGCACAGCAGGCCGTAGTCGTGTGCTTCCAGGTCGGCCTGGGTCCAGATCCCGGACCCCTCCAGCATGCCCATCTCGCGGGCCCACTCGGTGGAATGGGTCCGTGCCTCCTCCAGGTGCGGGTTGAGCCGCGCGGGATACGGCATGTAGAAGTGCGGGAGTTCGAACGGCTGCGTCATGGCCGGGGCCCTACCCGTGCGCCACAAGGGCCATCCACCGCGCGGCACATGATCACACCATCGCGTGAACCGACGCGGAATCCGGGCGCGGCCTTTGCCGGGGCATGCCCACGGCGTGGGCGGGCTCTGCCGCCCGGCCGTACCGTCTTGCCCGGTCCCGCCGCACCGGCCACCGTGGTCGCATGACCCTCTCCGCCGGCGGCGGCGAAGCCCCGCCCGTGCCCGATGTGTTCGATCCGCGCCGGTACGCGGCCGCCGTGCCGTACGCCGACTACCGCGTCCTGCGCGACCATCACCCGGTGTCCTGGCAGCCGGAGCCGGAGGTGCTGGGCTGGCCGGCCGGGCCGGGGTTCTGGGCGGTGGCCCGGCATGCGGACGTGGTGCGGGTGCTCAGGGACCCGGGGACGTACTCGTCCCGGCTCGGCGCGACCCAGATCCGGGATCCGGACCCGGAGGACCTGCCGTTCATCCGGCGCATGATGCTGAACCAGGATCCGCCGCAGCACGGGCGGCTGCGGCGCACGGTGAGCCGGGCCTTCACACCGGGACGGATCGAGCGGTTCGAGGCGGTGGTGCGGCAGCGGGCGCGGGCCCTGTTCGAGCGGGCGCTGGCGACGGCCGGGGCGGGGGACGGCACCGTGGACCTGGTCGCCGCCGTCACCGACGAGTACGCGCTGCTCAACCTCGCGGATCTGCTCGGGGTTCCGGAGAGCGACCGGGGTCTGCTGCTGCACTGGACGCGGCGGGTGATCGGCTACCAGGACCCGGACGAGGCCGGTGCCGGGATGGTCGACGGCGCGGGCAGGCCGGTGAATCCGCGGTCGCCCGCGATGCTCCGGGACATGTTCGGGTATGCCCGGCAACTCGCCGCGCACAAGCGCCGGCACCCGGCCGACGACGTCATGACGGCCCTCGCCCACGACGGCGAACTCGCCGACGGCGAACTGGAGATGTTCTTCTTCCTGCTGACCGTCGCGGGCAACGACACGGTGCGCTCGGCCGCCCCCGGCGGGCTGCTGGCGCTGGCCGAACACCCCGAGTCCTACCGCCTGTTGCGGGCGGGGAGGGCGGGAGGCGACAGCGCGGTGGACGAGCTGCTGCGCTGGCATCCCCCGGTGCTGACCTTCCGCCGTACCGCCGCGCGGGACACCGAGCTGGGCGGGCGGCGCATCGGCAGGGGCGACAAGATGGTCGTGCTGCACGCCTCGGCCAACCGTGACGAGCGGGCCTTCGCCGGGCCCGACCGCCTCGACCTCACCCGGGCCCCGAACCCGCACGTGTCCTTCGGGGGCGGGCCGCACGTCTGCCTGGGCGCCCACTTCGCCCGGCTCCAGCTGCGCACGCTCTACGCGCTGGCGCCGGCCGTCCTGAAGCCGGCCGGTCCCGCGGGGCGGCTCGTGTCCAACTTCATCAACGGGCTCAAGTCGCTGCCGGTGTACCTGGGTTGACCTGGATCAGGGCATGGGTCCCGGCCGTGCGCCAGCGCTCCCCCTCGGCCGCGTCCAGGGCCGCCTCGGTGTCCGCGGTGAGTCCGGTGATCACGTCGGACTTGAGGGTGCGCAGCGCGGCCACCGGGCCCGGGAACCAGGCGGTGACGTCGGCGAAGGGGGTGGTCGGCGGCCAGCGCCGGTCGCCCACCAGACGACGGTAGTTGAGGTCGCCCTTGAAGATCGTCAGTGCGGCGGCGGCGAACTCGGCGCGCAGGTCGCCGGGCATCTCGGCGTACGGCAGCGGGGCGCAGGAGAAGGGGTGGGCACGCACGGTGAGGCGGCCCTCGGCCATCGCCTCCCAGAGGGTACGGCCGTAGCCGGCGGCGGCGCCCGGGGCCGCGGTGAGCCTGCGCAGGGCGTCGAGCACGTCGGCGGTGGTGGCGTCGGAGACGTAGTACGGGTGCGGCTTGACGTGCAGGACCGCGCGGGCGACACGGCCCGTGTCCAGGAGGTGGGCGATCAGCAGCAGGTCGGGGACGAGTTCGCGGCCCGCGTTGTCGGCGACCAGGCACAGGGTGCCGCCGCCGTGCAGCAGCGGCCACAGGGCGGCGCTGTCGTCGGCGACGAGGGCGGCGACGGCCTCGCCCGACTCGGCGGCGGAGAGCCGGAAGCCGAGGTCGGCGCGGTTGCCCCACAGGGAGCCGTGCAGCAGGGCCTGGTCGGGGTCGTCGCCGAGGTCGTCGAGCGCGGCCAGTTCCTCGTCCGTCTCCTTGGCGTCGAGTTCGGCGAGCTTGAAGGGACGGAAGGGGTCGATGCCCTGCCAGGGGCCGGGGCCGAAGTAGCCGACGGCGTCCAGGAGCCTGCGGTAGAAGTAGCTCTCCGACCACAGCCACGGCACGTCGAACCAGGACCGGCCGGTGGCGGCGTCCAGGCCCCAGTCGCGCCAGTGGCCCGCGTCGGCGGGCAGCGGTTCGATGACGCCCTCGGTGCAGTTGTGCAGCAGCGCGTCGAGGGCACGGTGCTGCCCGGGGCCGTACGGGAAGGCGTCCCGCACCTGGCGGATGATCGCGGGGTGCCGTTCGGCCAGCACGCTGTGCGGGAACGGGCCGGTGGTGCCGAGGATCACGGGCGGTTCGGCGGAGTCGGGCATGAGCGCCACGCTATCGCGCGGGCCGCCCGGCTCCGGCGAACCGTGGAGCGCCGGTCACGCCGTCCGTCACCGCGTCCCTCACGCCGTTCTGATCTCGCGCTCCAGTTGGGTGGCGAGGGTCAGGTAGCGGGCCCGCCGGTGCACCGGGACCAGGCTGCGGATCATCAGGTACCACATCTCGGCGACCCTGCGCGGCAGCCGCCCCACCGGCTCCAGGTTGCGGCCGGCGACCCGGGTGCCGACGAAGAAGCAGACCAGCGAGTGCGCGACCGCGCCGACGTCAATGTCCGGGTGTATGTCGGACTCCTTCACGGCGCCCGTCAGTTTCCGGGTGGCGAACTCCAGCCACTCGGTGAACGGGTGCCTGAGCGGCGGCCGTACGGTGACGTCCGCGGTGGCGAGGCGCAGCCCGGCACGCGGGATCGGGCCGTCGACGGAGAGCCGGGCGATCGCGAACGTGGTGCGCATCAGGGCTTCCAGCGAGGAGAAGCCGCGGCTGTCCATCTCCCGCACCAGCTGGCTGGAGGTACGGGACTGGAGTTCCATGATGGCGTGCGCCAGGTCCTCCTTGGCGGCGAAGTGGAAGTAGAGCGCTCCCTTGGTGACCTTCGCGTGTTCGACGATCTCGCTCAGGCTGGTGGATTCGTAGCCGTTGCGGTCGAAGAGGTCGGCGGCGGCCGTGATGATCGTGGCGCGGGTCTGCTCCGCGCGTAACTGCCTCGCCATCGACTCGACGCTCCTTCACGGCTCCGGTACTTCACGACTTCAACGGCGTCACGGCCGTCAAACCGACGGGGCATGCGGTTTGTTTTTCACCCCGTGCACACGATAGCTCACCGTGCGGCAACGGGAGGCAACTGTGCGGACCTGATGACAGAGACGTGCAAGTCGGGCGTGCGACCACGTGAACAGGGGCCCGAGTGCACGAACGGACGAGATCAGAACGTGCTCCTCCCTCGTCGTCGCGCCGGATTCCGGAAGCGCCGCGGCCGGCCGGGCGGCTCTCGTTGATCGCCACGATACGAGCCGCGCGGTTGGTTCTCAATGGCGCCCGGACAGTCGGCAAACGGGATGATCCGGTCGGTGCCGCGCACTTCGACCGGCCCTGTGACCAACCACGCTGAACGGCGCGGCGCCGGTTTCCGTACTCGATACGGCAGAACCCCTACCCGCGCCCGCCGAGGAGACGTCCCGCATGACCCGGACGACCACCCGCCTGAGAGTCGCGGGAGCCATCGCCGCGGCCCCGCTCCTGCTCCTGTCGTGGGCGGCGGGGTCCGCCCGGGCGCACGGCGCGCCCACCTCTCCCGCGAGCCGGGCCTACGGCTGCTCCCCGAGCGGCGGCAGCGCCGCGACGGCGGCCTGCAGGGCGGCGATCGCGGCGAGCGGGCAGAACTTCGTCGCGTGGGACGACGTACGGGTTGCGGGCGTGAACGGCCGGGACCGGCAGGTGATTCCGGACGGCAGGTTGTGCAGTGGCGGTCTGCCTGCGTACAAGGGGCTCGACCTGGCGCGCGCGGACTGGCCCGCGACCGAACTGACCCCGGGCGCCCGGGTGACGATGACGTACGCCGCGACGATCGCGCACTCCGGCACGTTCAGGCTGTATCTGACGAAGCCGGGCTACGACCCGGCGAAGCCGCTGACGTGGTCCGAACTGCCCGCGCAGCCCTTCGCGGAGTTCAAGGACCCACCCCTGACGAACGGCGCGTACCACTTCAGCGCGGTACTGCCCGCCGACCGGACGGGCCGTCAGGTGCTCTACACCGTCTGGCAGACCAGTAGCACGCCGGACACCTACTACTCGTGCTCCGACGTGGTGTTCGCGGCGAAGAAGACGCCGAAGGAGGAGGCGGCGAAGGGGGGCGGCGCGACCGCGAGCACGACACCACGACCGGGTTCGACGCCGGCTCCCGGCGCCTCGGCGAGCGCTTCCGCGCGGGCACGGCGAACGGCGGCGGCGCCCCCGGTCTCCCCAAGGACCGGAACCGCTGCCGCCGACAGCACTCCGGTGGCCTCCGACACGGACCCCGGCTCGGGCCCGTCGGCGCCACTGCTGGCGGGTGGCGCCGCCGCGGTGCTGGTGCTCACCGGCGGCGCCGCCCTGGCGTTGCGTCTGCGTCGACGCTGACGGCCTTTGTTACGCGGTCAGTTGACGAAGACGGCGGCGCCGTTGTCGCTGACCGGGGCGTACTTGGCGGTGAAGTAGCCGGCCGAGGGGCAGAGGATGGAGCCGGACGACTTCGCGAACGCCTGGTTGCTGAAAGCGAGGCTGTTGTCGGTGTTGGAGCTCGTGCCGGACAGGCTCGCCGCCTGGTAGACGCAGGTGATGCTGCCCAGGAGGGTGGTCAGCTTCACCGTGGTCTGGATGGTCGAGCCGCTCGGCGGGGTGACCGCGACCGCGCCGCTCGAGGAGACCGTGGTGGTGTACGACAGGTGGTCGACCGTGATGCTGGAGACGCCGGTCACGCCGGTCACGTTGCTGGTGCAGCTGCTGAAGGTCTGCGCGGTGGCGGACTCGGTGGCGGTGCCGGAGGCGGCGGGGTTGTCGGTGACCGTCGCGGTGAAGGTCGAGGCCGCACAGGTGATGCCGCTGGTGCTGGTGGCGCTGGAGTAGAGCGTGGCGGTGGTGCCGCCGGCCAGCGACGCACTGAGGGTGTCGCCGACCGCGACGGCGGTGCCGCCGGCGCTGCCCGTGGTGAGCACGGCGCCGTCGGCGGAGGCCGGGACGGTGGCCGCCACCGAGAGGGCGACGACGGTACCGGCGAGAGCGAGGAGGTTTCGCGTACGCATGCGGGTTGCCTCTTTCCTAGGGGGGTCCTGCGTGGGGTGGGGTGGGGGGTTCGAGGGGACGCGAATGAGGCGCCGGCCGTTGCCGGCTCGTCACGCCTTCTCCGTACGTGACGGGCCGGCAACGGCAGCCAGGCCGGACACCGGCCGAAAGCCTGGGGGGGTTAGGCCTCCGGCCGGGCCGGTCAAAGGCGTTCGGGCACGGTCCCTGGGGGGAAGCGACCGTGCCGACGCCGCTGAGCGGAGCGGTGATCGAAGAGGCCGGGAAGCGGTCGATGCCGCTCGGCGGATCCGGCGCCACGGATCCGATGGAAACCAGGGAGAGTTGTAGACCTGATCAGTCGTCAACGTCAAGGCTCAACAAGGGAGTTGAGCAATCGATCATGGGAATGCATGGTCGGAACATAATTGACGCGAATTCAACACCCTTTTTTCACAACTGTCTTGACCCTGAAAAGTAACCGCCGGTAACTTGCGGCTTGGCTACTGCTGCGTAACGAGAAAGCCCTTGCGCCCGCCGGGAGTTGCGAGGAGGCGTGCGCGGCAGCCGCTGTCCGCGCCAGGACAACGTGCCACTGAAGCCCAACCCGCGTGACTAATGCATGGGAGCAGACATGGCCGAGTCCCCGGACGTTCCGTCCGCCGACAACACGCCTGAGAACCCGGGAAGCGGTTCTCTTTCCGAAACACCGGACACCACCGGGGGCACCGGAGGGACACCGAGACGGGGACGGGTCCGGGCCCGCCGGGCCGCCGTGATGGCCGTACCGGCCACGCTGGGCCTCGCCGGCCTCGCGGTCCTGACCGCGCAGGGAGCGCTGGGGGTGTCGTTCTCCATCTCCGGCATGCCCTTCACGGTCACCGCCAAGTCGCTCGACGGCACCGGCTTCGAGCAGTTCGGCGCGCTCGACAGCATGGCCGACGGCAGCCCGAACGCCGGTGACACCGGCGGCCAGGTGCTGGTCGTCACCTCCGCGATCAAGAACGCGACCCTGGACAGCCTGTGCCAGAGCGTCGACCTCGGCGGCACCAACCTGCTCATCAAGGCGGGCAGCGGCTCGTCGAAGGTGCAGGCGACCGACCTGACCACCGACTCCACCGAGCTGTCGGGCGACGCGTCCTTCAACAACATCGAGATCGGCAACGACGCGAGCACCCTCACCAAGGCCGGGGTCAAGGGACCCATCGGCGTCTTCAGCCAGCAGGCCGACACCGTGCACATCGACAACCTGCGGCAGACCAACTATGCGACCACCGCCGGGGTGTTCAAGCTCCCCGGCCTGAAACTCAGCTTCAGCGACTCGGGTTGCTGATGTCCGGCTCAGACACTCCACCTGTCGGGTGGCGGCCCGCCTTCCGCGGTTGGCGGGCCCGTCGGCCGTTCGTGGGCGGGCTGCTGCTGACCCTGGGCGGCACATGGATCCTGCTCACGGAGAAGGCCTCGCTGAAGGTCGTCATACACATCGGCATGCAGGGCCTGGTGGGCTATCTGCTGCCGGTGATCATGGTGGTGTGCGGCCTGCTGACCCTTTTCAGCCCCGGGCAGCGCCTCTTCTACTCCATCCTCGGCATCCTGTGCTCCCTGGGCACCTGGGTCACCTCCAACCTGGGCGGTTTCTTCGTCGGCCTCGCCCTCGGGGCCGTCGGCAGCTGCATGATCTTCGGCTGGCTGCCGGACCAGGAGCCGCGGATGAGCCGGCGCAAGCGGCGCAAGGCCGCGCGGGCGGCGGCGCAGGGGTTCGGTGAGGGTGCGGAAGCGGTCTGAGACGTGCGCGGAAGAGGCGGACCGGTGGTTTTCGGTCCGCCTCTTCTCCTGTGTGCGGGGAGCCTTGACCGGGGCGCCTTGTGCGGGGCGCACTCCCCCGAACAGGTGACTTGGGAACTTCTTTGCCGTTGTCGTGAGTTCATCGGGCAGCCGGACGGCGTGTGGCCGGCCGGGGTGTGGTGACGAGTGCGGCGAAGGAGCGGCGGCTTCATGGTGTTCAAACGGCTGCTGGGGGCGATCGGGGTCGGCGGTCCCTCGGTGGACACGGTGCTCGACGGTGGCGCGGTGGTGCCCGGCGGGGTGTTGTCGGGGCGGGTGTGGCTGAAGGGCGGCTCGGCGGCGGTGGACGTCGAGCACGTCGGCCTCGAACTGCTCGCGCGCGTGGAGGCGGAGCACGAGGAAGGGGAGAGCGAGGGCGCGGTCGTCTTCGAGCGGTTCACCGTGGGCGGCGGCTTCCGGCTCGGTGCGCAGGAGGAGCGGGAGGTGCCGTTCGGCGTGCCGGTGCCGTGGGAGACCCCGGTCACCGAGCTGTACGGCCAGCCGCTGGGCATCGTGCTCGGGGTGCGCACGGAGGTCGGGGTGGCCGGGGCCCGGGACAAGGGCGATCTGGACCCGCTCGCCGTGCGGCCGCTGCCCGTCCAGGAAGCGGTCCTGGAGGCCCTCGGCGGGCTGGGCTTCGGCTTCCGATCGGCGGATCTGGAGTACGGCCGGATCGGCGGCACCGGCCAGCAGCTGCCGTTCTACCAGGAGGTGGAGCTGACCCCGGCACCGCAGTACGCGCACGCGGTCAACGAGATCGAGCTGACCTTCCTCGCCTCCCCCGCCGGCCTGGAGGTGGTCCTGGAGGCGGACAAGCGCGGTGGCCCGTTCTCCGCCGGGCACGACGCGCTGACCCGCTTCACGGTCCGCCACGAGGACGCCCACGCCCTCGACTGGAGCAGCGAGGTCGACGGCTGGATCCGCCGGCTGCTCGCCCACCGGGAGGCCTACGACGCCCACGCGGCATACGGCCACGGCGAGCGGCACGAGGGCCACCACCGTTCCGGACCGGGCCTCGGCACGGCGGTCGCCGCCGGTGCGGCGGGCCTCGCGCTCGGGGTGGTCGGTGGAATGGTGGCGGCCGAGGTGGTCGACGAGATCGGCGACTTCTTCGAGGGGGACGAGGACTGACGCCGGGGCGGGGTCAGCTCGGGGAGGCGGTCGGCTCGCCGGCCTTCCTGGGCTCCGGCTGCACGGTGGCCTGGGCCGGCTCCGCCGCCATCTGTACCGACGTCGGCTCCACCGGCGCCGCCGCGGCCGTGTCGTCGGTCTTCATGGCCTTCGCCTCGCTCTTCAGGATGCGCATCGACTTGCCCAGGGCCCGGGCGGTGTCAGGCAGCTTCCGGGAGCCGAAGAGCACGATGAAGACGATCGCGACGATCAGCAGATGCCAGGGTTCGAGTCCGTTGCGGAGCATGACCGCCCCCTCCCTTTCTCACGTTTTTCCGAGCCGACGGAGGACGCTGCATGCGCCCGGCCGGGCAGCGACGATTGCTACATTGCGCAACTGTACAACCAGGAGGAGCAAACGCTCCCCGGACCCGGCCCGTGATCGCTACCGCCGGCCGTGGCGTGCCCGCACCGCCCGCAGTGCGAGGGCGTACAGCCCGAGGACGGCCGCGAGCAGCACATAGTAGGCGGGCGGCAGACCGGTCACGCCCAGGGCCGCGCCCAAGGGGCCGGGCGGCAGGAGCAGACCGACGGCGGCGAGGACGGCGGCGGCCCGGCCGACGGGCCCGAAACGGGTGCCGCCGCGCAGCACGAACATCACCAGGGCCTGGGTGAGCAGGTTCTCGGTGAACCAGGCGGAGTGGAAGACGGCCTCGTCGTCGAGGGCGTCGGGACCGCGCAGGGCGAGCGCGAGGACGCCGAAGGTGGCCAGGTCTGCGACCGCGTTGAGCACCCCGAAGCCGGTGATGAACCGCAGGAAGGCACGCGGCCGCAGCACGGTCGGGTGCCGCAGTGCCGCCGGTCCGGGCCGGTCGTAGGCGAAGGCGAGCTGGGCGGCGTCGAAGCAGAGGTTCTGGGCCAGCACCTGGACCGGGAGCATCGGCAGGAAGGGCAGGAGCAGGCCGGCGGCGAGCATCGCGATGACGTTGCCGAGGTTGGAGGAGAGCGTGACCCGGAGATAGGAGGCGATGTTGGCGCTGCTGTGCCGGCCCGCGGTGACGGCGTGCCCGATCGCGCCGAGATCCTTCTCGGCCAGCACCACGTCGGCGGTCTCGCGGGCCAGGTCCACCGCGGTGCGGGGCGCGATCCCGACGTCGGCCGCGCGCAGGGCGGGAACGTCGTTGACGCCGTCCCCGAGGAACCCGACGGTGTGCCCGGCGGCCCGCAGCCCCGCGACGATCCGGGCCTTGTCCTCGGGGGTGCAGCGGGCGACGACCATCGCGTCGTGGTCGAGGGGATCACCGGCCACGGCCACCGGCCCCGCCGCCAGGCCGAGGTCCCGGCAGGCGCGGGCCGCGGTCGCCGGATGGTCGCCGGTGAGGACGCGGACGGTGACACCGAGAGCGGCGAGGCCGCGCAGGGCCTGGGCGGCGCCCGGCGCCAGGGCGTCGCGGAAGGTGACCAGGCCGCGGAAGGTGAGGCCGTGCTCGTCGGCGGCCGTGCCGGGGCGGGTGCGGGCCGGGCGGCGGGCGGTGGCGACACCGAGGACCCGCAGCCCGGCGCCGGCCTCTCGGGCTGCGAGGGCGAGGAGGCGCTCGCGTTCGGCGGCGTCGAGGTCGCAGCGGTCCAGTACGTCCTCGGCGGCCCCCTTGGTGACGAGGATCCGGGTGCCGGGCGGGCCGGCGACGACGGCGGTGGCGATGCGCCGCCCGGGGTCGAAGGGCACGGCGCCGATGCCGTCGTACTCCTCTCCCACCGGCCCGGCGGCCGTGAGCAGGGCCTCGTCGAGGGCGTCGGGTGCGGGCAGTTCGGCGAGCTGCAGGGTCCACCAGGCGCCGACGGCCGCCCAGCGCAGCACTTCGGGGTCGTCGGCGCCGTCGGGTCCGAGGGCGCGTGCCACGACGGGCCGGTCCTGGGTGAGGGTGCCGGTCTTGTCGAGGCAGAGCACGTCGACCGCGCCCAGGTCGTGCAGCGCCGGCAGCCGCCGTACCACGACCCGGTGCGCGCGGGCCAGCAGCGCGGCGCCCCGGGCCAGGCAGGTGGTGACGATCACCGGGAGCATCTCGGGGGTGAGCCCGACGGCGACCGCGACCGCGAAGGGCAGCGTCTCCAGCCCGCGGCCGCGCAGGGCGGCGTTCGCCATGAGGACCAGCGGTGGGGTGAGCAGCATGAACCGGATGAGCACCCAGGAGATGCCGTGCACGGACCGGTCGAAGGCGCTCGCCTCCCGTCGCCCGCCCGCGACGCCCTGCGCGGCGGCGAACCGGGTCCGCTCCCCCGTCTCCACGACCACCGCGGTGGCACTGCCCGAGGCGACCCCGCTGCCCTGGAAACAGAGGTAGGGCTCCTGGAAGGGCCCTGGGCCCGCCGCGGCGGGGACGTCGGCGGCGGCCTTGGCGACCGGCGCGGACTCGCCGGTGAGCACGGCCTGGTGCACGGTCAGCCCGCGGGCGCGCAGCAGCCGTACGTCGGCCGGGACCAGGTCGCCGGGGCCGAGTCGGACGACGTCGCCCGGGACCAGTTCGGCGACCGGGACCTCCCGCGCCCGCGGCTCCGCGTCCGGGCCGGCCCGGCGCAGCACGGTGGCGGTGCCGGCGACGAGTTCACGCAGGCCGGCCAGCGAGCGGTCGGCGCGGTGTTCGCCCGCGGCGCGCAGTCCGCAGCTGACGGCGACCAGCGCGAGGATCACGACGGCCGTGCCCCAGGAGGCGACGAGGGCGGAGACCAGGCCGAGGGTGAGGAGGACGGCGGTGAAGGGGTCGCGCAGGGCACGGAAGCAGCGCAGCGGCCAGGAGGCGGTGTGCGGCAGGGGCGGGGAGTTCTCGCCGAGTTCGGCGAGCCGGGCCGCGGCCTCGGCCTCGGTCAGCCCGCGCGGTCCCGTGTCCAGCCGGCGCAGCACCTGCAGCGAGGTGGCCGCCTCGCCCTCAGAGGCCATGGAGCCGTCGGGGCGCCGGGAGTTCGGCGCCCGGGGAGCGGGCGGTGAGGCGGCCGACGAGCAGGCGTACGACGTCGACGACGTCGGGGTCGTCGACCAGGTACACCTGGCGGCGGCCCTCCCGGCGGGAGCGGACGAGGCCGGCCAGCTTCAGTTTGGTGAGGTGCTGGCTGACGGCGGGGAGTGCGCCGCCGACCCGCTCGGCGAGGCCGGTGACATCGCTCTCGCCCTGGGCCAGCGCCCAGACGATGTGCAGCCGGGCGGGCGAGGCGAGCAGCCCGAAGGCCGCGGCCGCCTCCGTGAGCACGTCCGCGGTGGGGTCCTCGTAGCCGCTGCCGGGCACCGTCGCCACCGTCGTGGTCCTCCTGTCCACCGCGCTCTGTCCACCGGGCCGGAGAGACAGTTTAGGGCGCGGGAACTTCTCGGCCGCCGCGCAAGTTTCTACGGTGTTGTAGAAGTAATTTTTTGACAAGCAGGCCGGTTACCGACCGAGGAGTTGAGTGCGCATGGCCCTGTGGGACCGCATCAAGGATTCCGCGACGCAGATGCAGACCCAGCTGGTGGCGAAGAAGAACGACCTGAAGAGCGGGGCGTTCCGGGACGCGAGCATGGCGATGTGCGCGCTCGTGGCCGCCGCCGACGGCACCATCGACCCGGCCGAGCGCCAGCGGGTCGCCCAGCTCATCGCCACCAACGAGGTGTTGCAGAACTTCCCGGCGGACGACCTGCGCCGCCGCTTCGAGGAGAACCTCGACAAACTGACCGCCGACTTCGCCTTCGGCAAGGTGAGTGTGCTCCAGGAGGTCGCCAAGGCCAAGAAGAAGCCGGCCGAGGCGCGGGCCGTCATCCAGATCGGCATCGTGATCGGCGGCGCCGACGGCGACTTCGACAAGACCGAGCAGGCCGTGGTCCGTGAGGCGTGCTACACGCTGGACCTGCCGCCGCACGAGTTCGACCTCTGACCGCACCGGGGCCGGAGCCGGAGCCGGCGGGAGGGGGCGGCTCACATCCGCCGGCTCGTGGCCCCGCAGAGCAGGGTGAGGGCCACGGCCACGGCGCAGGCCGTCGCCGCGGAGCCGTCCGGACAGGCACTGCCCGGAACCGCCACGCCCAGCGTCGCCCCCGGTTGCCTTTCACACGTCGGCCAGGAGGGGCAGCAGCTCCATCGCCGTCGTCACGTCTCCGGTCAGGGTGCGGTCCTCCATGTCCACCGGCAGGGCCGCTGCCGCCAGTCTGAAGGCGGGCACCGCAGGTTCGACGGGGCCCAGTCGCAGTGCCCGTACCGCCGCGACCAGTTCGCAGGCCAGTACCACGGGGAAGGCCTCGGCCGCCCGTTCCGCCTGTTTCGCCGCCTGGTCCGCGAAGCTCGCGGCCTCCTCCAGGCCGTGGGAGAGGACGGCGTGGCCCGCCGATGCCGGGGCCGCGCTGGAACGGAGCTCCGCCAGCGCCGAGTTGGCGGTGTACTCCAGGATCATCGTGCCGGAGCTGCCGGCCGGGCCCGCGGCCAGGAAGGCGGGCAGACCCGTGAGGTCGGCGCGGGTGAGGGCCTGGAGGCGGGCCGCGGAGAGCTGGGCGGTCTGCAGGAGGGCCAGGTCGAGGCCGTCCAGGGCCAGGGCGAGCGGGGCCGCGAAGAAGCCGCCGTGGTGGTAGACGTTTCCGTCGGGGGCCAGCACCGGGTTCTCGGTGGGGCAGTTGATCTCCGTCTCGATCACGTGGCGGAGCCGGTCGGCGGCCTCCAGGGCCGCGCCGTGGACCTGGGGGAAGGCGCGGAAGCCGTAGGGGTCCTGGATGCGGCGGCCGGTGGTGACCGGGTGACCGGGGATCGCGAGGAGGCGTCGTACCTCGGCCGCCGCCCTGGCCGGGCCGGGGTAGGGGCGCAGGGCGTGCACCTCGGGGGCGTACGCCTCCGCGGAGCCGGACACGGCGGCCAGTGAGAGGGCGGCCACCGCGTGCGTGGCCCGGAGCAGTACGTCCAGGTCGTGGCAGGCCAGGGCGGCCCGGCCCAGGGCGAGGGCGTTGCTGCTGAGGAGGGCGAGCGAGTCGCCGGGCCGGAGGGTGAGCGGGGCGGGCAGTTCGGCGTCGGGGGACGCCGTGAGCCAGGGGCGTTCGCCGATCAGGGTGAGGCCGGTCTGCGCCAGGGCGGTGAGGTCGCCGGTGCCGACCCCGCCGTACTCGTTGATCGCGGGGTGCACGCCGAGGCGGAGCGCCTCGGTCAGCCCGGTGACGAAGGAGGGGTGGATGCCGGAGCCCGCGGCCAGCAGCTGGTTGGCCCGGACGGCCAGCAGCGCGCGGGCCCGGCGGGCCGGCAGCAGCGGGCCGGCGCCGCCGGCGTGGCTGCGCAGCAGGCGCACGGTGTGGCCGGCCGCGTCGGACGCGTCGACGGTGACGGAGCGGTGGGCGCCCACCCCGGTGCCGCGGCCGTACCAGCGCCCCCGTGCCGCGAGGCGCCCCGCGCTCTCGTGGGCCCGGCGGACCCGGTCGAGCGCCTCGGGCGGTACGACGGGAACGGCAACGGCGTCGGCCAGCCGGACGAGTCCGGTCAGGCCGAGGCCGCTGCCGTCGAGCACGACACGGTCCAAGGAAGGTCCAGGGAGGATCCGCGGCAGGTCGGGCACGGGTCAGCTGCTGAGGCCGACCTTCTTCAGCCAGGCCTGGGCGACGTCCAGCGGGTCCTTGTTGCCCGACTGCACCTGGGTGTCCAGGTCCAGCAGGGTCGCGGTGTCCAGCTTGGCGGAGACGGCGTTGAGGGCGTCGGTGGCCGTCTGGTTCAGGGCGCTCTTGTATACGAGGGGCTGGACGTTCTCGAAGCCGAAGAGGTTCTCCGGGTCCTGGAGGACGACGAACTTCTCCTTGGTGATGGTCGGGTCCGTGCTGAAGATGTCGCCGGCCTGCACCGCGTTCTTCTTCAGGGCGGCCTCGGTGAGCGCGCCGCCCGCGTCGAGCGCCTTGAAGGACTTGAACTCCAGGCCGTAGACGTCCTTCAGGCCGACCAGGCCCTGCTGGCGGGTCTGGAACTCCGGCGAGGCGCCGATGACCAGGTCCTTGGCGATGTTCTTGAGGTCGGCTATGGAGGACTTCTCGGTGAGGTTGTACTTGGCGGCGGTGGCCGCGTTGAGCGTCACCGTGTCCTTGTCCTGTGCGTCCGCCGGGTTCAGCAGCGTCAGCTTGGAGTCCAGCTTGGCCTCGATGGCCGAGGTGGTCGCCTCGACGGTCTTCGGGGCGGCCTTCGGGTCGAGGTAGGCGAGCAGGGCGCCGTTGTACTCGGGCAGGACCGATATCGACCCGTTCTTGAGCAGTCCGTAGGTCGTCTCACGACTGCCGATGTTCGGCTTGTAAGTGACCTTGACGCCCTTGGCCTTGAGTGCCTCGCCGTAGATGTCGGCGATCAGGTTGCTCTCTGCGAAGTTGTTGGCGCCGACGACAACGGTGTCCCCGCTCGCCTTGCTGTCCGACAGCGGGTCGGACTTGCTGTTGTCGGAGGAGGAGGAACAGCCCGCCAGCAGGGCCGTCGTCGCGGCGAGCGCGACGGCCGCCACGCCTCGGTATGTCCGGATTGACCTGCTGGAAAGGGTGTTGGAAGTCACGGTTGCCGTTCCGGGAGCTGTGGGAAGGGTGGGGGTGTTGCGTACCACGCGGGAGCTGCTGCGCCACGGGGCTGTTGCGAACCACTCCAGACGATCCAATCCAGCCGGTTCTCGGTGAGTCAAGTGTCTCCGGGTCACCGATTGGCTTCAATCCGTGGCCAGTTGTGGACGGAGAGCGGTCTCTTTGTAACGGATTCTTGATAAAGAGCAAGCGGAATCGAGCTTCAAGAACGCTGTAGTCTCACGGCAGTTGATATCGGTCACAGCGGTGCACGGGGCCCGCTACTCGGTGTCGTTCCGCAACAGCTCGGGGTGAAGACGCCCCCCAGACCAGACACCCTCATGAAGGAGGCCCGGTGTCCACGAACCAGGTGGACGCGCCCGTCCGGCCCGCCCAGGCGCGGGGCGGGATACGGGGTTTCGCCGACCGTTGGCCCTTCCGGCGCAAGCTCAACCTGCTGGTCGGTGTCCCGCTGGCCGTCATCGCCGTACTGCTGGCGTACGTCTTCACCGACCTGCTGGAGCAGTCCACCAGCGCGGAGGACGCCGCGCGGACGGTCCGGGACAGCGCACAGGTGGCACGCCTCGTGGAGAGCGTCGAAGCGGAGCACCAGCAGGCGATCCTGCTCTCCGCGCGCTACGAGTCCGGCTACTCCACCCCCTCCGCGGCCGCCTACCGTGCGGCCCAGAAGACGGTGGACACCCTTGTCGTGAAGGTGCGTGACACCTTCGGCGACCGGCTGCCGGACACCGAGGCGGCCGCGCTGCAGCAGGTCGAGGGGCTGTCCAGCCTCCGGGACTCCGTCGAGCAGTCCTATCTGCCCGCCGACAACATCGACCCGGCCTACACCAACGCGTCCAACGACCTGATCGACGGCCTCGGCCTGGACCGCGACGCCAACCTCGCCGCCACCTTCACCGGCAACCTGCTGGACTCGCTGCTGCGCGCGGACGCCGCCCACGGCGCCTTCGAGACCAACGTGCTCGCGGCGACGACCGGTGACACCAACGCCCTGATCGAGTTCACCAACGCGGTCGGCGCCTACGACCTCTACCAGCACCAGGCCGACCGGTTCAGCCGGTTCGCCACCGAGGGCCAGGCGCGGCAGCTGGCCGACGTCGAGCACACCAAGGCCCAGAGCACCATCGCCGAGTCCTTCGCCGAGCTGCAGATCGACCCGACCAAGCTGCAGTCCGGCGACCAGGACCAGATCCGGCAGGCCGTCAAGGAAGCGCTCACCGACTACCCGGCCTACCTCCAGCAGGCCGCCGCCCGGTTGACCATCACCACCTCGCTCATCGGCCAGATCGCCGACCGCGCCGACACCGCCGCCACCTCGGCCAAGCAGCGCGCGGGTCTGCTGCTGACCCTCTCGCTGCTCGGCTTCGTCCTCTGGATCACCCTCGCGGCGCTGGTCCGCCGCTCGGTGATCCGCCCGGTGCAGGCCCTGACCGGGGTCGCGCACGAGGTCGCCGAGGTGGCGGGCCGCGAACTCGCCCGCGTCGCCGACGACGACGCCGAGGACTCCGGCCCGCCCCGGCTGCGGGACATGCCGGTCACCGCCCGCGACGAGATCGGCGACCTGGCCGAGGCGTTCAACCAGGTGCAGACCACGGCCGCGGCCCTGCTCGAACGGCAGGTGCTCAGCCGCCGCAACACCGCCGAGATGTTCGGCAACGTCGGCCGCCGCGTCAGCAACCTGACCACCCGCCAGCTCGCCTTCATCGACGCGGTGGAGCGGGCCGAGACCGACCCGGCCCTCCTCGAACGCCTCTACTCCATCGACCACATCGCCGTCCGCCTGCGCCGCAACGCCGACAGCCTGATGCTGCTGGCCGGCATCCGCGAGACCGTGCTGGCCGGGGGCCCGACCCCGGTGTCCAACGTCGTCCGGGCCGCGCTCGGCCAGATCGAGGGCTACCAGCGGGTACGGCTGTACGCCGGCACGGAGGCCATGATCGAGCCGGACATCATCGGCGACCTCACGCTGATGGTGGCCGAACTCCTGGAGAACGCGGTGTCGTTCTCGCCGGCCGGCAGCCCCGTGGAGGTGACCGTCCGCTCCAGCGACGCGGGCGCACACATCGTTGTCACCGACCACGGCCTCGGCATGAGCGCCGAGCGGCTGGCCGAGGAGAACCAGCGGCTGATCCGCCGCGAGCGCCTCGACCTGGTGCCGACCAAGGTGCTCGGTCTCTTCGTGGTGGGCGCCCTGGCCCGGCGCTGGGAGATCGGCGTCGAGCTGACCCGGACCCCGGGCGGCGGTGTCACCGCCGAGGTGACGCTGCCCGCCCGCCTGTTGCTGACGATGAGCGCGGTGGCGGACTCCTCCGGCACCCCGTTCGCCACCGAGCCGGCCGTACCGGCGGCACCGATGGCACCGACGGCCCCGGCCATCCCGGCAGCGCCCGCGGCGGCGGCCGAACCGACCGGCCCGACCCCCGCCGTCACGGTGCCCTCCTGGGCCGAGCAGGAGAGCCCGCTCCCCCGTCGGCTGCCGCGCCGAGAGTCCGCCCCCGAGCCCGCGACGCCGCAGCCCCCGCTGATCCCGGCCGCGCGCTCCGGCGAACCCCCGGCCGACGCCGACGCGGACGCCGACTCCGACTCCGCAGACGGGCCCCGCCCGCTGCGCCGCCGGGTGCGCGGCGCCACCCTGCGGACCACCGTCGGCGCCACCCAGACCCTCGCCCAGCCACCGCGCACCCGCGACGCCGAGGCCGAACGGGACGCGCTGGACGAGTTCGAGGCGGCGGTGGAACGTGCCCGGCGCGAGGGCGACACCGGTAGTCACGAACGGCCCGCCCCACGCATCGACCCCCTGAACCCCCCGCAGGACCAGAACCACCTTCCGGAAGGAGCCGAGCAGTGAGCACGTCGACAGGTGACACCCCGACGGGCGGCGTCACGCCGACCGACCTGCAGGCGGCCGCAGCCGACTTCACCTGGCTGCTGAACCGCTTCGCCACCGAGACCGCCGGCGTGGTCGACGCGATCGCCGTGTCCTCCGACGGTCTGCTGATCGCGGTCTCGGAGCTGCGTGAGCGCGCCCACTCCGAGCGGCTGGCCGCGATCGTCTCCGGCATCACCAGCCTGGCCGCCGGCGCGTCCGGCAACTACGGCCTGGGCGGCCTCAACAAGGTCATCATCGACCTGGAGGGCGGCCATGTCATCGTCTCCGCGATCGGCAGCGGCGCCGTGCTCGGCGTGGTCGCCGACAAGGAGGCCAAGCTCGGCAACATCGCCTACGAGATGACGCTGTTCGCCAACCGCGCGGGTGCGGCGCTCAGTCCGCAGCTCGTCCTGGAACTGAAGAACAGCGTCGGCGTCCCACAGACGCGCTGACCGGCATCGCCGGTCGGCACAGCCGAGAAGGCCGAGAGAGGAAGACACAGCCATGGCGGACCCGCCTCCGGGCCCGGACCCGGTCGGCCCCGCCCCGGCCGTACGGCCGTTCCTGGTCACCGCCGGCCGGGTGGCGGACAGCGCCTCCGGACCGGCGATGCCCGTCGAGACCCAGGTGGTGGCCACCGCCGCCGGTCTCGCCGTGCTGGACCGGCTCTCCTTCGAGCAGCACGACATCATCGCGGCGTGCCGGATTCCGCAGTCGCTCGCGGAACTGGCGGCCCGGCTGCGGCTGCACCTGAACGTCGTCCGGGTGCTGGCCGAAGACCTGCGCGAGGCCGGGCAGCTGACGGTGCACGTGCCCGACTTCGAGGCCACCCACGACTCGTCCGTCCTGCGCAGGGTTATCGATGGCCTGCGGGCCATCCCCGACTCCCGAGGGGTACTCCGTGACACCGACTGACTCGCTGACCCGGGGCACCGGGCGTACGGCCGTACGGCCGCCGCTGCCGGTGAAGATGGTCATCGCGGGCGGTTTCGGCGTGGGCAAGACCACCGCCGTCGGCTCGATCTCGGAGATCGAGCCACTGACCACCGAGGCGTCGATCACCGAGGTCGCGGCGGGCGTGGACGACCTCTCGCTCACCCCGCGCAAGACGACCACGACCGTGGCGATGGACTTCGGCTGCATCACCATCGACCCCACGCTGAAGCTGTACCTGTTCGGCACGCCCGGGCAGGAACGGTTCGGCTTCATGTGGGACGACATCGTGGAGGGCGCGCTCGGCGGGCTCGTCATCGTTGACACGCGTCGCCTCGACGACTGCTACGCGGCGGTCGACTACTTCGAGCACAAGGGAATCCCGTTCGCCGTCGCGATCAACGCGTTCGACGGCCGCGTCGAGCACACGCTGGACGAGGTGCGGTGGGCGCTGGACGTCGCCGAAGGCACGCCGCTGGTCGTCTTCGACGCGCGGGAACGGGGTTCGGTGCGGGATGCGCTGCTCGTTGTGCTGGAACTGGCGCTGGCGCGCAGTGGGGGGTAGCGCGGTGGGCGGGGAACTGCGGACCGGATGTGGCCGGTCGCGCGGTTCCTCCCCCCGGCCTTCGGCCGGGGGGACCCCCAGCGCCCCTGACGGGGCGCTATCCCCTGCGTACTCCGGGAGAAACCGTCACTCGGGCTATGGCCCAGAAGATCCCCAGCGTCGCCAGGGCCATCGCCGCCACCAGGGTGGCGCCGCCCACGACCTTCTCGTAGTTCTTCTGGTAGAGGCCGTCGATGATGTAGCGGCCGAGGCCGCCGAGGCTGACGTAGGCCGCGATCGTCGCCGTCGAGACGATCTGGATGGCGGCCGAGCGCAGGCCGCTGAGGATCAGCGGAAGGGCGACCGGGAGTTCGACCTGGAAGAGGACGCGTGACTCCGGCATGCCCATGCCCCGTGCCGCGTCCACCGGGGACGGGTCGACCGAGCGCATCGCCTCGTACGTCGTGACCAGGATCGGCGGCACCGCGAGGATCACCAGCGGGATCATCACCGGCAGCATGCCGAAGCCGAGCCAGATGAACATCAGGACCAGCAGGCCGAAGCTGGGCAGTGCCCGGCCGGCCGTGGCGATCAGGGCGAGGGTGTTGCCGCCGCGCCCGTAGTGACCGGTGATCAGGCCGACGGGCAGGCCGATGACCGCCGCGTAGGCCAGCGCCTCCAGCGAGTACTGGACGTGTTCCCAGAGCCGGGTGGGGATGCCGTCGTAACCGTGCCAGTGGGAGCTGTCGCTGAAGAATGCGTGGACGAAGTTGAGGACGTTCACCGGGCGCTCTCCTTCGGCATCCAGGGCGTCAGCACACGGCGTACGAGGACGAGGACGGCGTCGGCCAGGATGGCCAGCACGGCGGTGGTCACGACCGAGTTCACCGCCAGTTCCGGGCGGTGGTAGATGTTCGCGTCGTTGAGCAGGTTGCCGAGCGCGCCCTGGTTGCCGATCAGCATGCCGACGCTGACCAGGGAGATGCTGGAGACGGTCGCCACCCGCAGGCCCGCGATGATGGCGGGGACGGCGATCGGCAACTGCACCTGGAAGTAACGGCGCACCGGGCCGAGGCCCATCGCGGTCGCGGCGGCCAGGGTCTCCGCCGGGACCGAGCGGACGCCTTCCACGATGGCCGGGACCAGGACCACCAGGCTGTACACGGCGAGCGGGATCATCACCGTCGTCTCGGTCTGGCCCGTGTAGTCGATGAGGACCACGAAGAAGGCCAGCGAGGGAATGGCGTACAGGATCGTGGTCACGCCCAGCACCGGCGGGTACAACCAGCGGAAGCGCACGCAGAGCTGGGCGATGGGCAGGGACACCAGCAGGCCGGCCAGCACCGGGAGGAGGGCCTCTCGCAGGTGCAGGCCGATCAGCCCGAAGTAGGTGTTCTGGAGGTCGCTCGGGATGTCGAAAAAGCCGCTCATCCCCCGACCTTCGCGTCGTCGCGGCCCTCGGCGTGGGCGGTGCGGATCGCGGCGCCGATGACCTGCTGGGAGACGACGCCGACCGCGCGCCCCTCGCCGTCCACGGCCACGGCCCAGCCGGTCGGCGAGAGGACGGAACCGTCGAGGGCGGCGCGCAGCGAGTCCCGGCCGGGGACGAAGGGCCGCCCGTAGGGGACCAGTTGCTCCGGGCGGATCGATCCCGCGGTGAGGGTCCGCGGCTCGCCCCAGCCGAGCGGCCTGCCGTCCAGGTCCGTCACGAGGAGGTAGGGCGCGTCGGCCGTGGCGCGGGCGCCGAGCCGGGTGGCGTCGGCGTCGATCGCGACGATCGGCGCGGTCTGCAGTTCGAGGTCCGCGGACGGGAAGAAGGAGAGCCTCCGGATGCCCCGGTCGGCACCGAGGAAGTCCTCGACGAAGGCGTCCGCGGGGTCGGTGAGCAGCTCGGCCGGCGGGGCGTACTGGGCGAGGTGGCCGCCGGTGCGCATCACGGCGACCATCGTGCCGAGCTTGATCGCCTCGTCGATGTCATGGGTGACGAAGACGATGGTCTTGCCCAACTCGTCCTGGATCCGCAGGAGTTCGTCCTGGAGCCCCTTGCGGACCACGGGATCGACGGCGGAGAACGGCTCGTCCATCAGCAGCACCGGCGGGTCGGCCGCGAGCGCCCGGGCCACGCCGACGCGCTGCTGCTGGCCGCCGGAGAGCTGGTACGGGTACCGCTTGGCGAGCGCCGAGTCCAGGCCCACCCGCTCCATCAGCTCGGCCGCGCGGGCCCGCGCCTTCTGCTTGGTCCAGCCCAGCAGCCGCGGCACGGTGGCGATGTTGTCGATGATGGTGCGGTGCTGGAATAGACCGGCGTTCTGGATGACGTAACCCATCGACCGGCGAAGGGTGTTGACCGGCTGCGCGTGGATGTCGGCGCCGTCGAGGAGGATGCGGCCCTCGGTGGGCTCCACCATCCGGTTGATCATCCGCAGGGTCGTGGTCTTGCCGCAGCCCGAGGGGCCGACGAAGACGGTGATCGAGCGGTCCGGTATCTCCAGGGAGAGCCGGTCGACGGCGACCGTACCGTCCGGGTACCGCTTGGTGACTGAATCTATCCGTATCAAAACGCCGAATACCCTTCGGGTTTGCCAGAAAGTGCCCAGTTATCGACCACGGTCGCCGTGGCGCAGGCTGTTCGCCCAGAGTCTAAACCGGAAGTGTTTCAGCACTTTGGCAGCTGACTGATCCTCTTCAGTTTGTGACCTGACCGTCGTCCACGGTGCGCCACCTGTGAGTTCCCTGGTTCTCAATCCCCGCTCAGTGCGGGCTGAGGACCGCCCCAGACAGCGCCCCGATCGTCATGGCCATGAACGAAACGAACGCGGGCGGCGTCCGGCGCCGGTCGGCCGAGATCGTGGCCGGCGACCTCATGAGCGTGGCCCGCACGCTCCGGGCCACCCGCACCGGCCGCACCCGCGGCAACGCCGTACCCCGCCGCACCACCGTCCCCCGGAACGTCACGGCCCCGCCCGCCGGGGCAGCCACCCTCGTCGAGCCCATGGAGTACGCGTCATGACCGTGCCGGAGGGCTGTTACCGGGCGCCCCCGAGGACCCGCGGTGGGCCCGCCCGGCCCTGTGGGCGATCCTGCTCCTGGCCACCGCCCCGTACGCCTGGAACCTCACCCCGATCACCGGCAACTCCTTCTACGACGCGGCGGTCCACTCCGCCACCAGGAGCTGGGAGGCGTTCTTCTTCGGGGCCCTGGACGCCGGCAGCTTCATCACCGTCGACAAACCCCCCTTCGCCCTCTGGGTGATGGACCTGTCGGCCCGCGTCTTCGGCTACGGAACCTGGCAGTTGACGCTGCCGATGGTCGGCGTCGGCTCGGGCACCGGGCGCGGGAGAACGACCGGGTGCGGGAACTCCTCGGAGAAGCAGCGCACGTACTCGGCCTGGGCGTCCGGGTCGAACGGGGTGCCGCCGTGGTGCCGGGCACCCGTCCGGGCCCGGATCCAGAACTCGGGGTCGCCGCCGATCAGGTGCTCGGGGATGCCGTTGCCCGCGGTCAGGAAGAACCAGTGGTAGTAGCCGCACCCTAAGTCGGCGTCGGCGTGCCGGTAGGCGTGCCGGGTCCGCACGATGTCCAGGACCGCACGCGCGGAGACCGCCCGCGCATGGTCGAGCGCCGGCCGGTGGGCCACCCGCCGCCGGACGCGGCACGGCCGACCCGCTCGATGCGATCCGGTCCGCCGCGATGATGCCGGACCACCTCGGCCACCCCGAGGCGGCGGCCGCCGTCACCGCCGCGATCACCACACTCTGTCCACGACCCGGCTGCGCACCCCGGATCTGGGAGGTTCGGCGACGACGGCCGAGTTCACGGCTGGCCTGATCGACCTGTTGTGACCGGGAGGACGGCCGCCGACGGCTCCCCCGCGACCGGGAAGCCCGCCGTCCGCAGGACCTGCCGGCCCGCGTCCACGGCGAACACCTCGCAGCCGGGGCGCGCGGCCGCCCACCCCACGCCCTCGGTGCCCATCGCGAAGGCGGCGGTGGCCACGGAGTCCGCCTCGGTCAGTGCGGAGGCGACGACCGTCAGGCTGAGCAGACCGGTCGCCGGGCGCCCGGTGCGGCCGTCGACGATGTGGTCGCCGCGCTCGTAGCGGGCGGAGGTGGCGACCGCCCCGTCGGTCAGTTCGAGGACCGTGCACAGCCGGTCGGCGTGCTCGGGGTGCCGTACCCCCACCCGCCAGGGCCCGCCGGCGGCGACCACGTCACCACCGGCGTTCAGCACGAACCGGCGCGCCCCGGCCGCCGACAGCAGTTCCGCGGCCCGCTGCACCGACCAGCCCTTGACCACGGCGCACGGGTCGAGGCCCCGCCCGGGCAGCCGCGCGTCGAACGCGCCCCCGGTCGCCAGCCGGTACTCCTCGCACAGCGCGAGCACCTCGGCGAGGTCCGGACTCACCTCGGCCTCGGCGATCTCGCCCCGGTCGAGACGGCGGACCTCGCTGTCCGGCCGGAACGGGCTGAACCGCTCGTCGACCGCGCGCAGCCAGTCGAACACAGCGTCCGCTGCCGCCGCGAAGTCCCCCTCGTCGTCCGTCCGCAGGGACACGGGGAAGCCCATGACGTGTTCGACCCGCCGCATCCGCTCAGCCCTTCGCGTCGATCGCGGCCTGGAGGGACTCCTTGTAGGCGTCACTGGTGATGGTCGCCCCGGAGACGGTGTCGACGGCCGCGCCCTGTGCCTTCAGTGTCTCCGACACCAGCACCGGCACGGCGGCCGCCGTCTGCGGGTGGTCGGGCTGCTGGAGCATCGTGACGGCGGAGATCCTGTCGCCGGAGAACGTCACCTGGACCTGGACCGGGCCCTTGTCGGTGTCGACGGTCGTGCCCTTGACCACCGTCCCCGAGGAGGCTGCGGCCGAGGAACCCGGGGCGGCCTCGGCCGTGGACGTGCTGGTGGTGGTCGTACCGCCGATCGACGGCTCGTAGCGCCAGACGGGGATCAGGCCCGCGATGCTCAGGGCGACGACTGGTATGGCTCGCTTCACGGTGTCTCTCTCATCCCGCCAGGCTGAAACGCTCGAAGTGGATCTGCGGTGTGGGCACGCCCAGGTCGCCCAGGGTGCGCAGCACGGCGTTCATCATCGGCGGCGGCCCGCACAGGAAGACGTCCCGGTCGGCGATGTCCGGCACGAGCTGTACCAGTTCGCGCGCCGCCAGCTTGTCCGGCACCGGCGGCCCGGTGACCAGGTGCAGCTCGGCGCCCTTGGTGACGGCGAGGTCGCGGAGTTCGTCGTAGAGGACGGCGTCCCGGTCGGCGGAGACGCGGTAGACGACGACCGCGTGGCCTTCGAGGTCCTCCAGGAGCGCGCGGATCGGGGTGACGCCGACGCCGCCCGCGATGAGCAGGGACGCGGTCCGCTGCCGGTGCAGGGCGGTGAAGGCGCCGTACGGGCCCTCGGCGAAGACGCGGGTGCCGACCTTGAGGTGGCGCAGGCCCGCGCTGCCGTCGCCGGCGGCCTTGACGGTCAGGCGCAGGGTGCGGCCGTCCGGGGCGGCGGAGAGCGAGAAGGGGTTCGCCTGCCACCAGCGGTCCCTGGTGAGGAACCGCCACAGGAAGAACTGGCCGGCCCGCGCGCCCAGCCGGTCGAGGTCGCGGCCGGTGACGTACACCGAGACGACGTCGTCCGACTCGGGGACGACGGCGGAGACCCGGAACCGGTGGCGGTGGTTGCGCCACAGCGGCAGCACCAGACGGCCCAGGGCCACCGCGCCGAGCGCCACGCCCCACACCGCGTACCAGTACGTCTTCGCGGCGGACGACGCCGTGAAGGTCGTACCGACCGCGACCTGGTGGCTGAACGCCAGCACCACGGCCACGTAGGTGTAGAGGTGGATGAAGTGCCAGGTCTCGTAGGCGAGCCGGCGGCGGGCGTAGCGGGCCGAGACGGCGCCGACCACGAGGACGAGGCCCAGCGCGACCACGGCCCGGAGCACGCCTTCCGTCGTCTCCGCGAGGTCGACCAGTTCGCTCACCGGGCCGACGCCCGCGCCGTCGGCGTAGCCGAAGCTGATGAAGACGGCGTGCGCGAGCAGTGTCCAGAGCAGGGCGAAGCCGGTCCAGCGGTGCCAGGAGGTCAGCCGGTCCATGCCGATCCGGCGGTCCAGCCAGGGCAGCCGGGCCACCAGCACCAGCTGGAAGGCCATGACGAGGGCGCCGTACAGACCGAAGAAGCGGCCGATGACGATCAGGGCGTTGGAGGCGAAGCCCGCCTGGGCGAAGAACCAGGCGACCACCGCCGCGTTCACGGCGAGCACGGCGTACAGGCCCGTGCGGGCCACCACCCTGGGGCGTATCGCCGTGGGGGGCGCAGGGGGTGATGGGACGGTCGTCACGGGTGGGCAGCTCCTTGATCGGGTCCTGGGAGTCGAGCTTCACCCGTGGCTGCTGTCGTTTTCCTGTCGGACGACTTTCAACTGGTTATCGATGTGTCGTCGGTGTGGGCACGGGTCTGGCGTCCGGGGCCGCGTACCGCAGTATGAGCGGGTGGAAAAAGTACGACTCCTCGTCGTGGACGACGACCCGCCGATCGCCGACCTGGTCGCGACGGTCGCGCGGTACGAGGGCTGGGACGCGGTCACCGCGTATTCCGGCGAGGACGCGCTGGCGCGGGCCGCCGAGTTCCGGCCGGACATCGTCGTGCTCGACCTGATGCTGCCCGACCTCGACGGCTTCGGAGTGCTCGACCGGCTGCGGCACTCCGGGACGATGGTGCCGGTGGTGTTCCTCACGGCCCGCGACGGGGTCGCCGACCGGGTCGCGGGGCTGACCCGGGGCGGGGACGACTACCTGGTCAAGCCGTTCGCGGTAGAGGAGCTGATGGCCCGGCTGCGCACGGTCCTGCGGCGCAGCGCGGGTCCCGGCTTCCAGCGTTCGGTGCTGCGGGTCGCCGACCTGACGATGGACGAGGACACCCGCGAGGTCCGCCGCGGCGACCGGCTGCTCTCGCTGACCCCGACCGAGTTCGAGGTGCTGCGCTACCTGATACGCAAGTCGCCGACCGTGCTCACCAAGGCGCAGATCCTCGACCACGTGTGGGAGTACGGCTTCGGCGGCCGTTCGAACGTGGTGGAGCTGGTGGTCAGCCGGCTGCGCCGGAAGATGGACGAGGACGGCGGGGAGCCGCTGATCCACACCGTGCGCGGCTTCGGGTACGTGATACGGCAGCAGGCGGCGGAGTGATCGCGCGGCTTCGGTGCTCGTACCGGGCGATGCGGCTGGGCACCCGGCTGGCGCTGGGGCTCGGCGCGCTGGCGCTGGTGGTGTTCGCGGTCGTCGGCACGTCGCTGACGATGTACATGCGCGACTACCTGTCGGCCCAGCTGGACGACCAGCTGGGGCTGGCCCAGGTCGCCCAGTCCAAGAGCATCGCCCAGAACGGCACGCTTCAGGGCAAGAAGTACTACCACTGGTACTACGCCGTGTACGACGTCTCGGACGGCAGCCCGGTGCTGCGCAAGCCCGAGGAGAGCAGCGACCTGCCCGCGGACATCGCCCCGCTCACCTCGGTGGCGAAGGCGCAGATCGCCGCGGGCACCGAGGTGCTGCGCACCCGGGACCTGACCGGCGAGGGCGAGTACCGGCTGCGCGGCTGCGAGGTGGAGCCGGGGGTGGTGCTGGTCAGCGGGGCGCCGACGAACAGCATCGACGCCACGGTACGGCGGCTGGTGACGGTCCAGGTGGTCGCCTTCGGGCTGGCGCTGCTGGCGCTGGTGGTGTTCGGCCGCCGACTGCTGCGGCACGGTCTCGAACCGCTGAGCGACATGGCGCACACGGCGCACGGCATCGCCTCGCACAACCTGACGGAGTCGGCGGCCCGGCTGCCGCTGCGGGCGGCGAAGCGGGGCGGCGGCCCCGAGGTCGAGGAGCTGCGCACCGCGTTCAACACGATGCTGGAGCACATCGACCACTCGCTGGCCGTGCGCGCCGAGGCCGAGCAGCGGCTGCGCCGGTTCGTCGCGGACGCCTCGCACGAGCTGCGTACCCCGCTGATGTCGGTACGCGGCTATGCGGACCTCTTCCAGTACGCCGCCGCCAACGAGCCCGGGGAGCGCGAGCGCCACCTGGCCCGGCTGCGCGCCGAGGCGGCCCGGATGGGCATCCTCCTGGACGACCTGCTGCTGCTCGCCCGGCTCGACGCGGCCGAGGTGGAGACCCCGCTGCGGCTGGAGCAGGCCGACCTGACGGAGCTGGTCCGGGAGGCCGCCGACGCCTTCCGCGCCGCCCACGCCGACCACCCGCTGGCGGTGACCGCCGGCCCGGAACCGGTGCCGGTCCGCCTCGATCCGGTGCGGATCCGCCAGGTGCTGGACAACCTCCTCACCAACGCGGCCGTCCACACGCCGAGCGGCACCCCGGTCTGCGTCGCGGTCGCGGTCACCGCGGACTCGGCGTCGGTGAGCGTCGCGGACCACGGCCCCGGCATCCCGGCCGGCGACCACGCCCGGGTCTTCGACCGCTTCTACCGCGTCGACAAGGCCCGCAGCCGGGACCGCGGCGGCAGCGGGCTCGGCCTGTCGGTGGCCCGGGCGCTGGTGGAGGCGCACGGCGGGACCATCGGTCTGGGCGGCCGCACCGGCACCACGGTGTTCACCCTGACGCTGCCGAGGAAGCCGGCGGGCGCCCGCACCGGTGCCTGAGCGCCTCGCCGGACGGGTCGCGCTCCGCCCTCCCCCGGCTGCGGCGCCGTCGTGGCCGGTCGCGCGGCCCCTCCCGCAGCGTCCCGCCGGGCGCTGTCAGCCCTCCGCCTCCTCCACGGAGCTGAACCCGCCCTGCCGGGAGTGCGGACGCGCCGCCAGCACCGCGACGTCGTCCTCGGCATGCCGGGCGTCGAGGCGCGTGAGGATGGACTCCAGCAGGCCGTCGACATCGGCGGCAGGGGTGAAGTGCAGTTCGGCGAGGCGGTGCAGGGAGCGGTCGATGTCCTCGCCGCGGTGTTCCACCAGGCCGTCGGTGAAGAGCACCAGCGCCTGGTCGGGTTCGAGCCGGTGGGTGGCCGACTCGTAGCCGCCGAAACCGGTGCCCAGCGGCGGTCCGACGGGGACCTCCAGGAGTGCGGTGTCGCCTTCGCCGGTGATCAGCGCGGGCGGCAGATGGCCGGCGCTGGCCAGGGTGACCTGCCCGCGGCTGGGGTCGACGCGTACCAGCAGGCAGGTGGCGGGTCTGCGGTCCGCCTCGGTGGCGGCGATGTCGTCGAGCTGGCGCAGCACCCGGTGCGGCGGCAGCTCGGAGGAGGCGATGTACCGCAGTGAGGAGCGGTACGCGTTCATGTCGACGGCGGCCTCCAGGCCGTGACCCATCACGTCGCCGACGACGAGCAGCGTGCGCCCGAAGTGCAGCCGTACGGTCTCGCACCAGTCGCCGCCGACCAGGACCCGCCCGCCGGCCGGGAGGTAGCGGATCGACACGTCCAGGTTCGGGTGCGGCCGGCCCGGTTCGGAGAGCAGGGCGCGTTGCAGGTCAACGGCGGTGCGGTTGACCTGGTCGTACTCGCGGGCGTGCCGGATGTGGGAGGCGGCGCGTTCGGCGAGGAGCGCGAGGAGTTCGGCCTCCGCGCGGGCGAAAACCGCCCCCTCGCGGGCGCAGACCAGGACGCCGTACTGGTCGGAGCCGCTGGTCAGGGGCATGCACAGGGCCGGGCGGGTGTGGCTGCCGAGCGGGCGGGCCAGCCACGGGTCCGTCCAGTTGTCGGCCGCCGGCGTGCCCGCGTCCAAGGCGACCGCGGTGGCCCAGCGGGCGTCGGGCAGCAGATCGGCGTCGCCGGCCATCGACTCGTAGCCGGAGACGGTGTCGCCGACCCGCCGCATGACGGCCGCGCAGCCGCCGGCCAGCCGTACCGCCGCCCGGGTCAGTTCCGTACAGGTGGTGGACTCGTCCAGGGTGGTGCCGATGCCGGCCGCGGCCGTGCGCAACGCCCTGAGCGGCGCGCCGGGGCCACCCGCGGCGAGTCCGTCCGGTCCGCCCGGGCCGTCGGCGGACGCGGATCCCCTACGGCCCTGGAACCATCGCGCGACACCCGACACCCTCACAGAGTCTCAAACTGCGCCGATCCGGGCACCAGCCGCCCGCGGGCCCGCGGTGGGCGCAACTCCGCCACCGCGGGCCCGGGCAGCGACGCGCGCCGGACTCAGCTCTCGTCCGCGGCCAGCCGCAGCGAGATCGAGTTGATGCAGTACCGCTGGTCGGTCGGGGTCGCATACCCCTCACCCTCGAACACGTGCCCCAGATGCGAGCCGCAGCGCGCGCAGCGCACCTCGGTGCGCACCATCCCGTGCGTGCGGTCCTCGATCAGTTCGACCGCGTCGGTGTCCTTCGGGTCGTAGAAGCTCGGCCAGCCGCAGTGCGACTCGAACTTCGTGTCGGAGGTGAACAGCTCGGCACCGCAGGCGCGACAGGAGTACACGCCCTTGGTCTTGGTGTCGGTGTACTCACCCCTGAAGGCCGGCTCGGTCGCCGCCTGACGCAGCACGGCGTACTCGGCCGGCGACAGCTCCGCCCGCCACTGCTCGTCCGGCTTCTCGACGTCGTACGACATGACTCTCAGCCCCTCACTTCGCCAGGCGTTCCAGGATCCTCGGGCCCAGGTCGGTAACGTCACCCGCGCCCATGGTGAGAACCAGATCACCGGGCTTCGTCATTCCCGCGACCACGGTGGGGACCTCGTCCTTGTCGTGGACGGCGGTCACGTCGGCGCCCGCGGCCCGCGCCGCCTCGATGATCAGCTCGCTCGTGACCCCGGGGATCGGGTCCTCGCGGGCCGGGTAGATGTCGAGGACGACCGAGGCGTCCGCGAGCGCCAGCGCGTCACCCATCTCCTTGCCCAGCTCCTGGGTCCGGGAGAACAGGTGCGGCTGGAAGACGACCAGGATCCGGGCGTCCCCGCCCGCGGCACGCATGGCCTCCAGGTCGGCGGTCATCTCGGTCGGGTGGTGGGCGTAGGAGTCGATCACCTGGACGCCGGCCGCCTCGCCCTTGAGCTGCAGGCGCCGCTTCACACCGGTGTACGCGGCCAGGGCGGGCGCGAGCTCGGCGGCGGGGACCCCGAGGGCCACGCCCGCGGCCAGCGCGGCGACCGCGTTGTGCGCGTAGTGCCGACCGGGCACGGACACCGTGAACGTCAGCTCGGTCCCCTCCAGCAGGACGGTGACCTCGCTCTTCAGGCCCTGCGGTACGACGGACAGCACCCGGACGTCGGCGTCCGCGGCCTCGCCGTACGTCACCGTCCGGACCTTCCCCGCCACCCGCCGGGTCAGCTCGCGCGCCCCCTCGTGGTCGGCGTTGACCACCAGCGTGCCGCCGGGCACGATCCGGCCGGCGAAGGTCTCGAAGGACTCGTGGATCTCGTCCATCGAGGCGTAGTTCGCGTGGTGGTCGAGCTCCACGTTGAGGACGATGGCGACCTCGGGCGCGTACTTGTGGAAGCTGCGGTCCGATTCGTCCGCCTCGGCGACGAAGATCTCGCCGTCGCCGTGCAGCGCGTTGGAGCCGGGCACGTCGAGGTCGCCGCCGATGGCGTACGAGGGGCCGCGGCCCAGCGCGGTCAGGGAGACCGCGAGCATGGACGTGGTGGTGGTCTTGCCGTGCGTGCCCGCGACCGCGATCGGCCGCAGCCCGTCCATCAGGGCGGCGAGGGCGTCGGAGCGGTGCACCACCGGGACGCCCAGCTCGGCCGCGCGGGCCAGCTCGGGGTTGTCCTTCCGGATCGCCGACGACACGACGACGCAGCTGGCGTCGTCGGCGAGGTGCCCGGCCGCGTGCCCGATGTGCACGGTCACCCCGAGCGCCCGCAGCGCGTCCGCGGTCTCGGACTCCCTGGCGTCGCTCCCGGCCACCTCGGCCCCGCGCTGGGCGAGGATCTTGGCGATCCCCGACATCCCGGCGCCGCCGATCCCGATGAAGTGCGGACGCTCCATGGCGGAAGGAAGGCCGGGTGCCATGTGTTTCTCCCAGAGACGGTGACGTGCGAAAGCAGCCCTAGCCTATGTGCTGCACCACGGGTCACTCCGCAAGGGACGCATGGCAGACCTGCCGGGGGCGCGGGACCGTATCGATCTGCGGCCACCGCCGCGCGGGCGCGACCAGCGGCACTTCACAGCCGACGCGAGAACAGCCGACCCGTAGGGGCGCGGGGAACTGCGCGACGAGCCACGACGAAGCCGCTCCCGTCGACACACCGCACCCCCCTTCGGCACCTACGCCTTGCTGTGCGAGAACAGCTTCAGCACCGGCACTCCCACCTTGTGCCGCGCCCGCGACGCCCAGTCCCGGTGGAAGAACTCCTCCACGTAGTGCGGATCGGTCAGCACGATCACCTCGTCCGCGCCCACCTCTTCCACCAGCTTGCGCAGCGCGTCCAGCGGGTGGTCCTCGACCATCCGCCCCTCGGCGGTGCTGCCCGCGGCCCGCAGGGCCGTCAGGGACACGTCCAGCGCCTGCTCCGCAGGGCCCTTGGCGGCATCCCCCTCCGGCGTTTGCCGCTCACGCGTGGCCTCGTCGAGTTCGCCGAGTGCGATGTCGTCGATGGCCCGCAGCAGGCGGTCCGCCTGGTCGCCGCGGGGCTGGAGCAGTACGTGGAAGGCGACCTGCTCGTCCCCGTGCAAGGTGGTGACGAACTCCACGTCGGCGGACGTCAGGGCCTTCTCGATCATCAGAACGCTTGTGAACACCAGGCGCCTCTTCTCCCTAGAGGGCCGCTCGACCCTCTGTCCTCCGTGGGGCCGGCACCCCTGCGGAAACCATCCTGCCCCGTGATCGCACGGGTACTGCCGGATTCAGTTTGCCCGCCGGAAGCTAAGCGGAACGGTTTATTCCGCTGATTTCAGGACCGGCGGTAGCGGCCGAACAGGAATCCGGCCTCCTCCAGGAGGGACACTAGTTCGAAGCGTTGGGGCACTGCGACACCGGGCCCCCCGGCGATCCGCTGCGCGTCGCCCGCCGTGAGCATCGGGGAGACGGTCAGGCACAGCTCGTCGAGGACACCGGCGGCCACGAACTGCCCGAGCAGCCGGGGGCCGCCCTCGGTGAGCAGCCGGGTGTGGCCCAGACCGGCGAGGGCGCGGAGCGCGCGGGCGGGGTCGACACCGACGCCGTCACCGGCGGCCACCACGCGGGCGCCGGCCTTCTCGGCGGCGGCGACACGGTCGGGGGCGGCGGCCGCCCCGGTCAGGATCAGCGTGGGCACGAGGGGCGAGGTGAACAGCGGGAGCGAGAAGTCGAGGTCGAGGCTCGCGGTGACGACCGCGACCGCGGCGACCGCGCCCTGGCCGGCCGCGGCCCGGGCGGCCGTGAACTCAGCCCGCTCGCGTACCGGCCGGTACCCCTCCTGCCGTACCGTTTCCGCGCCCACGACGACGACGTCGGCGAGCCCGCGCAGGGTGCCGAAGATCCGCATGTCGGCCGCGCCGGAGATCGGCTGCGACCGGCCGTCGTGCTGCCCGGCCCCGTCGAGCGTGGCCACCATGTTGGCCCGCAGCCACACCTCCCGCCCCGCGGACCCGGGGTAGGCATAGGCGCGGGCCAGCTCGGCGAGGCTCCACTCCCCCTCCCCTTCGGCCGGACCGCCAAAGGCCCGCACGGCTGTTTGTTCGATCACAGGGAACAGGCGTCGCATGTCGTGCAGTGTGGCACGGCGGCCGGGCCGGTCCGGCGCGGTCCGCCGTGGTCGGGCAGTGTCCCGAGGGGGCGCGGCGTGCCGCGCGGCCGGCTCCCACGGCGTCGGGGCCGACCGGCGGCTCATCGCGGCCCTTCCGGCCGAGCGCTTAGCATGGGTAACCGTGTCGTCCTCTCCCGCCGCATCCGAGGTCAGCCCCATAGCCGACGCGGCCCCTCCGTCCCTGTGCGCCCGTTCGCCGCACGTTCCCGCGGACCGGCTGGTCGCCGAGATGGTGCCGCCGCCCCGCTTCGACTCGGTCCGCTTCGCCACCTACCTCCCGGACCCGAACCAGCCGAGCCAGACCGAGGCCGTGCGGGTCCTGGAAGGGTTCGCCGGCGGTCTCGGCGGGGCGCACGCGGTGGCCGGCGGCAGGCGCGGCCTCTTCGGCCTCGGCCGGGCGAAGGCACCCAAGGCGCCGGCCGGGCCCCGCGGCGTCTACCTCGACGGCGGGTACGGCGTCGGCAAGACCCACCTGCTGGCCTCCCTGTGGCACGCCACGCCCGCCGAGCCCGCGCTGAAGGCGTTCGGCACCTTCGTGGAGCTGACCAACCTGGTCGGCGCCCTCGGTTTCCAGCAGACCGTGCAGACCCTCTCCGGTCACCGCCTGCTGTGCATCGACGAGTTCGAGCTGGACGACCCCGGCGACACGGTTCTGGTGTCGACGCTGCTCGGCCGCCTGGTGGAGGCGGGTGTCGCGCTCGCCGCCACCTCCAACACCCTGCCGGGCAAGCTCGGCGAGGGCCGGTTCGCCGCCGTCGACTTCCTGCGCGAGATCCAGGGGCTGTCGGCCCACTTCCGCACCCTGCGCATCGACGGCGAGGACTACCGCCACCGCGGCCTGCCCGAGGCACCGGCGCCGTACTCCGACGAACAGGTGACGAAGGCGGCGTACACCACGCCGGGCGCCTCGCTCGACGACTTCCCGCACCTCCTGGACCACCTGGCCAAGGTGCACCCCAGCCGGTACGGCGCGCTCACCGACGGCCTGAGCGCGGTCTGCCTGACGGACGTGCGGCCGGTGCCCGACCAGTCGACCGCGCTGCGGCTCGTGGTCCTCGCGGACCGGCTCTACGACCGTGAGGTCCCGGTCCTGGCCTCCGGACTCCCCTTCGACCGGCTGTTCAGCGAGGAGATGCTGAACGGCGGCTACCGGAAGAAGTACTTCCGCGCGATATCCCGCCTCACCGCCCTGGCCAGGGACGCCAAGGGGCTCGTGACCACCGACTAGGCGCGGGCCGGCGCATCGATAATCGATCAAAGCTCCCCGGGTCAAGAGCCCGATCAGGCCACGCCACCGGCTTTTTTCACGTTCTCTTGGGCTCGCAACACCCAGTTAACCCTGCAAACAACTTTGCAGGGTTAACGTGTTTCTTGACCAACCGTTGACCCGTGCCTGGCACACACGAGAGGCGTGAACTGCCGCGAGGGAGGCTCATGTTCCGAGGTACGACAGCCCGGACCGTGTTCTCGCTCCTGGCCGCCGCCCTGCTCGCCGTCCAGTTCTTCGCACCTGCGGAAACCTTCGCAGCCGCGCACACCCTCAGTCATGCCGAGGCCAAAGCCCAGCCCGGGCCACAGGCCTCGGCGAAGGCCGTCCGCGCCGGTTCGCACCTCCTCCGCGACCTCCACGGCCACTGCGGCGAGCCGCCCGGCTCGCCGCGGAGCGCCGACCGGCATCGCAGCGCCACCGCCGGCTGGGCGGACGACCGTCCGCCCACCGCACGGCACATCGAGGCCATACGCACCCCGGTGCCTCCCACGGCCAGGCACCACCGCACGTCGAGAGCGTCGAGAGCCCACTCACCGGCCGCGCTTCAGGTCTTCCGCTGCTGACGGGACGGGCTCTGCCCAGGGCTCTTCACGCCCCTCACCCCCCCCCCACAAACGTCGTGCAAGCCCGACGCGCCGCTGTAGCGCGCCAGGAGGAATCCACACACCATGCAGCCCCTCATCGACAACGCCCGTACGTTCGGACAGCGCCCTGAGGAGTTCGCCGGACTCGCCGAAGGCCAGTCTCCGCAGGTGCTCTTCATCACCTGCTCCGATTCCCGGGTCGTCCCGGCCCTGATCACCGGCGCCCGCCCGGGCGAGCTCTTCGAGCTGCGCACCGCGGGCAACATCGTCCCGCCGTACGCCTCGACCACCCCGACCAGCGAGGCGGCCACCATCGAGTACGCCGTGGAGGTGCTCGGCGTCCGCGACATCGTCGTCTGCGGGCACTCGCACTGCGGTGCCGTCGGTGCGCTGGTGCGCGGCGACGACCTGACCGCCGTACCCGCCGTACGGGACTGGCTGGCCAGCGCCGAACCGCGCCCGAGCGGCGCGGCCGAGGACCCGGCCGTCGCCGAGGGCGTGCAGAACCACGTGCTCGCCCAGCTGCTGCGGCTGCGCTCGTACCCCTGCATCGACAAGAAGCTGACCGCGGGCGAACTGACCCTGCGCGGCTGGTACTACGAGGTCCACACCGGTGCCGTGCGCGCACACCGCGCCGCCACCGACACCTTCGAGGCCCTGTGAGCGCCACGATGACCAAGTTCCCCTCCATACGTCAGGACTTCGCCGCCTCTCTCGTCGTGTTCCTGGTAGCGCTCCCGCTCTGCGTGGGCGTGGCCGTCGCCTCCGGTGTCCCGGCCGAACTCGGTCTGGTCACCGGCATCGTGGGCGGTCTCGTCACCGGGATGCTGCGGGGCAGCAGCCTTCAGGTGTCGGGGCCGGCCGCCGGTCTGACCGTGCTCGTCTTCGAGGCGGTGCGCGAGTTCGGGCTGCCGCTGCTCGGGGTGATCGTGCTGGTCACCGGTGTCCTCCAGATCGCCATGGGGGTGCTGAAGCTGGGCCGGTACTTCCGGGCCATCTCGGTCTCGGTCGTCGAGGGCATGCTGGCCGGAATCGGTCTGGTGCTGATCGCCGGTCAGCTGTACCCGGCGCTCGCCGCCAAGGCGCCGGAGTCCGGCCCCGGCAAGATAGCCGGGCTGCCCGGGGCGTTCCTGGACGCCCTCGGGGACGGCGCGGCGCTGGCCTCGCTCGCCCTCGGCGCGGGCACGATCGCGGTCCTGGTGCTGTGGACGCACGCCCCGGCGAAGCTGCGGACGCTCCCCGGCCCGCTGGCCGCCGTCGGCCTCGCCACCCTGGCCGCCTTCCTGCTGAGGCTCCCGGTCGCCACCGTCGAGGTGCACGGGCTGCTGGACTCGGTCCAGCCGCCCCCGCTGAGCGCCTTCGGCGAGCTGGCGAGCGCCGGGGTGATCGGCACGGTCGTCGCGTTCACGCTGATCGCGTCCGCCGAGTCGCTGTTCAGCGCGGCGGCCGTGGACCGGCTGCACGACGGGCCGCGCACCCGGTACAACCAGGAGCTGATCGCCCAGGGCGCGGGCAACGCGCTCTGCGGGGTGCTCGGCGCGCTGCCGATGACGGCCGTGATCGTGCGCAGCGCGGCCAACGTCCAGGCGGGCGCCCGCACCAAGGCGTCCCGGGTGCTGCACGGCGTCTGGCTGCTGCTGTTCGCGGCCCTGCTGCCGGGAGTGCTGGGGTACATACCGGTCCCGGCGCTCGCCGGAATCCTGGTCTACTCGGGCGCCAAGCTGATCCCGGTGCGCGCGCTGGCCGTGCTGTGGCGCGAGCACCGGGGCGAGGCCGTCGTCCTCGTCGTCACGGCGGTGTCGATCGTCGCGGTGAGCATGTTCGAGGGCGTGCTGATCGGGCTCGCCCTGTCGATCGTCAAGACCGCCTGGGAGGCCTCGCACCTCAAACTGGAGGTCGTCGACAAGGGCGCGGGGCCGATCGACGCCCACCTGACCGGCAACGCGACCTTCCTGCGGCTGCCGAAGATCCTCGACAGCCTGGAGGCGCTGCCGCAGGACCGCCCGATCCGGGTGGACCTGTCCGGGCTGCACCACCTCGATCACGCCTGCCGGACCGCGCTGGAGAGCTGGGCCCAGCGGCACAGCGACGCGGACACCGAGCCGGTGCAGGTCACGGCCGCCTGAACCGGCGGCCGCACCGGGCCGGGGTGCCGACGCCCCTCGGCATCCCGGCCCGGACCAGCCGCCCGGGGCCGTGGCCCCGACCACCCCACCGGGCATATCGTTACAGCAACAGACATATCGGACCTCTTTACCTGGGGGTCGTGATGGTTCAGGAGTTGCTGGTCGCGGTGGTGACGGCGCTGTGCGTCGGCGCGCTCTACCTGGCCGCCGGTGCCCGGGTCGTCAAGCAGTACGAGCAGGGCGTGCTGTTCCGGCTCGGCCGCGTCTCCGGTGACGTGCGGACGCCCGGCTTCAATCTGGTGATCCCGTTCGTGGACCGGCTGCACAAGGTCAACCTGCAGATCGTGACGATGCCGATCCCGGCCCAGGAGGGCATCACCCGCGACAACGTCACCGTGCGCGTGGACGCGGTCGTCTACTTCCGGGTGGTCGACGCGGTGAGCGCGCTGATCAAGGTCGAGGACTACAAGTTCGCCGTCTCGCAGATGGCCCAGACGTCACTGCGGTCCATCATCGGCAAGAGCGACCTGGACGACCTGCTCTCCAACCGCGAGAAGCTCAACCAGGGCCTGGAGCTGATGATCGACAGCCCGGCCGTGGGCTGGGGCGTGCAGGTGGACCGGGTCGAGATCAAGGACGTGTCCCTGCCCGACACGATGAAGCGCTCGATGGCCCGCCAGGCCGAGGCCGACCGGGAGCGCCGGGCCCGGATCATCAACGCCGACGCCGAACTCCAGGCCTCGAAGAAGCTGGCCGAGGCGGCCCAGCAGATGGCGGACACCCCGTCCGCCCTGCAACTGCGGCTGCTGCAGACGATCGTCGCGGTGGCCGCCGAGAAGAACTCCACCCTGGTCCTGCCGTTCCCGGTGGAGCTGCTGCGGTTCCTGGAGCGGGCCGGCGGGCAGCAGCCGGGGCCGAGCGGCGACACCCCGGCCGGGATCGACGGGAACGCCGTGCGGACGGGGCCGCCGCCCGGGTGACCCGGCACCGTGCCGCTCGCCGCGCCACACCCGAAAATCGGACATACCGACCTACGTTCGTACGGTGATCCGACTAGCACGCCGTCTTACCGGTACGACCACCGTATGTGTCGCCCTGGGCGCCGCGCTCGCCGCCTGTGGCACCACCGAGGCCCCCCACCCGGGCCCCCCGGCCCCCGCGAGGGCCTCCTCCACCGCCACCCCGCCGCCCACCCTCGCCCTCGGGCCCGGCGGGACGGCACCCGTCTTCACCAACGGTCCGCGCACCCTCGGCAAGACCGTCGCCCTCACCTTCGACGCCGACATGACCGCCGACGAGGGGCCGCGCGCGGCCAAGGGCGAGCACTTCGACAACCCGGCGCTGATCGCGACCCTGCGCAGGCTGAAGGTGCCCGCCACGATCTTCATGACCGGCCGCTGGGCCGACGAGTACCCGGCCGAGGCCCGCTCGCTCGGCCGCGACCCGCAGTTCGAGGTCGCCAACCACTCCTACAGCCACTACGCGTTCACCGGCGACTGCTACGGCCTGCCGACCGTCGCCGCGGCGAAGATGAAGTCGGACGTGGAGCGGGCCTACGCCGCCCTGCTCCGCGCCGGGGTACCGCATCCGATGCCGTACTTCCGCTTCCCCGGCGGCTGCTACGACCGGCAGGCGCTGCGCGCGGTCGGCACGCTCGGGATCACCGCCGTGCAGTGGGACGTGGTGAGCGGGGACGCCTTCGCGACGGACGCCGACGCCGTGACCAAGCAGGTGCTGGACGGAGTGAAGCCGGGTTCCGTGGTCGTCATGCACTGCACCCGCAGCGCCGCCCCGACCACCGAGCAGGTGGTGCGGAGCGTCGTACCGGAACTGCGCAAGCGGGGCTTCCGGTTCGTGAAGGTGTCCGAGCTGATCGGGGAGACGCCGGGACACCGGTGACCGCCCTACGCTGGAGGCATGAGCGACGAGGGCTACTGCACGACCGACGAGGCCGCGAAGGCGCCGGGGGCGGAGGGGCCGCCGTACGCCGAGTGCGTGCTGTGCCGGGAGCCGACGGAGTACCCGGAGTCGTACCGGGGCATCACGTTGTGCCCGCGGTGCGAGTGGCAGGAGGCCCAGCGGACCGCCTGCTCAGGATGAGCGGCGGCCGTTGAGGGCGCAGGCCAGGGTGAAGGCCGCGGCGGCGAGCACGGCCGCCGCGGCCACCGGCAGGTCGTCTGGGCTGTGCGAGGGGCTGACGGAGACCACGTGCCAGGGCGGGCGGGCCGTGAGCAGGGCGCGCAGGACCACGTCCGAGTGGGACGCGGGAACCGTAAGACGGTAGGTGCCGGGTGCCGGTTCCGCCGCCGAGGCCGCCGTGCGGGTCGCGTCGGCGGGCAGCCGGCCGACGGCCGGGCCCCGGACGGTGACCGAGGTGAGCGGACCTGCGGGTGGACTCGCCTGTGCGGCACGGGGTGTGAGGGTGCCGTCGACGATCTGGTGGATCGCGTCGGGTGCGCCCGCGAGCCGCCGGGGATCGTGGTCGACGAACACCACGGCGCCCCCGGCGGCGGTGCGCTCGGCGACGGCCCGCTCCAGCTCGGCGCGGGCCTCGGTGTCCAGGCCGGTCCAGGCCTCGTCCAGGACGAGGAGTTCGGGGTCGGCGAGCAGCGCCTGGGCGACGGCGACCTTCTGGCTGGTGCCCTTGGAGAGCTGGGCCATGGGCGTGGCCGCGTAGGCGGCGGCGCCGAACCGCTCCAGCCAGGTCGCCGCGCGGGCGGTCGCCGACCTGCGGGAGAGACCGTGGACGGTGCCGAGGTGGGTGAGGTAGCCGGAGGGGGTGAAGGGGAGGGCGGAGGGGAAGCGCTCGGGGACGTACGCGGTGCGGGGACGGCCGGTGATGCGGCCCTCGGTGGGGGTGCCCATGCCGGCGACGATGCGGAGCAGGGTGGACTTGCCGGTGCCGTTCGCTCCTTCCACGCGGGTGAGGGAGCCGGGGGTGAGGGTGAGGTCGACGTCTCTTGACACCCAGGGGCCGCGTATGCCGTAGCGGCGGCCTACGCGGGCCAGTTCAAGATCACGGTGCATGGGGACATTGTGGTGCGGGATCGGGGCGGTGAGTTTCGGTGGTGTACGGTCCGCGGGTGTGTGGGGGCCGTTCGCGCAGTTCCCCGCCCCCCTTATAGGTTGGTGCGGTGAGCGCTCCTTTTCAGGTCACGGCGAACAGTCGGGACGAAGCACCCCAGTTCGTGCTGCCTCTTGTCGTGCGGGTGGAGAAGTCGGGTCCGCCTGCTCGGACCGACGCACTCGAAACCGCCGCGCGGGCGGTGCTGACCATGCTCAGTGACGCTCGGGCGCTCGGCGACGGGGAGTGGGCGCAGGCTGTCCGGGACTGGGAGGACGCGCGGATCCGGAAGGTCGTCCGGCGGGCCCGGGGGGCCGAGTGGCGGCGGGCCGGGGAGCTGCCCGGGATCACCCTCACCGGAAAGTCGGCCGAGGTACGGGTGTTCCCGCCGGTTCCCCTGGACGGGTGGCCCCGGGAGCTGGCGAAGCTGCAGGTGTCCGGGACCGAGCTGGACGACCCCGAGCCGCCCGCGGGCGCCGACCGGTCCATGCCTGTGCTGTGGCTGAACCCGGAGCTGGAGATGTCGGCCGGGAAGGCGATGGCGCAGGCCGGGCACGGGGCCCAACTGGCCTGGTGGGCGCTGTCGGAGGAGGAGCGGGAGGCGTGGCGCGACGCCGGGTTCCCGCTCGCCGTACGGACCGCCGATCCGGCCGAGTGGCGTGAACTGACGGGCAGCGGGCTGCCGTTGGTGAGGGACGCCGGTTTCACCGAGATCGCGCCGGGCAGCTGCACGGTGGTCGCGGACCATCCGGCACTGCGCTGACCTGGAGTTTTTTGACTTCCCTGGCAAACTTTGCCGTTTGTTTGAACACGGTCGCCGTCGCTCCCGTACGTCCTGGCACTGAACCAGCGACACGGGGAGGCATCCCTTGCGGCGTTTCAACGGTACGGCCATGATCCTGGCGGCCCTGGCCACCACGCTCGGGGCGCTCGCCTACCCCGTGTGGTCGTACGCCGACCGCTCCGGCACCGGGCAGGCGAACCTGGCGGCGGGCACGGTGGCCACCCAGTGGGGTCCGCTGTCCGCCTCCGACCGCGATCTGATCGTGCGGGTCCGGCTCGCCGGGCTGTGGGAGCTGCCGGCCGGGCAGCAGGCGATCCAGCGGGCACCGAGCGCGGCGATCAAGGAGGCCGGCGATCACCTCGTCGTGGGCCACACGGACCTCGACCGGCGCGTCCGGATCGTCGCCGCACAACTGGGCGTCGAGCTGCCCAACGTGCCGAACGAGCAGCAGCAGGGCTGGCTCGACGAGATGTCGGCCGCGACCGGCACCGAGTACGAGTACAAGTTCGTGAACCTGCTGCGGGCCGCGCACGGCAAGATCTTCCCGGCGATCGGGACGGTGCGGAACACCACCCGCAACAGCCTGGTACGGCAGCTCGCCTCGGACACCAACCAGACCGTGCTCGACCACATCACGATCCTCGAGAAGACCGGCAAGGTCGACTTCGAGGCCATCGCCAACGAGATCGCCAACGCGGCCACGGCCAGCCCGACCGGCCCGCCGGTGCCGGCGCCCGGGGTGGTGGCGCCCTCCGCGCCGGCCGCGCAGGCCGACGGCGACGTGCGCACCACGTCCCGGCCCTCCCCCGGCGAACCGGGCACGGTGAACACCGCGCGCCCGGACCCCGAGGACTCCGAGGGCGGCGTCCTCAGCCGCTAGCCCGACAGCTCCCCGGAGTGCGGCCGCGAACCTCAAATGTTGCTCTGAAGCGGCAGACAACACGGTTCGCGGCCGCACTCCGGGGCCATACCCCCGTCATCCGGAACAGGTCGGAGCAGGAGGGGGACGACCATGGCCCTGGAGCGGCTGGGCACGGGCATCGGCTGGCGGCCGGAGATCGCGGACGCCGTGGAGCGCATGCCGGGCATCGACTGGGTCGAGGTCGTGGCGGAGAACACCTGCCCGGGCCACCTCCCCGACTCGCTGCGGCGGCTGCGCGAGCGCGGGGTGACGGTCGTGCCGCACGGTGTCTCGCTGGGCCTCGGCGGCGCGGACCGCCCGGACGAGGACCGGCTCGCCGCGCTCGCCGAGCGGGTGGCGGCGCTGGGCTCGCCGCTGGTCACCGAGCACATCGCGTTCGTCCGCGCGGGCGGCCCGCGCACGGCCTCGCCGGTCCTGGAGGCGGGCCACCTGCTGCCCGTCCCGCGGACCCGGGACGCCCTCGACGTGCTCTGCGAGAACGTCCGCATCGCCCAGGCCGCGCTGCCCGTGCCGCTCGCCGTCGAGAACATCGCCGCGATCGTCTCGTGGCCGGGCGAGGAGATGACCGAGGGGCAGTTCCTGTACGACCTCGTGGACCGTACCGGGGTACGGCTGCTGATCGACGTGGCGAACCTGCACACCAACCACGTCAACCGAGGCGAGGACCCGGCCGAGGCACTCGCCGGACTTCCCGTCGAGGCGATCGCCTACGTCCATGTCGCGGGCGGCTTCGAGCGGGACGGCGTCTGGCACGACAGCCACGCCCACCCGGTGCCTCCGGCGGTCCTGGACGTGCTGACCCACCTCGCCTCCCGGGTGGCGCCGCCCGGTGTGCTGCTGGAGCGGGACGAGAACTTCCCGGAACCGGCCGAGCTGGAGCGGGAGCTGGCGGCGATCCGGGCGGCCGTGACGGCGGGCGGCGCGGCGGCGGCCGGCCCGTGGGAACCCCCGTCATCGGCCGCCGCCCCCGACGTCCCCAGCGCCGTCCGGCAGCGGGTCGGGCTCGCGCAGACCGCGGTGCTGTCGTCGCTGGTCGCGGGGACCCCGGTGCCGGAGGGGTTCGACCGGGCGCGGATGGGGGTGCAGGCGCGGGCGCTGGCCGCGAAGCGGGCGGACGTGGTGGCGAGGATCGCACCGGAGCTGCCGCGGATGCTGGGGGCGGGGTACCGGCCGGCGTTCCTGGCGTACGCGCAGGAGCGGCCGATGCCGGGGGGCTACCGGCGGGACGCCCTGGAGTTCGCGGCGGAGCTGCTGCGGGCGGGCGGCGGAGGCTTCGACCGGCGGCCGCTGGAGCAGTGGTGGCTGGAGCGGGCGGGGTCGGCGCCTCGGCGATCGCGCGCGTGGGGGACGTTGCTGCGGCGGGGGTAACGGCCGGGGGTGGCGACGCTCACCGACGCTTGCCGGATGCTCCCCGGCCGAAGGCCGGGGAGGAACTGCGCGACCAGCCACGAAGCACTCGCGGCCGACCGACCGACGGCACCCCCGCGGCGACCCCTCGGTAATATGCCAATCCCGCGCGGCGAAGCCCCACCGTGCGGTGCAGGAGGCATCATGCGCGCGCGACCCCGACCCCCCGTCCAGGGACGAGGCATATTCAGCGGTACCGGGCTGATCATCGTCTGTCTCGCGGCGACCCTCGCCGCCCTGGTGTTCCCGATCTGGTCGTACGCCGACCGTTCCGACCCCACCGGCTCGGTGAACGTGCTCAGCGCCCAGACCGTGTCGACGGCGTACGGCCCGCTGTCCGCGCAGGACCGGGACTTCATCGTGAAGGTCCGCCTCGCCGGGCTCTGGGAGCTGCCGGCCGGGGAGATGGCGGAGCAGAAGGGCACCACGGCCGCCGTACGGACGGCCGGGCAGCACCTCGTCGACGGGCACACCTCCCTCGACGCCCACGTCCGCACCGTCGCCACCCAGCTCGGCGTGCCGATCCCGAACGCGCCGAACGTCCAGCAACAGCAGTGGCTCGCCACGCTGACCGCCGCGCAGGGGCAGGACTTCGACCGGGAGTTCGCGAACATCGTGCGGCTGGCGCACGGCCGGGTCTTCTCCGTGGTCGCCCAGGTCCGCGTCGCCACCCAGAACACCCTGGTCCGCGATCTCGCCGACGACGCCAACAGCACCGTCCTGGACCACATCAAGGTCCTGGAGGCGACCGGCTACGTCGACTTCGGCACGCTGGCCCGGCAGTTGGTCACCACGCCCTCCCCCGTGGCCTCACCGCCCGTCGTCGCCCCGGCGGACGCGACCCCGATCGCACCCGCGCCGGCGCCGGTGCCGTCCCCGACGTACACGCTGCCGCCCGCCACGGCCAGTCCGGAGGCGGCGGCCCAGAACCCCTGACCTGCGCGGGAAACGGAACGTCACATACCTACAACACTCGGTCCGGAATGTGAACAGGGCATGGCGGTGGCCAGGACCCTGGCATAGAAACGTGTCATGTTCTGGGTCCTTCTCCTGCTCCTGGCCTGGGCCGTCGCCGGCACCGCCTGCACCCGGCTGTGCCTGGCCGCCGTACGGACGGCGGCCGTCGACGCGGACGCGGGCCACGGACACGATCTGACGCTGTACGAGGCCGCGTTCCTGTCCGGCGGACCCGCCCGGGTCGCCGATCTGACGCTGGTGTCCATGGCCCGGCAACGGCGGCTGCTGCTCGCCCACACCGGCTGGGCGACCGTCGTGGACCCGCGGGGCCGGGACGAGATGGAGCGGTCGGTGATAGGGGCCATCGGGCCCGAGGGGCAGTCCCGGATAGCCCCGGTGCGCTCGGCGGCGGCCGACACGGACGCGGTGCGCAGTCTCGGCGAGGAGCTGGTGCGGGCGGGGCTCGCGGTGCCCGACACGGCGGCGCGGACGACGGTCGCCTCCGGTGTCCGGCAGGTCCGGGCCGCCGCGCTGGCGATCCTCGGTCTCGCCGTCGTCGCGCTCACGCTGCCCGCTCCGACCGGGATGCCGCGCGATCTGGTCGCCGTCTGGTTCGCGCTGCCCCTCACCCTGACGCTGAGCTGCCTGGCCATCGCCCGGGTCGAGGTGCACCCGTACTCGCGCTGGGCCTCGCCGGCCGGCCAGCGGCTGCTCGGCACGCTGCACCGGCGGGCGAACCGCGCGGCCGACGACCACTCGCTGCTGGCCTCCGTCGCCGTGCGGGGCATCCGCGCGATCGGCGAGCCGGAGCTGCGTGCGGCCTTCGCACACCGGGACCAGCTGCCGCGGGAGTGAGCGGGGGCGCATAGGGGGCATTGCGCCGACACCGGCCCGATGGTGCTTGCCTTCACCGGCAACCGATCGAAATATCCCTTTTATTGCTGCCGTGCAGTCGCTGCGGTGCCCTTGCCGCCACGCCACCGCAGCCGTTGCACCGAAGGGATACGCATGAGAGCCCCCGCCCTGTACTCGGCAGCCGGGTCCCTGATCCTGACCACCCTGGCCGCGGCCCCGGCCGGAAGCGCCCCCCGCGTCCCGGACACGGCGGCGGCCGAACTGCACGGCACCGCCGTGGCCGCCGCACGGGCCCGCGCGGCCGGCATCGACTTCGGCAGGTGCGCCGCCGACCTGGAGGCGCCGGACACCTTCCGGTGCGGCACGGTCACTGTCCCGCTGGACTACGCGCACCCGGACGGCAAGCAGATCAGACTGACCGTCAGCCGGGTGGTGGCCACCCACAAGGACCCGCACAACAGCAAGCGCCGGGTCCCCCGGCAGGGCGTCCTGGTCTACAACCCGGGCGGCCCCGGCGCCTCCGGCATGCTGTTCCCGATGATCGGCGTGCAGTCCGAGTGGAAGCGCATCGCCGCCGCCTACGACCTGGTCGGCTACGCCCCGCGCGGTGTCGACCGCTCGGCCCCGCTGTCCTGCGTCGACCCCAAGCACTTCTACAAGGCGCCGTCGCAGTCGCCGGCACACCCCTCCGAGGAGTACAAGAAGGCCCGGATCAAGGAGGCGAAGGCGTACGCCAAGGGCTGCCTGAAGCGCTCCGGGAGCGGACTCCGTCACTACACCTCGCTCAACAACGCCCGCGACCTGGACGTGCTGCGCGCGGCGCTCGGCGAGAACCGGCTTACCTTCATGGGCGCCTCCTACGGAACCTACTTCGGCGCGCTGTACGCGACCCTCTTCCCCTCGCACGTACGGCGGATGGTGCTGGACTCGGCGGTGGACCCGGACCCGGCGCAGGTCTGGTACCGCAACAACCTGGAGCAGTCGGCCGCGTTCGAGAGCCGCTGGGCGGACTTCCGCGAGTGGATCGCCAGGAACGACGCCGTGTACAAGCTCGGCGACACGGCCGCGAAGGTACAGGCGAACTACGACAAGGCGAGCAGGCGGCTGGCCAGGAAGGCGGCCGGCGGGAAGGTCGGGCCGGGACAGTTGCAGGGCGCGTTCCTGTCGGCCGGGTACTACGACGACTTCTGGCCGAGCCGGGCGGAGGCGCTGTCGAAGTTCCTGCACGGGGACGCCAAGCCCTTGGTCCGGCTGGCGGCACCGGCGGCGGAGACGGCCGCCGAGGCGGAGAACGGCAACGCGGTCTACACGGCCGTCGAGTGCAACGACGCGTCCTGGCCGACGAAGTGGGCGACCTGGAACCGGGACAACACCCGGCTCGCGCGCGTGGCGCCCTTCGAGACCTGGGACAACGCCTTCATGAACCTGCCGTGCGCCTACTGGCCGGTGCCCCGGCAGCAGCCGCTGGACGTGCGCACGGGCTCAGGTGAGCTGCCGCCGACACTCATCCTGCAGGCCGAACGGGACGCGGCCACGCCGTACGCGGGCGCGCTGGAGATGAACCGGCGGCTGTCCGACTCGGTGCTGGTGACCGAGCGGGACGCCGGCACGCACGGCATCGGCGGCGGCCCCAACAAGTGCGTGAACGGCTACCTGGAGGCCTACCTGCTGGAGGGCCGGCTCCCGCAGCGGCACGCCTCGTGCGCGGGGCACGCTGAGCCGAAGGCGAGCGCGCCGGCCGACCATGCCCGGGGGAAGAGCCCACGGGACTCCCTGAAGGGCAGGACCGGCCGGCACTGACGGGCGTCAGGCGAGGCCCGCGACCAGGTCGGCCACCGACTTGCGGCGCCCGGTGTAGAACGGCACCTCCTCGCGGACGTGCCGGCGGGCCTCGGAACCGCGCAGGTGGCGCATGAGGTCGACGATGCGGTACAGCTCGTCGGCCTCGAAGGCCAGCATCCACTCGTAGTCGCCGAGCGAGAACGAGGCGACCGTGTTGGCCCGCACGTCCGGGTAGCCGCGGGCCATCTTGCCGTGGTCCGCGAGCATCCGGCGGCGGTCCTCGTCCGGCAGCAGGTACCAGTCGTACGACCGGACGAAGGGGTACACGCTGACGTAGTTGCGCGGGGTCTCGTCGGCGAGGAACGCCGGGATGTGCGAGCGGTTGAACTCGGCGGGGCGGTGCAGCGCCATGTTCGACCACACCGGCGTGAGCGCGCGGCCCAGCTTCGTGCGGCGGAAGAGGTTGTACGCCTCCTGGAGCTGGTCGCTGGTCTCCGCGTGCCACCAGATCATCAGGTCGGCGTCGGCGCGCAGTCCGGAGACGTCATAGGTGCCGCGGACGGTCACGTCCTTGGCGGCGAGCTGGTCGAACAGCTCCTGGACCTCGTCGGCGTAGCCCGCGCGGTCCTCGGGCAGCACGTCCTTCAGCTTGAAGACCGACCACAGGGTGTAGCGGATGACCTCGTTGAGGTCCTTGGCCAGCTTGCCCTTGTTCGGGATCCTGCCGGACTCGGTGGTGGAGGCGTCGTCACTCATGGTCCCTATTCTCCCGCTCCCCCGTGCAGGCTCTGCACCGGGTTGGCCGTCAGCTCCTCGACGCCCCTGAGGTCGCCCGCCAGCTGGTCCACCGCCGCGTACGCGCTCGCGATGCAGGCGGGGATGCCGACGCCGTCGTACTGGGCCCCGCACACCGCGAGGCCCGGGAGCTTGCCGACGTGCTCACGGACGCGGGCCACGCGCGCGTGGTGGCCGACAGGGTACTGGGGCAGGCCGTCGGTCCAGCGGGTCACGCGGGTGGCGACCGGCGCCGCGGTCAGGCCGGTGGCCGCGCGCAGGTCGTGGCGGGAGAGGTCGACGAGGTCGGCGTCGTCGCGGCCGAGGACCGCGGTCTCGCCGTACCGGCCGACCGAGGTGCGCAGGACGACGGTGTCCGGGTCCTCGTCGGCGATCCAGCCCCACTTCTGGGAGGCGAAGGTGGAGGCCTTGATGGTGCGGCCGTCGACGGGCGGGACGAGGAAGCCGCTGCCGGCGGGGAGGTCCAGCTCCGCGCGGCGGTAGGCGAGGGTGATCAGGGCCATCGAGGCGTACTCGACGGCGGCCAGCTCGGCCGCGGCGGCGGGTGCCTCGGCCCGCAGCAGGCCGGCCGCGACGGGCGCCGGTACGGCGACGATCACGGCGTCGGCGTGCAGTTCGCGGCCGGCCGTGGTGATCCGCCAGCCCCGGGGATCCCGGCGCAGTCCGGTCACGGGCGTGCCGGTGAGGATCTCGCCGCCGCGGGCCCGGACCGACTCGGCGACCGCGCGCGGCAGGGTGCCGACACCGCCCTCGACGCCCATGAAGACCGGCCCGGTCTGCTGGTCGGCCACCGCCCTGGCCTGGATCTCGCGGACGGCTTCGGTCAGCGAGTCGTGGGCCCTGGCGGCCTGGTAGAGCTGCGGGACCGCGGAGCGCATCGAGATGCGGTAGGCGTCGCCCGCGTAGACCCCGCCGAGCAGGGGCTCGACCAGCCGGTCGACGACCTCCCGGCCCAGGCGGGCGGCGACGTACTCCCCCACCGCCACGTCGTCGCCGACCTCGGTGCGGGGCAGGTCGGCGTCGCGCTCGATGCGGGCGAGGCCCTCGTCGGAGAGCACCCCGGACAGCGCGGCGGCGGTGCCGGGGACGCCCATGACGTGGCCCTTGGGCATGGGGCGCAGGGCGCCCCGGGTCCAGATGGCGGCCGTGGCCGTGGCGGGGGCCTGCAACCGCTCGCCGAGCCCCGCCGCGCGGGCCAGGGCGACCGCCTCGGGCCTGCGGGCCAGCATCGACTCGGCACCCAGGTCGACCCGCACGCCGGCGATCTCGCCGGGCAGCAGCTTGCCGCCGACCCTGTCCGAGGCCTCCAGCACGGTCACGTGCGCGCCCCGCTCCAGCAGCCGGTGCGCCGCGGCCAGCCCCGCGATCCCGGCTCCGACGACGACGACCTGGCCCGTGCCCGTACCCGTTGCGCTCATGACCTCACTCTCTCAGACCGCCCGGGCACCCCGGTCCCGGCCCGGTGACCCGTCCGCGTCCGGACCGTGACCGCACCGGGACCGCCGGGCCCCGAACGTCGCGCCCCGCCCCGGCGTCGAAGTCGCGTCAGTCGCCACCACCCCCGGGGGGAACCATGCGCCATCCCGTACGACCCGTACGGCCCGCCGTCGCCGCACTCCTGCTCGCCGCCGCCCTCGTCCTCACCGGATGCAGTGCGAACGACGCTTCCGACGGCGGCTCCGCCGGCGACGCCAGGGCCGGTGCGAACAGCGCGGCCAAGGAGGCCGCGGGCTCGGCCGGCGCCAAGGACAGCGGTGGCAGCAGCGCCGGCGGCAGCAGCAGTGGGACCGGCAGGACCACGCCCGACCTCGCGGTGAACCGGATCATCCGCACCGCCGCCCTGACCGTCGAGGTCAAGGACGTACCGAAGGCCCTGGACACGGCCCGCACCACGGCCGAGGACGCCGGCGGCTACGTCGGCGACGAGACCACCACCCGCGACTCCGGGGGCCGCGAACGCACCCGCGTGGTCCTCCGGGTCCCCACCGACAGATACGACGAGGTGCTCACCAGCCTCCAGGGCGCCGGCAAGCTGATCGAGCGCACCGCGAAGGCGCAGGACGTCACCGAGCAGGTGGTCGACGTGGACAGCCGTGTCAGGTCGCAGCGGGCCAGCGTGGCCCGGATCCGCGAGCTGATGGACCGGGCGGCCAAGCTCAGTGACGTGGTCACCCTGGAAGGGGAGCTGAGCAGCCGGGAGGCCGACCTGGAGTCCCTGCTGGCCCAGCAGGCGTCCCTGAAGGACCGCACGAGCATGGCCACGATCAGCCTGTCGCTCACTCCGACGCCGGTGAAGAGGGCGGCCGCGAAGCACGACTCGCCGGGATTCACCGATGCCGTGTCCGGGGGCTGGCACGTCTTCGTCACCATGCTGCGCTGGATCGCCCTGGCGCTGGGCGCGGCCCTGCCCTTCGCGGCGGTGGCGGCCTTGGCGGCCCTGCTGTGGTGGAAGTCGGCGCGCAGGCGCCGTACCCCCGCCCGGCCCGGCAGCGAGACCTGAGCGAGACCGAAATGCCCGCGCCCCGTAGCGTGTTCGCATGAGCATGAACGGTGGGCGGGAACGACTGGTCGTGATCGGCGGTGACGCCGCGGGCATGTCCGCGGCGTCACAGGCACGTCGGCTGCGGGGACCGGACGAGCTGGAGATCGTGGCCTTCGAGCGCGGCCACTTCACCTCCTACTCGGCGTGCGGGATCCCGTACTGGGTCGGCGGCGACGTCGGGGAGCGCGGCCGGCTGATCGCGCGCTCCCCCGAGGAGCACCGCACCCGCGCGATCGACCTGCGGATGCGCACCGAGGTCACGGAGATCGACGTGGCCGGGAAGCGGGTACGCGCGCGTGACGTCGATTCCGGCGCCGAGTCCTGGACGCCGTACGACAAGCTCGTCATCGGTACCGGCGCCCGTCCGATCCGCCCCGACATGCCGGGCGCGGACGCACCGGGGGTGCACGGTGTGCAGACCCTGGACGACGGCCAGGCCCTCCTCGACACGCTGGCACGCACGCGTGGCCGCCGAGCCGTGGTGGTCGGCGCCGGCTACATCGGCGTCGAGATGGCCGAGGCCCTGATCAACCGGGGCTACGAGGTGACCGTCGTCAACCGCGGCAGCGAGCCGATGTCCACGCTCGACCCGGACATGGGCCGGCTGGTGCACGAGGCGATGGAGGGCCTCGGCATCACCATGGTGAACGACGCCGCGGTCACCAAGATCCTCACCGGCCAGGACGGCCGGGTGCGCGCGGTGGCCACGGAGGACGCCGAGTACCCGGCGGACGTGGTGGTCCTGGGCATCGGCGTCCGCCCGGAGACCGGCCTCGCACAGGCGGCGGGCCTGCCCGTCGGCGCGCACGGCGGGCTGCTCACCGACCGCGCGATGCGGGTGCGCGGGCACGAGGACATCTGGGCGGGCGGCGACTGCGTGGAGGTGCTGAACCTGGTGTCGGGCCAGGAGCAGTACATCCCGCTGGGCACCCATGCCAACAAGCACGGTCAGGTGATCGGCACCAACGTGGGCGGCGGCTACGCCACGTTCCCGGGGGTCGTCGGCACGGCGGTGAGCAAGGTCTGCGACCTGGAGATCGCCCGCACCGGCCTGCGGGAGAAGGACGCCCTCCGGGTGGGCCTGCGGTTCGAGGCGGTCACCATCGAGTCCACGAGCCGTGCCGGCTACTACCCCGGCGCCAGCCCCATGACGGTCAAGATGGTCGCCGAACGCCGCACGGGCCGCCTGCTCGGCGTCCAGATCGTCGGCCGGGAGGGCGCGGGCAAACGGGTCGACATCGCGGCGGTCGCCCTCACCGCGAACATGACGGTGGAACAGATGACGGCCCTGGACCTGGGCTACGCCCCGCCGTTCTCACCGGTGTGGGACCCGGTACTCGTAGCGGCCAGGAAGGCGGCGACCAAGGTGCGCGACGGTCACTGAAGCGCCCCCGCAAGGGGCGCGGGGAACTGCGCGACCAGCCGCAGCGTACCCGCACCCCGCAACGGCGATCAGGCCGTCCCACTGATCCTCGGCAACGAGGTCACCCCCGCACCACCCGGCGCAGCCGCGGCAACCCCACCCCCCTGCTCGGTCCCCGGCCGCGCATGCGCAGCACCCGGCCGCGTCGACCGCAGCCGGTTGCTCACCGCCTCGTCCAGCGTCACCGGCCGCTGCATCTGCGCGGCGAGCCGCCCCGCCTCCTGGCCGAGCCGTGCCACGTCCTCCCAGGGCAGCCGTACCACGAGGGAGATCTCGGCCTCACCGTCGGGCAGGGCCTGCATGGGAGGGAATGTCTGGGGAGCAACCCGCTCGTTCATCGCCTGTTCCTCACGTCGCCTGAACCTCACGTCGGTCGCAAGGACATACGCACGCGCGCGTGGGGACGTTCACCGGCGCTCCCGGCGCATCGAGCGCCCCCGCCCTGGGCACTAGTCAGCTGTGGTCATCCCCGTTCATGACGTGAACCCGGTGCGTCGCACGCCGTACGTGACGTACGCGCTGATCGCGGCGAACGTGCTCGTCTTCCTGTTCACGCCCGGCATAGCCGGCTCCGTGGCCGGCGGCAGCGATCTGGCGCAGCTGTGTCATCTGCAGGCCTTCATGGACCACTACGCGGCGGTTCCGCGGGAGCTGATCCACCATCAGATGCCGCAGGTCGTCCCGACCGGCCAGGTGGGCGTCGGCCGCGACGGACCCGGCTGCGTCGTCGGCCCGCCCGGCTACGACAAGTCGCCCGCGCTGTCGGTCTTCACGGCCATGTTCCTGCACGGCAGCTGGCTGCACCTGCTGGGCAACATGCTGTTCCTGCTGATCTTCGGCAACAACGTCGAGGACCGGATGGGCCACATCCGTTTCTTCCTCTTCTACGTCTTCTGCGGTTACGCGGCCGGCTACGGCTTCGCGCTCGTCAACGCCTCGTCGGGCGACCCGCTGATCGGCGCGTCCGGCGCGATCGCCGGCGTGCTGGGCGCGTATCTCGTCCTCTACCCGCGGGCCAGGGTCTGGGTGCTGGTCCCGTTCCTGGTCTTCCTGCCGCTGCGGCTGCCGGCCTGGCTGGTGCTGGGCTTCTGGTTCGTGCTCCAGGCCGTCTACTCGTCCGGCGAGGGCGTCTCCGACGCCGGGACGGTGGCGTACGCGGCGCACATCGTCGGCTTCCTGGTCGGCATGGTGCTCGCCTGGCCGCTCAAGCCGGGCACGCCTCCGCCGCCGGAGCCGCGCGGCCTGCTGTTCGGCAGGCGGGCCCGGCCCCGGCACGGCTGGTAGCGGACCGGGTCAGCGCGCGCTCTCGGTGTGCACGAACTCGACGAGGCGGGTCAGCGCGTCCGGGTCGGTGGACGGCATCACGCCGTGCCCCAGGTTGAAGACGTGGCCCTCGAGACCGGCGGCCGCGTCGAGCACCTCGCGCGCCTTGGTCTCCACCGCGTCCTTGCCGGCGAACAGGACGGTCGGGTCGAGGTTGCCCTGGAGCGCCTTGCCGGGGCCGACGCGGCGGGCGGCCTCGTCGAGCGGGACCCGGTAGTCGACGCCGACGACGTCCGCACCGGCCTCGCCCATGAGCTGCAGCAGCTCGCCGGTGCCGACGCCGAAGTGGATGCGCGGGACGCCGTACCCGGCGACGGTGTCGAAGACCTTGGCCGAGGCGGGCAGCACGGAGCGGCGGTAGTCGGCGGGGGCCAGCGCGCCGGCCCAGGAGTCGAAGAGCTGGACGGCGGAGGCCCCGGCCTCGATCTGCACCTTGAGGAACGCGCCCGTGATGTCGGAGAGGCGGTCGAGCAGGTCGGCCCAGAGCTCCGGGTCGCCGTACATCATCGCCTTGGCGTTCTCGTACGTGCGCGAGGGGCCGCCCTCGACGAGGTAGCTCGCGAGGGTGAAGGGGGCGCCCGCGAAGCCGATCAGCGGGGTCGGGCCGAGCTCGGCGGTGAGCAGGCCGATGGCCTCGGTGACGTACCAGACGTCCTCGGGGGTGAGATCACGGAGCTGGGCGAGGTCGGCGCGGGTGCGGATCGGGCGCGCGACGACCGGGCCGACGCCGGGCTTGATGTCGAGGTCGACACCGATGGCCTTGAGCGGGACGACGATGTCGCTGAAGTAGATCGCCGCGTCCACGCCGTGCCGGCGGACCGGCTGGAGCGTGATCTCGGCGACCAGCTCGGGCCGCGTGCACGACTCCAGCATCGGGATGCCCTCGCGCACCTTGTGGTACTCCGGCAGCGAGCGGCCCGCCTGGCGCATGAACCACACGGGGGTGTGCGGCACGGGTTCACGCCTGCACGCCTTCAGGAAGGCACTGTCGTACGTCGCTGTCGGCTGCTGGCCCGCGGGGCTTCCGTTCGCACTCACGACGGCAAGTCTCGCACGCCCGGGCAGCCGGGCTCGCGCCGCCCTTACATGGTCCTTAGGTGGTGTCTCTCCCTGCGCGAAGGCGTCGTTCCCCTTACTCTTCCCCGCATGGCTGCGGCTCAGGGACGACTGTCGGACGGCGCTGGCGGGATGGACGAGGGGAAGGACACCGGGGAGGACGAAGGACATGCCGGGAGTGCGGCGCCACCGGTACCGCCGGCATTCCGGGCCGCGGTCGACGCACTGCGCGGTGCCCGGCTGCGGCCGCAGGTCGAGGTGGAGCCGACGCCCGCCCCGCAGCGTCTCGCCCCGTTCGCGTACGCCGTGGAGGCCGCGGTCGTCGACGGCGAGCAGGATCTCGCCGACGGGCGTCTCGTGCTGCTGCACGACCCGGCCGGGCACGAGGCCTGGCACGGCACGTTCCGGCTGGTCACGCTGGTACGCGCGGAGCTGGAGCCGGAGATGGCGGCCGATCCGCTGCTGCCGGACGTCTGCTGGGCGTGGCTGACCGGCGCGCTGCAGGCGCGCGGCCTGTCGTACGGCGAGCCGAGCGGGACCGTGACGCGCGCCAGTTCGCACTACTTCGGCGGGCTGTCCGCGCGCCCCGCCGCCTCGCAGATCGAGATCCGGGCCTCCTGGACACCCCGGGAGGGCCGCGCCGGCGTGCCGGACACCGCCGCCCACCTCGCTTCCTGGTGCGACCTGCTGGCGCAGGTGGCGGGTCTGCCGCCGGCCGCCCCCGGCGACGCCTCGGTGGTGACGCTGCCGCAGCGCCGCGACCCGCAGGCGCGCTGAACCGGACCGTCGCGGATCGGGACCCGTCCACCCGGGTCCCGCCGAATCACCCTTTCCATCCGAGTCCCGTCGACTCACCTTGCATTGACCATCTCTTTGTCGATACGGCCACTTTCTGTCCTGTACCGCAACGGCCCGAACCGATTCGATCTTCGGATGATCGATCGCGTGTCCGAATTGAACGTATTGTTACTCACCAGATCGTGATCATTCTCTAAAGGCGGACGGGTTTGGTGCCGAAGACGACTGTGACCTTGAAAGCACGTTTCGTCCCGGCTTCTTCCCCACAAGCCGGCCCCGTCCCCCACCCCAGGAGGCCTGGTGTCCGTTCTCCTAGAGCAGCCCGCAAGCCTGGTCGCCTACCGCCCGAACAAGCCCACCGCCATGGTGGTCGTGGCCGACCCGCGCGTCCGCTCCACCGTCACCCGCCACCTGTGGGCGCTCGGCGTGCGCGATGTCATCGAGGCCTCGTCCATCGCGGAGGCTCGTCCCCGCATCGGCAACCCCCGCGACATCTGCGTCGCCGACGTCCACCTCCCCGACGGCTCCGGCCTGACCCTCCTGTCCGAGACCCGCGCGGCGGGCTGGCCCAACGGCCTGGCCCTGTCCGCCGCCGACGACATCGGTGCCGTGCGCAACGCCCTGGCCGGCGGCGTCAAGGGCTACGTCGTCACCGGCACCCGCACCAACATCGGGCTCCCCACCCGACCCGGTGCCGCCCCGATGGGCTCCGCCGCCCGTATGCACCGCCGCCCCCCGGGTGCCCCGAGCCACCCGGGCGGCTACCGCGAGCTCTCCGGCCGCGAGGTCGAGGTGCTCCGGCTGGTCGCCGAAGGCCAGTCGAACAAGGCGATCGGTGTCTCGATGGGGCTGTCCGCCCTGACCGTCAAGAGCCACCTCGCCCGCATCGCCCGCAAGCTCGGCACGGGCGACCGCGCCGGGATGGTCGCCGTGGCCCTGCGCACCGGCATCATCCACTGACCGATCCGTCTCCGACGGCCCGCCACCGGCGGCGCCTGCCACTGATGGCCCAGCGCCGACCACCGATCGTCGGTCACCGACCGGTCACACGTTCACCGACGTGACCCGACCGGCTGCGGTCCGGCGTCGGCCCGTAACCTGTTGTCCCCCGTTCGTGGACCTGATCTTTCACCGGCCTGACTGGTTTACGACCCTCCGGCACCGGCTCCGGCGTCGTCATCACCAGCAACGGCGAGATCATCACCAACAACCACGAGATCT
>NZ_JBFBJI010000033.1:0-94218 GCF_040702065.1 Streptomyces sp. NPDC086777 | reverse complement strand
GGCCGAGGCCGGGTCCGAGGCCAAAGCCGGGTCCAGGGCCCGGTCCGAGGCCAAGGCCGGGTCCAGGGCCCGGTCCGAGGCCGGGGCCAGATCCGGAGCCGAGGCCGAGGCCGGGTCCGAGGCCAAAGCCGGGTCCAGGGCCCGGTCCGAGGCCAAGGCCGGGTCCAGGGCCCGGTCCGAGGCCGGGGCCAGATCCGAGGCCGGGGCCAGGTCCAGGGCCCGGTCCGAGGCCGGGGCCAGATCCGAGGCCGGGGCCAGGTCCGAGGGCGGGTCGGGGGCCGGGGCCGGGTCCGAGGCCGGGGCCGACCTGTGGCGCTCGGCGCTGGGCGGGGCGGTGTGCGTGGCGGATCCGGAGGCCGCGCGGGAGGTGATGGGCAACCGGAACGGCGTCGTCGCGGAGACGTCCGACTTCTACCACCACCGGCACGGCGTCTTCGGGCCGCGCCAGGCACAGCTCACGATCGGCCGCGCGGCCCGCACCCTGATGCAGCGTCATCTCCGCGACCACCGGGCCGACCTGCCCGGGCTGGTCGCCCGGCGCCTCGCACCGCGCAGCGAGTGGCCGGACGCGGGGAACCTGCTCGTCCTGGAGCACCTGCGCGATGTGCTGCTGTACCCGGACGCCCCGCCCCACCTGCACCGGACGGTGGACGCGATCGTCGCCCGCGCGGTGTCGGCAGGCGCCCGGCGGCGCCACGCCGCCCCCTCCCGGCTGCTGTTCCGGCACCGCGCGCTGCACGCCCTGCGCACCGAGGTACGGGCCAGGCAGCGCGCGGCACGGCCGCTCGACCACCCGGCGGGGCCGCGCGACCTCCTGGACGTCGTCGTCGGCGGGGGCGGCCCGGCGGCCGGTCCCGACGAACTCGTCGAGGTCTACCTCTCCTTCCTGTTCGCCACGGCCGGCTCGATCGGGTTCGCGCTCGGCTGGTCGGTCCTGCTGCTGGGCACGCACCCGGAGCGGGCCGCGGCGGACCCGGGCCGGACCGTCCGCGAGGCACTGCGGCTGTGGCCGGTGGCGTGGCTGTTCGCCCGCACCCCGAGCCGGGCGCAGGAGCTGGGCGGGACACCGGTCACGCCCCGGGACCGGCTGATGGTCTGCAGCTACCTGGTGCACCGGCATCCCGGGTACTGGGAGCGGCCCGACGAGTTCGTCCCGGAGCGGTGGACCGCGGGCGTGCCGGACGGGGCGTACCTGCCGTTCGGCCTCGGCCCGCACACCTGTGCCGGCGCGACCGTCACCGTACGGCTCCTGGAGGACCTGGTCGGCCTCCTCACCCGTGACTGGCGAGTGTCGGTCACCTCTGACGGCGGCGGGCCCCAGGTGGGTCCGGCGCTGGCTCCGCCGCGGTTCACCGCGGTGCTGAGCCGTCCCGACGGCTGCCTGGAGAGGAGGTGAACCAGCATGCGCGCGCTGTACCTCAAGACGAAGTCGGTCCTCAACGTCCGACGCTCGTACGGGCAGTTCTGGTACCTGTACCACCACATCTGACCGGCCCGCGCGGGGAGGCGACAGCCGGTCGGCTCCCCGCGCTCCCACGAGGGGAACGCCCACGATGACCACTCCGCAGCACCCCGAGGACTTCCTGAGTTCGATGCGGCTGCGCAGCGCCCGGGAGGACGGCATCTTCCGGGTCGACGACCAGCGGCTCGGGATCTTCGAGCCGGAGGCGGCCCGCCGGGTCAGCGCCGCCAACTGGCAGCGGTACGTGATGCACGACCGGCTGGTCGACATGGTGCGCCGGCGGCGCAGCCCCGAGATGCGGTGGAGCCGGATCCGCTCCGCCTGGATGACCCAGCTGCACGCGCTGGCGACGGCGGAGCAGCACGGTCTGCTGATCGAGCGCATGGAACGGGTGCTGGACGAGCGGGCCGGGCAGGACGCCGACACCGACCTGACCCTGCTGATGCAGGACGTGGCGCTGCGGTCGCTGCTGCCCGTCGCGCTCGCCGGACTCAGCGACGGCGAGGCGGACCTGGTCCGCCGCGACCTGGAGATGAAGCTGGCGCGGCTGGTGTCGCCCGCGCCGGGCGGCGTCCTGCACCACCTGCGGCACGTCGCCGTCCAGGTGCGGGCCGGGCTGGTGGTGCGCCGGGTCCTGCGGCAGCGGGCCCGGGGGCGGCGCGGGCGCGAGGCGGACCTCGCCGACCCCTTCGTGGACCTGCTGCCGGAACTCGGCATGGACCGCGCGCTGGACGTCGTGACCACCGTCCTCACGGCCATCGGGGGGCCGCCCGGCACCGCCGCCGCGAGCGTGCTGTACGAGTTCGTCCGGCAGCCGACGTGGCGGCGCCGCCTCGAAGCGGAGCTGGCCGCGGTGGACCCCGTGGAGTTCCGTACGGCGCCCACCCAGGCGGCGCCGGTCACCCACCGGTTCGTGAAGGAGGTGCTGCGCATGTGGAGCCCGCCGCTGCTGCTGGTGCGCCGCTCCACGTTCGGGTTCGACCTGGGGACGACCCGTCTGGAGCCGGGGCAGTGGTACCTGCTGAGCCCGCACCTGATCCACCGTGACGAACGGGTGTGGAAGCAGCCCGACGTCTTCGACCCGGACCGCTTCCTGCCGGGCGCACCGCACGGCCCGGCCGACCGGAACTGTTACGTGCCCTTCGGCTGGGCGCCGAAGAAGTGCATCGGCGCGAACATCGCCGTGGTGCAGCTGATGGCCCTGTGCCACCTGTTCTGCACCCGCTACCGGCTGACCGTGGACCGCCCGGAGGCGGTCACGATGGCCCTGCGGTTCGCGCCGGTGCCGGAGAACTTCCGGGGGCGGCTGGAGCTGCGGTGAGCGGAGGCGCCGTCGTTGTCCGCGGTGCCGTCGTGGCTGGTCGCGCGGTTCCCCGCGCCCCTTACGGGGCACTGCGCGCAGGCTCAGCCGGGAAGCGGGCCGGGACGCACGGTCAGGTCGTTGATCTCCGCGTCCCCGGGCAGGTCGAGGGCGGTGAGGATGGTGGTCGCCACCGACTCCGGGTCGATCCAGCGCGCCGGGTCGTACTCCTTGCCCTCCTGCTGGTGCACCTTCGCCTGCATCGGGCTCGCCGTGCGGCCCGGGTAGACCGAGGTGACGCGGACGCCGTTGCCGTGCTCCTCGGCACGGAGCGAGTCGGCGAGGGCCTTCAGGCCGTGCTTGGAGGCCGCGTACGCCGACCAGCCGGCGTTCGCGTTGAGGCCCGCGCCGGAGTTCACGAACAGCACGTGACCGCGGGCGGCACGGAGCTGGGGCAGGAAGTGCCGGGTCAGCTCGGCCGGTGCGACCAGGTTGACGTTGAGCTGGTGGCGCCAGGACTTCGGGGTCAGCTCGCCGACCTCGCCCAGGTCGACGACGCCGGCGATGTGCAGCAGCGAGTCCACCCGGTCCGGGAGGGCCTGGTGGGAGAAGGCCCAGGAGAGCTTGTCCGGGTCCGCCAGGTCGCCCACCAGGGTGCGGGCGCCGGGGAACCCGGCGGCCAGTTCCTTCGCGCGGCCCGCGTCGCGCGCGTGCAGTACGACGTCGTCCCCGCGCGCGTGCAGGCGCCGGGCCACGGCGGCGCCGATGCCGGAACCGGCGCCGGTGATCACATGAGTTGCCATGGGGGCCATGCTCGCATCAGCGGGCGGGGCGGCCCGCCTCCAGGTAGCCGAGCGCCTCGGCGGGTTCCTCCGCGAAGAACATCAGCTCGGCCAGGGGGCGGGGCAGGAAGCCCTCCGCCTCCATGCGCTGGAACTGCTGCTTCAGGCCGTCGTAGAAGCCGGCGGTGTTGAGCAGGACGACCGGCTTGTCGGTGCGGCCGTGCTTCTTCAGCTCCAGGATCTCGGTGGCCTCGTCGAGGGTGCCGGTGCCGCCGACCATGACGACCACGGCGTCGGACCTCTCCAGGAGCAGCCGCTTGCGTTCGGCGAGGTCGGCCGCGACGACCATCTCGTCGGCGCCGGGGCGTGCCTTGTTGGCGAGGAACTCGACGGAGATGCCGACCAGCCTGCCGCCGGCCTCCTGGACGCCGTCGGCGACGACCTTCATCAGGCCGGTGTCGGAGCCGCCCCAGACGAGGGAGTGGCCGCCCTTGCCTATGAGTCTGCCGAAGTCACGGGCGGGACGGGTGTAGCGGTCGTCGAGATCTGCCGCGGAGAGGAAGACACAGATGCGCATGGGGTCAGGGTAGGCACCGCCGTCCGGCGGCTGCGGGCCGTGTGTGGCCGGTCGCGCGGCTCCCACCCCCGGCGCCCTTCCGGGTGAGGAGGCTGGTCCTCGGGAACAAGCGGGCGTCCGTCGGCGTCACCCTTACATGGCCTCAGGACACACGATCACCATCGAGAACAGCGACCAGCACGTGCGCGTGACGCACGGCGACCTGGTCCTCGCCGAGAGCGACCGGGCCCTCGTCCTCCACGAGACCGGGTCGCCCGTTCGCTACTACATCCCCGCCGAGGACGTCCGCCTCGATCTCCTCACGCCCTCCGAGACGCACACCGTCTGCCCCTTCAAGGGGACCGCCTCCTACTGGTCCCTGCCGGACGCGCCGGACCTGGTCTGGGCGTATCCCGAGCCGAAGTCGGACGTCGCCCGGATCAAGGACCACCTCTGCTTCTACGAGGTGGACGTCACCGGCTGACGCCGGACGGTCGAGGCGATCGTCGCCGAGCCGACGACGCGGGTGTCGTCGTACAGGACGATCGCCTGGCCCGGCGCGACGCCGCGGACCGGCTCGGTGAACGTGACGCGCAGTTCGCCGTCGACCAGTTCCGCGCTCACCTCGGTCTCGCCGCCGTGGGCGCGGAGCTGGGCGGTGTAGACGCCGGGGGCGGTGGGGGCGGTGCCGCACCAGCGGGGCTTGATCGCGGTGAGGCCGGTGACGTCGAGGGCGGCGGCCGGGCCGACCGTCACCGTGTTGTCCACCGGTGAGATGTCCAGGACGTAGCGGGGCTTGCCGTCGGCGGCGGGGTGACCGATCCGCAGGCCCTTGCGCTGGCCGATGGTGAAGCCGTACGCGCCCTCGTGGGTGCCGACCTTGGTGCCGGACTCGTCGACGATGTCGCCCTCGGTCCTGCCGAGCCGCTTCGCGAGGAAGCCCTGGGTGTCGCCGTCGGCGATGAAGCAGATGTCGTGGGAGTCGGGCTTCTTGGCGACCGCGAGGCCCCGGTGCTCGGCCTCGGCGCGGATCTCGTCCTTGGTGGTGAGGGTGTCGCCGAGCGGGAAGAGGGCGTGGGCGAGCTGCCGCTCGTCCAGGACGCCGAGGACGTACGACTGGTCCTTCGCCATGTCGGAGGCACGGTGCAGCTCACGGGAGCCGTCGGGGAGCGTCACGATCTTCGCGTAGTGGCCGGTGCAGACGGCGTCGAAGCCGAGCGCGAGGGCCTTGTCGAGCAGCGCGGCGAACTTGATCTTCTCGTTGCAGCGCAGGCACGGGTTGGGGGTGCGGCCCGCCTCGTACTCGGCGACGAAGTCCTCGACGACGTCCTCGCGGAACCTGTCGGCGAGGTCCCAGACGTAGAACGGGATGCCGATGACGTCGGCGGCCCGGCGGGCGTCGCGGGAGTCCTCGATGGTGCAACAGCCCCGGGCGCCCGTGCGGAAGGACTGCGGGTTCGCGGAGAGCGCGAGGTGGACGCCGGTGACGTCGTGGCCGGCCTCGGCCGCGCGGGCGGCGGCGACGGCGGAGTCCACGCCGCCCGACATGGCGGCGAGGACGCGGAGGGGACGGGTGCGCTGCGGGGTGTCAGTCATAGCCCCTCCAGGGTACGGGGGCGCGGGAACCGGGTCCCGCGCGTATCCGTTGGGATGGCATGGGGGTGGATTCGGACCGTGGCGAGTGACGGTGACCGCAGGCTCGGGCGACGGGCGCTGTTGGTGGGCGGGGCGGCGGCGGCCGTGGGCACGGTGGCGCTGACCAGGGACGAGCTGTCGCGGCTGTACTGGCGGCTGCCGGGGGTGCGCAAGGCGCGGGTGGCGGGCGCGGTGGACTTCAGGGGGGCGCGCTGGGTGGCCGCGTCCGCGGCGAACTACCGGACGGCGAACCGGCCGTCCGACTACCCGGTCGACCGCGTGGTCGTCCATGTCACCCAGGGCGGGTACGCGAGCGCGGTGAAGGCCTTCCAGGACCCCGCGCACCAGGCGGCGGCGCACTACATCGTGCGCCAGGACGGGCGGATCACCCAGCTGGTCCGCGAGCTGGACGTGGCGTTCCACGCGGGGAACAGGTCGTACAACGAGCGCAGTGTCGGGATCGAGCACGAGGGGTTCGTGGACCGTCCGGAGGATTTCACGGCCGCGATGTACGCGGCCTCGGCGCGGCTGACGGCCGCGATATGCCGGCGGTACGGAATGGCCGTGGACCGCGAGCACGTGATCGGTCACGCTCAGGTGCCGGGGACGGATCACACCGACCCGGGAGAGCACTGGGACTGGGACCGCTACATGGGGCTCGTTCGGCGCGCCGGACGGGCCTGACCCCCGGTTCCACCTGTGACTCAATCGTTATCCTGTGCCCGTGCTGCACGCCCCCTGTGTCCGTTGCGTCCCGCACCCGCGGCGTCAGCTGCGGCTGGTCAACTGACCCTTTTTCCAAGGGAGTCAAGAATCACCATCATCCACCGCCGCCTCACAGTCGCCCCGGTCCGCTCCTAACTTCGCCTCAGATTCCACACAGCCCTCAGGTCAAACATCCGGGGCCATGACCCACACCACGGATCCCGCCTTCGGGGCGGACGGAGACGAAGAGCAGCAGGGCACCGGCGGCCGGCGGCGCCGCGCCAAGGGCGCGGCGCACTCCAAGGCGGCGCGTGCCACCGACGCCGAGCACTCCAAGGACGGAACGGCCAAGCGGGGTAAAGGCGTTCACCGGCGGAAGTTCCTCGGCGGGATGGCCGGTGTCGGCCTGGGCGCCGTCGCCGCGGCCGGTTCCACCTTCGCCCTGCTGACCGACGCCAAAGGCAACAAGGCCGGGGCGGCGACCAACACCGCGACCCTGTCCGTCCCGGACCTCCTGGAGGGCACCACCTCCGACAGCACCACCACCTTCACCCTGGAGGCGAAGACCGGCAGCGCCGAGGTGCTCAGCGGCGTCACCAGCACCACCGCCGGGTACAACCAGTCCTTCCTCGGCCCGACCATGAAGTGGACCAAGGGCAACACGAACGTCCTCAACATCACCAACAGCCTGGGCGAGGACACCACGGTCCACTTCCACGGCGCGCACGTCCCGGCCAAGATGGACGGCGGTCCGCAGGTCGCCTTCTCCGACGGGGACACCTGGTCGCCGACCTTCACGGTCAAGGACGAGCCGATGACGCTCTGGTACCACCCGCACGCGCTGGGCACGACGGCGAAGCAGGCGGTGCACGGCCTGGCCGGCATGATCATCGTCGACGACAGCGACAACACCACCAGCGCCGACCTGCCCAGCACCTACGGCACAGACGACATCCCGCTGATCTTCCAGTGCCTGGCCGTCGACAGCTCCGGCGACATCAAGTACGACCTCACCGGCTACCTCAGCAGCGGCCTGAGCTACCCGCTGCTGGTCAACGGGACCAACGTCGACGACACCACCCTCACCTTCACCGCCACCAAGACCCGGACCCGGTTCCGGCTGCTCAACGCCTCGCCGTCGGACATCATCACCGTCCAGCGCAGCGACGGCGGCACGATGACCCAGATCGCCACCGACCAGGGCTACCTGGCCGAGGCGGCGGACGTGACCACGATCCGGCTGGTGGCGGGCGCGCGCGCCGAGATGGTGATGGACATGTCGGACGACGTCACCCTCCAGGCGGTCATCACCACCGGCTGGGTGCGCGGCGGCAGCGGCACGTACGACTTCCTGGCGGTCACCGCGAGCGGCACGGACACCCCGGACGACCTGCCCAGCTCGCTGCGGACCATCGACCGGTACGACACCGGCGACTTCACCGCGCGCACCATCACCCTCGGCCAGTCCGGTGCGACGATGCTGATCAACGGCTCGGCGGGCACGAGCATGTCCTCCATGGCCATGATCAGCACCACGCTGGGGTCCAAGGAGATCTGGACGATCAAGAACAGTACGCAGCTGGAGCACTCGTTCCACCTGCACGACGTGCCGTACCAGCTGATCTCCGTCAACGGCGAGGATCCGACCGGCGTCGAACTCGGCTGGTACGACACGTACGAGGTGGTCGGCGGCGGCTCCATCGAGATCGCCATGGAGTTCACGGACTTCTCCGACGACACCTACATGTACATGCTCCACTGCCATCTGCTGCAGCACGAGGACGAGGGCATGATGGCGGCCCTCATGGTCACGGACAGCTAGCCGCCGCCCGGGCCTCCCGAGCAGGCTGCCGCCGGCGGTGGAAGTGCCGGCGGCAGCCGTTCGCGTCTGCCGGCCGGTCAGCTGAGCCCGGCGGCCCTGGCCCGCTCCACCGCGGGGCCGATCGCCTTCCCGACCGCCTCGACGTCGGCCTGGGTGGAGGTGTGGCCGAGCGAGAAGCGCAGGGTGCCGCGGGCCAGGTCGGGGTCGGTGCCGGTGGCCAGCAGGACATGGCTGGGCTGGGCGACCCCGGCGGTGCACGCGGAGCCCGTCGAGCACTCGATGCCCTGGGCGTCGAGCAGCAGGAGCAGCGAGTCGCCCTCGCAGCCGGGGAAGGTGAAGTGCGCGTTGGCGGGAAGCCGGTCCAGCGGGTCGCCGCCGAGGATCGCGTTGGGTACGGCCGTACGGACGGCGTCGATCAGCGCGTCGCGCAGGGCGCCGATCTCCCGGGCGAACCACTCGCGGCGTTCGGCGGCGAGCCGCCCCGCCACCGCGAAGGAGGCGATCGCCGGGACGTCGAGGGTGCCGGAGCGCACGTGCCGTTCCTGACCGCCGCCGTGCAGGACGGGCACGGGGGTGTGCTCACGGCCGAGGAGCAGGGCGCCGATGCCGTACGGGCCGCCGACCTTGTGGCCGGAGACGGTCATCGCGGCGAGACCGGAGGTGCCGAAGTCCAGCGGGATCTGACCGAAGGCCTGGACCGCGTCGGCGTGCAGCGGGATGCCGAACTCGTTCGCCACGGCGGCGAGTTCACGAACCGGCAGGATCGTGCCGATCTCGTTGTTGGCCCACATGACGGTGGCGAGGGCCACGTCGTCGGGGTTGCGTTCGATCGCCTCGCGCAGCGCGTCGGGGTGGACCCGGCCGTAGGTGTCGACGGGGAGGTACTCCACCGTCGCGCCCTCGTGTTCGCCGAGCCAGTCGACGGCATCCAGCACCGCGTGGTGTTCGACGGGGCTGGCCAGGACCCGGGTGCGGCCCGGGTCCGCGTCGCGGCGGGACCAGTAGAGGCCCTTGACCGCGAGGTTGTCGGCCTCGGTGCCGCCGGAGGTGAGGACGACCTCGCTGGGGCGGGCGCCGAGCGCTTCCGCGAGGGTCTCCCTGGATTCCTCGACCGTGCGGCGGGCCTTGCGGCCGGAGGCGTGCAGGGAGGACGCGTTGCCGCTGACGCGGAGGGCGGCGGTGAGTGCTTCCACCGCTTCCGGGAGCATCGGGGTCGTGGCTGCGTGGTCGAGGTAGGCCATGGTGGGGTCGATTCTACGGGGGGCGGGGTAAGGGCCGCCCAGCCGCCGTAGGTGGCCTGTGCCGGCGTGCGGGTGCCGGTGATTCGTGGCTGGCCGCGCAGTTCCGCCCCCAGCCTTCGGCCGGGGGTGTCCCCGGCGCCCCTGCAGGGGCGACTCTTCGAACGGCGCGCCTACAGGCTCCAGGAGACCGTGTTCGAGACCGCCATCGCGATCGCCAGGACCCCGAGGTCCGCCACGCCGAGGGCCAGGCCCAGGTACGCGCGGCCCTTGCGCGCCGTGCCGCGCCACAGGGAGACCAGGGACAGGATGATCGCGATCGGGCCCAGGAACAGGTTCAGGACCAGGAGGCCGAGCAGGCCCAGGATGAAGGACGCCACGGCCATGCCGTCGGCGTCGCGGCTGCCGGTGCGGGTCTCGGGGCGAGGGGTGGCGGGGGCGGTGAGTTGCATCATGCTCAGCTCCTCAAGTGAGCGGGGACGAAAGGTCAGTTGGCCGAGGTGTGACGGCGGCGGGCGAGGCGCTCGCGGAGTGCGAAGACGGCCAGCCAGACGACGATCACGGTGGCGAGCCCCGCGGTGACGTCGAGCGGCGCGTGGGCCACGGTGCCCAGCACCACGCCGAGCAGCATGAGTGCGGCGACGAGGAACAGCATGGGTTCGATCCCCCTCCGTTACATTTGGGTGAACGGTTGTAGTAACAGTTGTTCACTGACTTTGAGTCTAGCAACTCGCACGGCTTTCCAATTCCGGAGAACAGTTGTTAACTGGATGACATGAGTCACACCCTCGGCATCCGACAGGCCCAGAAGCAGAAGACCCGCCAGGCCTTCCTGGACGCGGCGCTGGCCCTGCTGGAGGAGCAGAGCCTGAGCAGCCTGGGACTGCGCGAGGTCACCCGGGCCGTGGGCGTCGCCCCGACCGCCTTCTACCGGCACTTCCGTTCGACGGCCGATCTCGGCGTCGCCCTCGTCGACGAGGCGCTGGGCAGTCTGCACGCGATGGTCCGCACGACGGTGGCCACGGGCGGCGCGGAGCGCATCACCCGGGCCGTGCAGCTGATCGCCGGCCATGTCGCCGCGCACCCGGCACACGTGCGGTTCATCGCACGGGAGCGGCACGGCGGGGTGCAGCCGGTGCGGGAGGCGATCCGGGCCCAGCTCGCCCGGTTCGCCGAGGAGGTCAAGACCGAGCTGGCCAAGGATCCCGAGGCCGAGGGGTGGAGCGACGACGATCTGCTGATGCTCGCCCACCTCTACGTGGACCAGATGCTCATCACCGCCTCGCTGTTCCTGGAGACCCTGGAGTCGCCGGAGTCGGCGGAGCCCTCCGAGGCGGAGCGGGAGCGCGTCGTCCGGCTCGCCACCCGGCAGCTGCGGCTGATCAGCCTCGGCCGGCAGCACTGGCTGGACTGAGCTGAGCGCTCCGCTGGAAGTGCCGCGGTATGCCGTCTGTCTGCTGCGGCTCCGTCGTGGCTGGTCGCGCGGTTCCTCCCCCAGCCTTCGGCCGGGGGTGCCCCCAGCGACCCTTACGGGGCGCTCCCCAACCGCAGCACAGGGGCGGCGCGTCCGTTCGCCGGACGCGCCACCCCTGTCGTACGGCCTCTGCCGTCAGCTCTTCGTCGCCTGTGCGGTCGGTGCGCCGCTGGGCGCCGCGCCGCCGCCGGGGCCGCCCTGGCCGCCGCCGCACCCGCCGCCCATGCCACCACCGGGGCCGCCCTGGCCGCCGGCGCCCGGGCCGCCGCTCGGCATGCCGGTGGGGGTGCCCGTCGGCTTGACGGTCGAGTTGCCGGTCGGCGCGCCGCTGGGCAGGCCCGACGCGTTGCCGGTGGGCCTGCCGGTCGGCTGCTGACAGCTCTGCGCGCCGGAGTCGCCGCCGCCGGAGGACGACGACGAGTCGCCCGAACCGCCGCACGCGGTCAGCAGCAGCGGGGACAGCGCGAGCAGGGCCGCGGCGGGGACGAGACGTACACGCTTCATGAGAGACAACTCCATTGAGGATGAGGGAGTCCTGAGGAGTGGCACTCAACCAACGGCGCTTAAGGCCTTCTTGGGGCCGCCCTGTTCGCCGCCTGTCAGGCAGGTAAAGCACTCTCCAAGAGGCGCCGCCGACCTGGGAGTTCGCGCCACGGCGGCACCTACCCGCTGGTACACGCCCGTGACAGAACGAGGTTCCGGCGGCCGTCGGAACGGTGACGCGCCGGCCCCGGTCCGGATTCAGCCGAGGCGGACCCGGGCCAGCTGGCGGGACTGGGCCACCAGGCGGTCCCGGGCGTCCCAGACCTCGGCGTCCTCCTCCAGGAACCCGCCGGCCAGGTTGCGGGTGGTGATGGCGACGCGCAGCGGACCCGGGGCGGGACGGTGACGGACGTGGACGGTGAGTTCGACCGTGGGCACCCAGCCCTTGAGACCGATCTCGAACGCGGTCGGCGGCAGCGCGTCCACCGCGAGGAGCAGGGAGAGCGGGTCGGCGTCACGGCCGTCCGCGAGGCCGAACCAGGAGCGCATCTCGCCCTTGCCGGAGGGTGCGCCGAGGGCCCAGCCGAGGGTGGCGGGGTCCAGCTTGAGCATCAGCCGCTCGGTGATGGCGGAGCTGCCCTCGACCGGGGCGGGGCCGTCCTCCGGGCCGAAGCAGTGCTCCATGGCCGGGATCGCGGGCGGGGTGGCCGTCGTACGGACGTCGTCGGGGAGGGCGGTGAGGTCGCCGTAGGAGGCGAGGACGCGGATGCGCTCGACCTCGTTGCCCTCGTCGTCGTACTGGAAGAGCGAGGCCTGGCCGGTGGAGAGGGTGCGGCCGGTGCGGACGGTGTCCGTGCGGATCACCGCCGGGCCCGGCTGCGACGCGGTCAGGTAGTGCGCGGAGACGGTGAACGGGTCGGGGTGCGGCAACGTGTCCGCGAGCGCCCGGCCGAGCACGGCGAGCAGGTAGCCGCCGTTGACGGCGCTGATGATGGTCCAGCCGGCCGAGAGATCGATGTCGTAGACGCCGGGAGCGCGCCGGATGACCGCGGTGTCGCGGTCGAACTCGCTGTCACCGATCACGGCCCGCGTGGATGCTGCTTCTGGCATGCCTGAACAGTACAAGAAGTGATTACTAAGCGGTAGCTTTTGTGATCCACGCACCAGCCGTCCGGTAGGCACCCCGGCGGTCCCCGGCCCCCACCCGGCCGGTAAGGGCTCCGTCGGCCGAGTGAGGTTCCGGCAATTTCTAGGTAAGTGTCCGGACACGTCCGTAACCCGGAGCCCTCCATTCCCCTCTATGGGGACATGAGCCTCACCGGGACTCCGTTCCTCTACACGACCATCGTCCTGTCCGTGATCGCCCTCATACTGCCGCTCGTCCTGTGGTCGAGGATGCGCGGCCCCAAGGCCGTCCGCGCCGCGGTCCGGATCCTGATGCTCCTGTTCGCCCAGGCCACCGCGGTCACGCTGATCTTCGTACTGGTCAACAACGAGAACAACCTGTACGACAACTGGGCCGACCTCCTCGGCACCGGCGACCACGTCCAGCAGGCCGCGAACCTCGGCCAGGACGGTACCGGCGGCATAGCGCTGAAACGGCTGCCGAAGGTGAAGCAGGCCTTCGCGGCGGCCGACGGACCGGGCATGCGGGCGGCCGGCGGGGTCGAGGTCACCCAGCTCAAGGGCCGCGTCTCGGGCGTGAACGCCGAGGTCTACGTCTGGCTGCCGCCCCAGTACCACGAGGCCGCCTACCGCAACCACCGCTTCCCGGTCGTGGAGCTGCTGCCCGGCTACCCGGGCTCGGCGAAGGCGTGGTTCGGTTCGCTGAAGGTGACCGAGCAGCTGGAGCCGCTGATGAGGAGCGGCAGGGTCGCGCCGTTCATCCTGGTCGCGCCGCGCACCAACCTGCTGGCGGGCGTGGACACCGGCTGCGCCAACATCCCGGGCACGGTCAACGCGGACACCTGGCTCAGCATCGACGTGCCGAAGATGGTCACCGACAACTTCCGGGCCGCGGCCGCCCCCGCCGGCTGGGCCGTGGCCGGCTACTCGGCGGGCGCGCACTGCGCGGTCAAGCTGGCGGTCGCCCACCCGGACCGCTACCGGGCCGCGATCAGCCTGTCCGGCTACAACGACCCGATCGGCGAGCGCAACTCGCTCGCCGCGCAGAGCGTGACCCTGCGCGAGCAGAACAACCCCTACCTGCTGCTGCGCAAGGCGGTCGCCCCGCCCCGGATCGCGCTTTACCTCTCCGGCGAGTCCGGCGACGGCTACCAGGCCGGTGTCGCGCTGGAACAGATCGCCAAGGCCCCGACCACCGTGCACGTGGTGTACCTGCCGCGCAGCGCGGGCGGCCACAACATGACGCTGTGGCGGCCCCAGGTGCCGACGGTCTTCGAGTGGCTCACCCTCAACATGGGCCAGAGCCACGTCCGAGCCGGGTCTACTCCTCCCGAACCGTCGAACGCCGGTTCCACGCACGCGGCGCTCGCCAGTGGTAGCGCATCGCGAGCAGGCGCAGTACGAAAGCGGTGACGACCGCGAGCCCGCTGGTGAACGGGTTCAGCGCGTCGTAGTGGATGCACAGCACCACCGTCGTCGCCCCGACGATGGCCGGGACCGCGTACAGGTCGCGGTCCCAGCGCAGCAGCGAGGGAACCTCGTTGGCGAGCACGTCCCGGAGCACGCCACCGCCGACCGCGGTGGCGAGCCCGAGGGCGGCGGAGGCGGTGAGGTTGAGGCCGTAGGAGTAGGCCTTCGTCGTGCCGCTGACCGCGAACAGGCCGAGCCCGGCCGCGTCGAAGACCAGGACCGACGACTGGATCCGCTCGACGTGCGGGTGCAGGAAGAACACCACCAGGGCCGCGATGAGCGGGGTCATGAAGTACCCGAGGTCCGTGAAGGCGGCCGGGGGGACGGCCCCGATGATCACGTCCCGGAAGATCCCGCCGCCCAGCGCGGTGACCTCGGCCATCACCGCGATGCCGAAGACGTCGAAGTTCTTGCGGACGGCCAGCAGCGCGCCGGAGATGGCGAACACGAAGATGCCGATGACGTCGAGCGTGTGCTGGACGGAGGGAGAGAAGAGTTGCTGGAGCTGCACCCTGACATTGTGACCTGTCAGGGTGCATGAACCTTACAAACCCAGGCCTACAGGGCGGGTTTCCCTGCGGTGAAGAGCCAGGTCCGGAAGAGGTCGTCCAGCTGCTGCCCGCTGACCTTCTCCGCGAGGCGGATGAAGTCGGCGGTGTCGGCGTTGCCGTAGCGGTGCAGCTTCGTCCAGGCCGGGAGCAGCTTGAAGAACGCCGTGTCGCCGATGCGCTCGCGCAGCATCTGCAGGGTCATCGCACCACGCTGGTAGACGCCCGAGGCGAACATGGTGTCGCGCTGCGGGTCACCGACGACGGTCTGCCAGAAGGGGTTGTCGGCGGCCCGGGAGTTGTAGGCGGCGAGGAACGAGTCGTGGGCGGACTTGGTGCCCTGGTGCTCCGCCCAGAGCCACTGGGCGTAGGTGGCGAAGCCCTCGTTGAGCCAGATGTCCTTCCACTGCGCCACGCTCACCGAGTCGCCGAACCACTGGTGGGCCAGCTCGTGCACGATCGTCGTCTCGCTGCGCACCGCCGAGTAGGCCGGCTTGCTCTGCACCTCCAGCGAGAACCCGGCCTCGGGCATGTCGTCGACGATGGCCCCGGTCTCCTCGAAGGGGTAGGGCCCGAAGAGCTGCGACCAGTAGTCGGTGGCGGCCGCGGTGACGGCGTACACGTCGACGCTGTTGCTGTTCGCGAGGACCGGGTCGATGGCGACGTAGATCGGGATGCCGGAGGGGGTCCTCCCGGTCCGCACGTCGAACTTCCCGATGGTGGCGGTGGCGAGGTAGGTCGCCATCGGCTTCGACTCGCGCCAGTGGCTGTACGTGGAGCCGCCCTTGTCGTACGTCGAGACCAGCCGGCCGTTGGAGACCCCGGTCAGGCCCCGGGGGGCCTTGATGCGGATGTCGTAGGTGGCCTTGTCGGAGGGGTGGTCGCTGGACGGGAACCAGGTGGAGGCCGCGTTGGGCTCGCAGGCGACGAAGACGCCGTCGGGGGTCTTCATCCAGCCGTAGTCGGAGCCGAAGACGATGGGCCCGCTGAGGGCCTCGGGTATCCCCCCGTAGGTGACGGAGACCGTGAAGTCGCGGCCCTTGCGGAGCGCGTCCCGCGGGGTGACGGTGATCTCGTCGCCGGTACGCGTGAACCGGGCCCGCCTGCCGTTCACTTCGACCTTCGTGACCTCCAGCTTCTGCAGGTCGAGGTCGAAGGCGGAGAGGTTCTGGGTGGCACGGGCGGTGAGCGTGGTACGGCCGTCGAGCCTGCCGGTGTCCGGGGCGTAGGCCACGTCGAGGTCGTAGTGCCGGGCGTCGAAGCCACCGTTGCCGAGCTGCGGGAAGTAGGGGTCGCCGATGCCGTCTGCGCCCGGGGTGGGGGCGGGGGCGGCGGCTATGACGAGGAAAGAGGCCGCCGCGATCGCGAGGGCCCCTAAACGTGCCGAACGGGAGAAGGCCATGGGTCGTCCCTTCGGTGCATGGTCCGATTCGGTCGGATACACCGAACCCTCTCCCCTTCCCTTCGGTCATGTACACGACTTTGCCAACTTGTCATGCGCAACCGCCCAGTTGGCTCCTGTCGCGCCGGCGGACCCCGAAATCGGCACACCGAAGGCTCAAGGGACTTGAGGAGAAGTTTGCCAGAGATTACATGACACAAAACAGCAACCTCAATTCTTGCTCAATCACGACGGAACTCGATTGACCGACCTCCGTCAACTTCATACGCTCGCTCGTACTTGAGGGTTTACGCCACAGCGAAAACCGGACCACTCAACTGGGGGATTTTCCATGCGCAAGAGAGCGATGCTGGCCGCGTTCGTCATGGCCGGAACGGTGCCCGTCGTCGCGGGGGCGGCGCCGGCGTCGGCTGCCGTCGTCACACCGAAGTCGTGCCCGACCACCTACGGGGTGCTCATCAAGTCGCACACGGCGTACCGAATCCCCGCGAAGGGGGCCTACTTCAAGGACGGCCCCGGCGGGACCATCTCGGCCACGGTGACCAAGGCAACCACCATCTCGTACAGCCTCTCCACCTCGCTGGAGGTCAGCGCGAGCTATCTCTTCGCCTCGGCCAAGGCCTCCGTGAGCGGCAGCATCACCAAGTCCGTGGCGGTCACGACCGGCCACTCGTACTCGCACCACATCAACGCCCACAAGTACGGGAACCTGCAGTACGGCTCCAACGGCTTCAAAGTCGCCTGGGAGTCCAACCGCACCAACCCGAACTGCAGCACGACGGTGCTCGCGTCGGGCACCGCCAAGCTCCCGGCGACCTCGGTCGGCTGGCACTACTGGGAGACGAAGTCCTGACCTGAAAAGGCCTGTGCCGAAAAGGCCACCACATACGAAATTCCCCGGCAACCCGAAAGGGCTGCCGGGGAATTCGCGTTGAATTATTCCGACTACTTCTCGCCGTCACTCTCCGAATTTTCGGATTCGGCGGCGGGCGCCGGTTCCCCGGACTCCTCCGGGTCCGCTTCGGCCTCGGCTTCGGCGATCTCTGCGACCTCCGCCGCGACCGCCGCCGACGTCGCCGCCGACTCCGCGAGGACCTCGTCGGCGACCAGTTCGGCCGCTTCCTTGGCCACGGTCAGCAGCACGGTGTCCTGCGGGGCCTGGTCCTCGAAGTTCTCCGGGTGGTGGCAGGCGACCTGCTGTCCGGGCTTCAGCTGGACCAGCGCCGGCTCGGTCGTCCGGCAGATCTCCGTCGCCTTCCAGCACCGGGTGTGGAACCGGCAGCCGCTGGGCGGGGAGATCGGCGAGGGAACGTCGCCCTTGAGCAGGATGCGCTCGCTCTTGGCGTCCTTCCGCTTCGGGTCCGGGATCGGCACCGCCGACATCAGCGCCTTGGTGTACGGGTGCATCGGCGCCTTGTACAGGGAGTCCCGGTCGGCGAGTTCGACGATCTTGCCGAGGTACATCACCGCGATGCGGTCCGAGACGTGTCGGACCACCGAGAGGTCGTGGGCGATGATCACGTAGGTGAGGCCCAGCTCCTCCTGGAGGTCGTCCATGAGGTTCACGACCTGCGCCTGGATCGACACGTCCAGCGCGGAGACCGGCTCGTCGGCCACCACCAGCTTCGGCTTCAGCGCGAGCGCGCGGGCGATGCCGATGCGCTGGCGCTGGCCGCCGGAGAACTCGTGCGGGTAGCGGTTGTAGTGCTCGGGGTTGAGGCCGACCACCGACAGCAGCCGCTGCACCTCCTTCTTGACGCCGCCCTCCGGCGTCACGCCCTGGAGCTTGAAGGGGGCCCCGATGATCGTGCCGATGGTGTGGCGCGGGTTCAGCGAGGAGTACGGGTCCTGGAAGATCATCTGCACGTCGCGGCGGAGTGGACGCATGCCGCCGACGCCGAGATGCGTGATGTCCCTGCCCTCGAACTCGACCGTGCCGCCGGTCGGCTCCAGCAGCCGGGTGATCAGCCGGCCCATCGTCGACTTGCCGCAGCCGGACTCGCCCACGACGCCGAGGGTTTCACCGGCCTTGACCTCGAAGTCGAGCCCGTCGACCGCGTGCACGGCGCCGACCTGCCGCTGGAGCAGGCCCTTCTTGATCGGGAAGTGCTTCTGGAGCCCGGTCACCTTGAGCAGGGTCTCGCCCTGGGCGGTGCCCGCGGCGGAGGCGGCACCGTCGCTCTGCGCAGGAATGGTCACTGCGGTGTCCTTGGGATTCTCGCTCACAGCTTCGGCGCAATCTCTTCGGTCCAGATCCGCTCCCGCTGCTCCTGCGTCATGTGGCAGGCGGCCCAGTGCCGGCCGCCGACCTCGGTCAGCTCCGGACGGACCGTGCGGGTGACGTTGTCCTTGGGGACGTCCGCGTACGGGCAGCGCGGGTTGAAGGCACAGCCCGACGGGATGTTGATCAGTGAGGGCGGGGAACCCTTCACCGGGATCAGGCGCTCCTGCTGCTCACGGTCGAGGCGCGGCATCGAGCCCAGCAGACCCCAGGTGTAGGGGTGCCGGGGCTCGTAGAACACCTTCTCGGCCGGCCCGCGCTCCACACAGCGGCCGCCGTACATCACCAGGATGTCGTCGGCGAGTTCGGCGACGACGCCCAGATCGTGGGTGATGACGATGACCGCGGAGCCGAACTCCTTCTGCAGGTCCCGGATCAGGTCGAGGATCTGCGCCTGGACGGTCACGTCCAGGGCGGTCGTCGGCTCGTCCGCGATGAGCAGTTCGGGGTTGTTGACCAGCGACATCGCGATCATCGCGCGCTGGCGCATACCGCCGGAGAACTCGTGCGGGTAGCTGTCCACCCGCTTGTCCGGCTGCGGGATGCCCACCCGGTCGAGCATCTCGATCGCGCGCCGCTTGGCGGTCTTCTTGTCGGCGTTGTGGTGGACGCGGTACGCCTCCACGATCTGCTGGCCGATCGTGTAGTACGGGTGCAGCGCGGACAGCGGGTCCTGGAAGATCATGGACATCTGGCGGCCGCGGAGCTTGCGCACCTCGTCGGGCGGGCTGCTCAGCAGCTCGGTGCCGTCCAGCCAGATCTCGCCGGAGATCTGCGCCTTGCGCTTGCCGTACTGCCCGGCGGTGTGCAGGCCCATGATGCCGAGCGAGGTCACCGACTTGCCGGAACCCGACTCGCCCACGATGCCGAGGGTCTTGCCCTTCTCCAGCTGGAAGGACAGTCCGTCGACGGACTTGACCAGGCCGTCGTCGGTCGGGAAGTGCACCTTCAGGTCGCGCACTTCCAGGAAGGCCGTCGGAGCGGGCGAGGCGCTCGTGGGCTCGCCCACGGCCGCACCGCTCTTGCTCAGTTCCGTCATGAGAGCCTCACTCGGGGGTCGATCACGGCGTACAGGATGTCCACCACGAGGTTGGCGATCAGCACCGCGAGAGAAGTGATCAGGGTGACGCCCAGGATGATGGGCAGGTCCTGGTTCTTGATGGCGGTCAGCACCGCCTGGCCGAGGCCCGGCAGGCTGAAGGTCGTCTCGGTCAGGATGGCGCCGCCGATGAGAGCACCGAGGTCCATGCCGAGCATGGTCAGGATCGGCGTCATCGTGGAGCGCATCGCGTGCTTGCCGATGACGACCTGTTCCTTGAGGCCCTTCGCGCGCGCCGTGCGGATGTAGTCCTCGCCGAGGATCTCCAGCATGGTGGCGCGGGTGATACGGGCGTACATGGCGGCGTAGAGGAAGGCGAGCGTGATCCAGGGCAGGATCATGCCGCCGAGCCAGCCGGAGAAGCTCTGGTCCAGCGGCACGTACTGGCCGTTGATCCAGTTCAGTCCGTAACTGAAGACCGCCAGCGAGAGCAGACCGGTGAAGTAGATGGGCAGGGACACACCGCCGAGCGCGACCACCATGGCCGTGCGGTCCCAGATGCTGCCCCGCTTGAGCGCGGAGAGCACACCCGCCGCGACACCGAAGACCAGCCACAGCACGGCGGCGCCGAGCGCGAGACCCAGGGTCACCGGGAAGCGGTCGGTCAGCACCGGCCAGACGGCCTGCTCGCTACGGAAGGAGTAGCCGAAGCACGGCGCGGCACAGTGGGTGACGTCGCCGCCGGCCGCGTAGGTGCGGCCCACGAAGATGCCCTTGAAGAAGTGCCAGACCTGCACGAAGATCGGGTCGCCCAGACCCAGCTTCTCCCGCACCGCCGCGACGGCGTGCGGGTCGGCCTGCTTGCCCACGAAGCTCGTGGCGATGTCCACGCCGGCCCACTTGGGGACGAGGAAGAAGATGCAGAAGACCACCAGGATGATGACCACCAGCATCACTGCGGCGGCGAACAGCCGCCTGATGAGGTAAGCGAGCACAGCTAACGGCCCGCCGCGGGACCGTGGGCCACCGGAGGTCTTCCGGTGGCCCACGGTCCCGCCGCGCCGGCCTTCACCTGCCTTTCGTGCCGTGCGGCGGGTGTGCCGGGATTACTTCGTGGACTTCAGACCGATGTTGACGAAGTCGTAGTAGCCGCTGTACGCGTTCGTCGTGTACACGTTGGCGATACGCGAGGAGCGCCAGTTCAGGAGTCGCTCGAAGGTGAAGGGCAGGTAGTACGCGCCCTCGGTGACCTTGTGGTTGATCTCCGTGGCGATCTGCGTCTTCTTCGCCTCGTCCTGCTGGGTGTTGTACTGGTCGAAGAGCCCGTCGATCGTCTTGTCCTTGATCAGGGCGAAGTTGTTGTTACCGCTCTGCAGGATGTAGCTGCTGTCCCACAGCGGGGCGCCGTAGCCCTGGACGGTCGGGAAGTCCGCGCCCCAGCCCATGATGATGATGCCGAGCTTCTTCTTCGCGACGTTCGAGGGGGAGCCGATGATGCCGGAGCTCTGCGAACCGTCGTACTGGTAGATGTCGGCCTGGATGCCGACCTTCTTCAGCGCCGCCTGCAGGGACGTGGCCGTGGCCACCTCCTGCTGCTTGTTGTTGCGGACGGCGATGGTGGTCTTGAAGCCGTTCGGCTGACCACAGGCCTTCAGCGCCTTCTTGGCCAGGTCGTCGTTGCCGGTCTTGTTGGCACCGGAGATCTGGTACGGGTCGTACTTCTGGCCCTCGCCACCGGCGATGGCGGGCGGGAGCATGTTGGTACCGATGTCACCACCGGCGATCGGGCCACCGCGCGCGGTCTGCAGCGACACGTGGTCGGCCGCGTAGATGACCGCCTTGCGGCACTCGACGTTGTCGAACGGCTTGACGCTCTGCGGGAAGACCGCGTAGCGGATGAACCCGGAGATCGGGTTGTCCAGGTTGCCCTTGTGCTCCTTCAGGGCGATGGTGCGGCCCTGCGGACCCAGACCCGTCTGGCCGGCGTCGATGTCGTAGTCGCCGTTGATCAGACGCTGGTCCATGTCGGACTGGTTCGAGGAGATGGTCAGCGAGATCTTGTCCGGGTACGCCTTGCGCACCGGGTCGGACGACGCCTTCCAGCTGGTGTTGCGCACCAGCACCAGCTTCTTGCCCGGGCTGTACGACTCGAACTTGTACGGGCCGGAGGAGAACGGGTGCAGCGTGTACTTCGCCTTGGTGTCCTTGTCCTGGCGGACCGGGGACGCCGTGACCATGGCGAGGACCTGCTTGAAGTCCGAGTTCGCCTTGGGCAGGTGGAAGACGATCGTCTTGTCGTCGGGCGTGGAGATCGCCTTCAGACCGAGGTGGTCCTTCGCGGTGTCCTTGTAGGGACCCTTGTAGGTGTTGTTGGGGTCGAGCATCTGCTGGAGGTAGATCGGACCGCCGGACAGCACGTCCTGCGCCCAGACCCGCTCGATGCCGTACTTGACGTCCTGGGAGGTGATGGCCTTGCCGTCCTCCCAGGTGATCCCGTCACGCAGGTGGAACGTGTAGGTCTTGCCGTCGGGCGAGACCTGTCCCATGTCGGTGGCCAGGTCGGGCGTGAGCTCGGCGCCCGCGGCACCCGGCTCGGTCTTGAAGGTGAGCAGCTGACGGCTGTAGTACCGCGAGAAGTCCCACATGAAGCCGTAGTAACCGCGCGTGGTGTCCCAGAAGTCGGCGTCCTGGGCGGAGACGAACTTGAGCTCGCCGCCCTTCTTGACCAGCGAGGCCTGGGCGACCTTGTTGTTCGCCGCGTCGAAGCCGGCGGCGCCGTTCTTCGAACCGCCGTCGTCGCTGCTGCCGCCGCCGCCGCACGCCGCCAAGGCCAGCATGCCTGCGACCGCGGCAGCAGCGGCCAGCGCCTGCTTACGCCGCCCTGAGGTGCGTTGGGTAGTCACGATCTCGGATCCTCCGGATTAGATGAGAGACCCCGTGTAGATGGCACGGGACGCTTGGGGTAAAGCGGTTCAGCGGGAGCCCTTCGGGTCCAGCGCGTCCCGCACGCCGTCGCCGAAGAGGTTGAAGGCCAGAACGGTGATGAAGATCGCCACGCCGGGGACGACCATGTACATGGGGTCCGAGTCGTAGTAGTCGATCGCGGTGGAGAGCATCTGCCCCCAGGAGGACGTGGGCGGCTTGACGCCCACACCCAGGAAGCTCAGTGCCGCCTCGGTGAGGATGTTGGTGGGGATCATCATCGTCGTGTACACGATGATCGGCGCGACCAGGTTGGGCAGCAGTTCCTTGAACAGGATGTAGAAGCGCCCGGCACCCAGGGATCGGGCGGCCTCGACGTACTCGCGCTCACGCATCGAGAGGGTCTGTCCGCGCACCACGCGTCCGATGTACGGCCAGCCGAAGAAGCCGATGACCAGGATCATCACGAAGACACGCACGCTGGAACCGCTCAGCCCCAGCATCTCGTTCGGCATCACGGAGACCAGCGCGATGATGAAGAGCAGCTGCGGGAAGGCCAGCAGACCGTCCATGACGCGGCTGATCGCCGAGTCGACCCAGCCACCGAAGAAGCCGGCCAGGATGCCGAGGACGGTGCCGAGGACGACGGCGACGATCGCGGACAGGAAGCCCACGAGGAGCGAGATCTGGGCGCCGTAGAGGATCCGCGCGAAGATGTCGCGGCCGTTGACGGGCTCCACGCCGAGCAGGTGGTCGCCGCTGATGCCGCCCAACGACCCCTTGGGAGTGCCGAACAGAGGGTCGATCAGGCTCTCGTGGAAGGTGTCCGGATCCTGTCCGACCAGGTTGGCGATCACTGGGGCGAGGACGGCGACCAGGATGAGGAGGAGCACGACGATGCCGCCCGAGAGGGCGAGTTTGTCGCGCTTGAGGCGCTCCCAGGCGATCCGGCCCAGGGAACGTCCCTGCACGCCCTTGTCACCGGCGCTGGCAACCGCCGCTTCTTCGGCCGCACTCGGGGCCGCCTCCGCGGTCGGCTCGTGCAATGGTGCCGTCATCTGGCAGGGACCCCTCTCAACCGGCTGTAGCCGGCTTGCACTTGCCGCTGGTAGCGGCATGATCGCTCTCTCCTGGGCAGGGTTGAACACCCCATGAAGCGCGAGTCTTCAACGCTGTGGCGACTGGTTGCCAGAGTTGGCGGTGAATGGATGCGCAACCGTGATACGAGCATGTAGTTTCGTTATCCGAACGTCGGGTAACGCCCGCCGGACACGGACATACCTTGACAAGACATCGCATGAGCTGGCATATATCCGCGGACTACGCGCGCAGACCGGCTCAGGCCCCCGCCTCAGCCGTCGCAGCTCCCCCGGCGATACGTTACGCCGTCGGCCCGGCCGCCGAACCCCCCCTGAAGGAGGGGCACCGCGCGGTCAGTAGACGCCCGGCGCGGGTGGATACCCGTACCCCGCGGCCGGGGCCGGTGCCGCGTGCGCCTCGCGGTCGTAGAACGGCCGTGCCGTCGCCCGCATCCACATCACGACCGGGTCGTACTCGTCGGTCATCGCGACCGTCGACACCGGCAGTCCGTCCGGCACCGCGCCGATCGACTGATGCATCATCCCCCGCACCGAGTCCACCGCCGACGGCGAGGTGTCGTACACGTCCAGACCGATCGCGAGGTACGGCGCCCCGAGGGCCGGCTGTACCCAGGCGCGGCGCAACGAGCGGACCGCGGGGGTGCGGTGGGCGTTCTGCGTGAGCAGGGCGTAGAACTGCGGGACCTCGATGGCCGGCTCGGTGAGCCGCAGCGGCCCGGCCGGCTGGCGGTCCAGGCCGGTGGCGATGCGGCGCAGGTCCAGCCAGGGGATGCCGACGCCGCCGCCCGGGGCGTGCGGGTTGAGCCAGAGGCCGAAGTGGTCGGGGTAGAGCGTGCGGGCCACGTCGATGCCGTCGACCACCTCGTAGGAGCGGTTCCAGCCGCTCGCGGAGAGTTCCTGGGCCGAGGTCACGCAGGGGGCGTAGCCGTGGCCCTCGACCTCCATGTTCCCGTACTGGGCGTCGGGGGAGCCGGCCTGGCCGTGCCAGAGCAGCATCCAGATCTGGCCGGAGGAGGGCGTGGCGAGGGCGCGGAGGAGTGCCTCGTAGGCGTCGTAGCGCCCGGGGGTTACCTGGCGCAGCATGTGCTCGACCTGTCCGGCCGCCGCGGTGCCGCTGGCGCTCACGTGTTACCGCCCCTTCATCTGGTGCCCCGCGTCTGGAGGGCGCCCCGCGTTTGGAGACAGCTTATGCGCCCAAGGGGCGGGGGCCGATTGTCCGTCGGCGGGTGCGCGTGGTCGGCGGCCGGTCGCGCCCGCGGGGCGGAGCCGCACATGGATACGGCCCCGCGCCCCTGACGGGGCGCTTTCAGTGGCCGTACTGGTAGAAGGGGCGCACGTTCTCCCGCATCCAGTGGCCCACCGGGTCGTCCGCCACATCCAGGAGGACCAGGTTCACCGGCCACTGCACCGGGACCCGGCCCAGCGCCTTGCCCAGGGCCTCCAGGGGCAGGGCGCGCAGGTCGCCCTCCCACTGGGAGAGTTCGACGCCCACGAACATCACCGGGTCGGCCGTCTCGACCGCGGCCAGGCAGCGGCGGGCCGTGGCGACCACGCCGATCGCCGCGAACTCCGCCGACGCCGCGGCCAGGAAGTCCATCGGGTCGTCCTGCCAGTCCGGTTCGAAGAGGCGGACCCGGCCGCCGGAGGTGGGGCCGTCCAGTTCGGTGCGGCCGACCCGGCAGAGCTGGGCGACCGCCTCCGGCGGCAGCGGGACACCGACCACTCCCCCGGGGTTCACGGCGATGCCCACCTGCGGGGGCAGACCGCGGGCGAACTCGACCGCCGGGGCGATCGTGTACGACAAGTGGGAGCCGGCCACCAGCCGGAACTGCTCCTCGGAGCTGAAGACCGGCACGTACACCCGGCCCTCGATCTGTGTGGTGGGCAGGTCCAGCGGGCCGCTGTGCGGGCCGCCGCCCTCGGGCAGCGGGATCCACAGGAAACTCCGGCCCAGTACCTCGATGAGCCGGCCCGCCGCAGCGGGCACGCCGAGGGAGGCCGACAGGACCTCCTCCAGTTCGTTGCCGGGCCACCCGCCGTGCGGGTGGGGGTGCGCCTGTGCCGGGAAGTCCGCGGGAACGTCCGCCGGGAAGTCCATCTGCCTACCGCCTGCTGGAAACCGCTACTGAGGCTGGAAAGGCTAGCGGGTGACGCCGACAAAGCCACCCCACCAGCCGGTTCGGGCCGCGAAGGCGGCCCGGACCCGCCACGGCCGTCCCACCGCGCCCGGGGCCGCCCGCCGGTCGGCGCCGGTCGGCGGCCCGCTCAGCGGTCGAAGGCGATCCGGCGCAGTACATCCGCGGCGGCCCGGTCGAGGAGGACCGCCGAGCCGACGCCCTCGGGCAGCCGCCCCTTCTCCGCCGCGCGCAGCAGCCGGCCGGCCGCCCTGCGGTGGCGCAGGAAGGCGTACCGGGAGACGCCCCGCCCGCGCTCGCGCTGGCCGTCCAGCGCCGTGCCCGGCGTGACGTCGAGGAGCAGCAGGTGCAAGGTGCCGCCGCGGCGGCGGGCCTCCCGGGCCAGCCAGTCGCGCACCCAGGCCTGGGTCCCGCAGTCGTGCACGACCACGCCCTCCCCGGTGCCGAGGGCCCGGCGCAGCCCGCCGTAGTGGGCGAGGCGGACCAGCGGGCGGTAGGCGGCGTAGGGCAGGAGCCGGGCCAGGCGGGCGTCCCAGCGGTCGCGGGTGTCCTGGGAGTCGATGCGGATGCCCTGCACGGTGCGGTGCATCAGGGTGGACTTGCCGCTGCCGGGCAGCCCGGTGACCACGACCAGGTCCCGGGGGCCGAAGAGCAGTGCGTGCGGGCTGTGCCCGGCGCGGTCGCGCAGGTCGCGGACGACCGGTGCGGAGAGCTCGCCGCACCGCTCGCGGGCCGGGGCCGCCGGCTGCTGGGGCAGGGCGATGCCCGTCGTCGTCGCGTATGCCGTGGTCGCCGTGGTCCTTGTCACCGTGACCGTCCTCCCTGGGGGTTCAGGAAAGGTTTTCCCCACATAATGTAAAGAGAAGGTAATGCACGGTGTCTCGCGGTTCCGTTCACGTCCTGCCACAAGCCGGTCACAAAGGTGCGGGACAGGTCCGGCCTGCCACGGCCCCGGGCGGCGTGCAATGATGTCCGCGCCAACTGCATACCGGCCGCTTGAATCCGCGCGGGAGAGTCCCCAGCCGTCTTCGCTGGGGCGCCGAAGGAGCAAGTCCCTCCCTTGAATCTCTCAGGCCCCGTTACCGCGCGGGCGAGGCACATCTGAAAAGCGGGCCGCTGTGTCAGTGGCTCCACCCAAGGTGCAAGCCGTGATCACGTCCGTGGTCAGGGCGAACCTCTCAGGTTCCGATGACAGATGGGGAGGACAGCCCTCGCCTGTCATGCCCTTGGAACCACCGGGAGACGACCGACCGATGAGCAGTACCGATTCCGCCGCACCCCGCCGTACCGCGCTCGATGCCCTGCACCGCTCGCTCGGCGCGACCATGACCGACTTCGCCGGCTGGGACATGCCCCTGCGCTACGGCTCCGAGCGCGACGAGCACGTCGCCGTGCGGACCAGGGCCGGGCTCTTCGACCTCTCCCACATGGGCGAGATCACCGTGACCGGCCCGCAGGCCGCCGCCCTGCTGAACCACGCCCTGGTCGGCAACATCGCCTCCGTGGGCGTCGGCCGGGCCCGCTACACCATGATCTGCCGGGCCGACGGCGGCATCCTGGACGACCTGATCGTCTACCGGCTCGCCGAGACCGAGTACCTGGTCGTCGCCAACGCCTCCAACGCCCAGGTGGTCCTCGACGCGCTCGTGGAGCGCTCCGCCGGTTTCGACGCCGAGGTCCGCGACGACCGGGACGCCTACGCGCTGCTCGCCGTCCAGGGCCCGGAGTCCCCCGGCATCCTCGCGTCCCTCACCGACGCCGACCTGGACGGCCTGAAGTACTACGCCGGGCTGCCCGGCACCGTCGCCGGCGTCCCGGCGCTGATCGCGCGCACCGGCTACACCGGCGAGGACGGCTTCGAGCTGTTCGTGAAGCCGGAGCACGCGGTGGAGCTGTGGCAGGCGCTGACCAAGGCGGGTGAGCCGGTGGGCCTGGTGCCGTGCGGGCTGTCCTGCCGGGACACGCTGCGCCTGGAGGCGGGCATGCCGCTGTACGGGCACGAGCTCACCACCTCGCTCACCCCCTTCGACGCCGGGCTCGGCCGGGTGGTGAAGTTCGAGAAGGAGGGCGACTTCGTGGGGCGCGCCTCGCTCGCCGAGGCCGCCGCCCGCGCCGAGCAGAACCCGCCGCGGGTGCTCGTCGGCCTGGTCGCCGAGGGCCGCCGGGTGCCGCGCGCCGGATACCCGGTGGTCTCCGGTGGCGAGGTGATCGGCGAGGTCACCTCGGGCGCCCCCTCCCCCACCCTGGGCAGGCCGATCGCCATGGCGTACGTCGACGCGGCGCACTCGGCGCCGGGCACGGCGGGCGTCGGCGTGGACATCCGGGGCAGTCACGAGCCGTACGAGGTCGTGCCGCTGCCGTTCTACAAGCGCCGGAAGTAACCGCCCCCGCAGCCGTCGGCAGCAGCCACTGGGCGTGACCTGGCGCACAGCGCCGCTGGTCACGCACGTTTCCAGCAGTCCCCCCTCACCAGCACTTCCCCGCGTACAGGAGAATTCAGGCCATGAGCAACCCCCAGCAGCTGCGTTACAGCAAGGAGCACGAGTGGCTGACGGCCGCCGCGGACGGCGTGGCGACGGTCGGCATCACGGAGCACGCGGCCAACGCGCTCGGTGACGTCGTCTTCGTCCAGCTCCCGGCGGTCGGCGACACGGTGACCGCGGGCGAGTCCTGCGGCGAGCTGGAGTCGACCAAGTCGGTGTCCGACCTGTACGCGCCGGTCACCGGCGAGATCACCGCGGTCAACGAGGACGTCGTCGACGACCCGTCCCTGGTGAACTCGGCCCCCTTCGAGGACGGCTGGCTGTTCAAGGTGCGTGTCACGGACGAGCCGGACGACCTGCTCTCCGCCGACGAGTACACCGCCTTCACCGCCGGCTGAGGAGTCGTGGAACGGATGTCTGAGTTGTCGCTTCTGGACACGCCCCTGCACGAGCTCGACCCCGAGGTGGCCGCCGCGGTCGACGCCGAACTGGCGCGCCAGCAGTCCACCCTGGAGATGATCGCCTCGGAGAACTTCGCTCCGCTCGCGGTCATGGAGGCGCAGGGCTCGGTCCTCACCAACAAGTACGCCGAGGGCTACCCGGGCCGCCGCTACTACGGCGGCTGCGAGCACGTCGACGTCACCGAGCAGATCGCCATCGACCGGGTGAAGGAGCTGTTCGGCGCCGAGTACGCCAACGTGCAGCCGCACTCCGGTGCCTCCGCCAACCAGGCGGCCCTGTTCGCGCTGGCCCAGCCCGGGGACACCATCCTGGGCCTGGACCTCGCGCACGGCGGCCACCTGACCCACGGCATGCGCCTGAACTTCTCCGGCAAGCAGTTCGACGTGGTCGCGTACCACGTGGACGACGCCGGCCTGGTCGACATGGCCGAGGTGGAACGGCTCGCCAAGGAGCACCGCCCGAAGGTGATCATCGCGGGCTGGTCGGCGTACCCGCGCCAGCTGGACTTCGCGGAGTTCCGCCGGATCGCCGACGAGGTCGAGGCGTACCTGTGGGTCGACATGGCCCACTTCGCCGGCCTGGTCGCGGCGGGTCTGCACCCGAACCCGGTCCCCTACGCGGACGTGGTCACCTCCACCACCCACAAGACGCTCGGCGGCCCGCGCGGCGGCATCATCCTGGCCCGCAAGGACTTCGCGAAGAAGCTGAACTCGTCCGTCTTCCCGGGCTTCCAGGGCGGTCCCCTGGAGCACGTGATCGCGGCGAAGGCGGTCTCCTTCAAGGTCGCGGCGAGCGAGGACTTCAAGGAGCGCCAGCGTCGTACGGTGGACGGAGCGCGCATCCTGGCGGAGCGGCTCACCGCCGCCGACGCCCGCGAGGCCGGCGTGAACGTCCTGTCCGGCGGCACGGACGTGCACCTGATCCTCGTCGACCTGCGCGCGTCCGAACTGGACGGGCAGCAGGCCGAGGACCGCCTCCACGAGGTCGGCATCACGGTCAACCGCAACGCCGTCCCGAACGACCCGCGGCCGCCGATGGTCACCTCGGGTCTGCGGATCGGCACCCCGGCGCTGGCCACCCGCGGCTTCACGGCCGAGGACTTCGCCGAGGTCGCGGACGTGATCGCCGAGACGCTGAAGCCGTCCTACGACGCGGGGGCGCTGAAGGCCCGGGTCACGGCCCTGACCGACAAGCACCCGCTGTACCCCGGCCTGAACAAGTAGTTCCCTGGTGGGGGCACCCGACGACGTGTGCCCCCACCCTCTTTGGAGGAGTTCCCGTGGCCATCTCGGTCTTCGACCTGTTCTCGATCGGCATCGGCCCGTCGAGCTCCCACACCGTCGGCCCGATGCGCGCGGCCCGGATGTTCGCCCGCCGCCTGCGCAACGAGGACCTGCTGCCCTCCGTCACCTCCATACGCGCCGAGCTGTTCGGCTCCCTCGGCGCGACCGGCCACGGCCACGGCACCCCGAAGGCGGTGCTGCTGGGCCTGGAGGGCGCCTCGCCGCGCACGGTGGACGTGGAGACCGCCGACGACCGCATCGAGACGATCAGGACCACCGGACGTCTGTCGTTGCTGGGCGACCACGAGATCCCGTTCTCCTTCGACGACGACCTCAAGCTCCACCGCCGCAAGGCGCTGCCCTACCACGCGAACGGCATGACGCTCTGGGCGTACGACGCGTCCGGGGCCGAGCTCCTCTCCAAGACGTACTACTCGGTCGGCGGCGGGTTCGTCGTCGACGAGGACGCGGTCGGCGCGGACCGCATCGTGCTGGACGACACGGTCCTGAAGTACCCCTTCCGCACGGGCGACGAGCTGCTGCGTCTGACGAAGGACACCGGTCTGTCGATCTCCGCGCTGATGCTGGAGAACGAGCGGGCCTGGCGCACCGAGGAGGAGATCCGCGCGGGCCTGCTGGACATCTGGCGGGTGATGCAGGCGTGCGTCTCCCGCGGCATGTCCCGCGAGGGCATCCTGCCGGGCGGGCTCCGGGTGAAACGCCGCGCCGCCGTGACCGCCCGCCAACTGCGCGCCGAGGGCGACCCGCTGGCGCACGCGATGGAGTGGATCACCCTCTACGCGATGGCCGTGAACGAGGAGAACGCGGCCGGCGGCCGCGTGGTCACCGCCCCCACGAACGGCGCGGCGGGCATCATCCCGGCGGTCCTGCACTACTACATCAACTTCGTCCCGGGCGCCGACGAGGACGGCGTGGTCCGCTTCCTCCTCGCCGCCGGCGCGATCGGCATGCTCTTCAAGGAAAACGCGTCCATCTCCGGCGCCGAGGTCGGCTGCCAGGGCGAGGTCGGCTCGGCCTGCTCGATGGCGGCGGGCGCGCTCGCCGAGGTCCTCGGCGGCTCCCCCGAGCAGGTCGAGAACGCGGCCGAGATCGGCATGGAGCACAACCTCGGCCTCACCTGCGACCCGGTCGGCGGCCTGGTCCAGATCCCCTGCATCGAGCGCAACGGCATGGCCGCGGTCAAGGCGGTCACCGCGGCCCGCATGGCCATGCGCGGCGACGGCTCCCACAAGGTGTCCCTCGACAAGGTCATCAAGACCATGAAGGACACCGGCGCCGACATGAGCGTCAAGTACAAGGAGACGGCCCGGGGCGGGCTCGCGGTGAACATCATCGAGTGCTGAGGTAACAGCCGTCCTCGAACGGTTCCTCTGCCGCCCGGCCTCATCGCCCCTGGGCCGGGAGCACTTCGTCCTCAAGGGCGGCCTGCCGCTCGCCCGGTTCGGCGCACGTCGAACGACCCGCGACATCGACACCCTCGGCCGCTCGCCCCCAGGCACAGAAACCGAGATCATCGGCAGGGTCGCGGCCATCGCAGATCCGAGGAGGACGAGGCCGACCACGTTCGACGACCGACATGACGGACCCCGCCAGGGCACGCCATACGATATCGCTTCTCATGCAAATCTGATATCATTTGGTGGCTCTGATCACGCGAGGAGGCCAGTATGGCGAGGACAGTAATCGACCTCGACGAGACCATGGTCGCCGAGGCCATGCGCATCTTCGGCACCAAGACAAAAGCCCAGGCCGTACGCCTCGCCATGGAGGACGCCGTCAAACGGCACCTGCGGCAGGAGGGCTTCGACGCCATGGACGCCGGCGACTTCGACTTCAGCGAGATCGTCGAGAGCACCGGCCCTCGGAACGCCGACGGAACCCTTAAGCGCGAAGGTGGCCGAGCCGCCTGATGCAGGACCGCTACCTGATCGACAAGTCCGCTCTGGCGCGCTGGACAAAACCCGGCGTCAGAGAGGTACTCAAGCCCCTCCACGAGCGCTACTTGCTCTCGGTCTGCCAACCCACCGAATACGAGATGATCCACTCGGCCCGGGACACCGCCGAGGCAACGCGAATCAGTACCTGGCTGCGCGCCTTCGACTACCTGCACAGTGACGACCACACCTTCACTCGCGCCCTGGAGGTCCAGCGCCACGCTCTCAACGCAGGCTTCCACCGGGCACTGTCACTCCCCGACCTTCTCATCGCCGCCACAGCGGAGCTGAACCGGCTGACCGTACTCCACTACGACGGCGACTTCGACATGATCGCCTCCCTCACCGGCCAACCCACCGAGTGGGTCGTACCACCAGGCATCGCCGACCGCTGAACGGTACTGAGACCGCAATTGAGACCACTGACTCCTACAGGGAGCGTGCCGGCCTCGACATCGGGATCGCGTGAGTACGGGAGGCCCGGAAACCATCACCAGCCTGAACAGCCTCGCATACGCCTGTCTGACCGCCGGACGCCCCGTCCAGGCAGCGCAGGACCTCGAAACGGCCCTGGCGCGGTGCGAGGAGGTCGACGGCGAGGCGCACCCGGAGACCATTGCCATCCGCGCGAACCTCGGCCGCGCCTACCGGGACGCCGGGTACCCGGCCCGTTCGCTTCCACTGTTGGAGACCGGCACCTCTTCTCCGCCGCCGCCCGACTCGTGAACACCGGACGCGGCCGCTGGCTCCGCTTCACCACCCGATGGCCCTGGACCGACGTCATCGCCCACGCGTTCGACAGACTGCATACCCTGCCGAACCCCGGCTGACCAGCAACGTCGAACGTCCCGACAACCCGCATCATCCCACCGGCGAAGTGGAACCCGGCGCCCACCCGACACGAGAGCCGGGCCCTCAGCCTGCCCCAACCCCGAAAAGCTCCCACCACGCAGACGCAACGGCCCCGTCAGCAGGCTGCCGGGGACTCATGAACGATCGAGGGCAACCGCCCCCTCGGGCCCGCCCCCACGGCGGGCCGATCCGGCGAAGATCAAAAGTCTGCGGGAAGATCAAATGCTGACCGCAGGATGTCCACCAATCGCTTATGGCGTTCGCCCGAAATCAGAAGATTATTCCGTGAAGGGTGCATTTGACCAGCATCCTCGAGCTTGCCGTCCTCGCAGCCGCCAGTTACAGCACTACGCAGCTGGTCGTCCACAACTCGATCCAGCAGGCGTCCGCTGGCACACCCAGCACGCAGGCGGGCGAGTAGGAGCGATACCGAGACCTGCGGCTTGGCGGCGGACTCATCGACACCAGCGCATGGTTCATTGCCATGGGGGCGTCGGCGTACCGTCCGGGTCCAGGCCGTACGGCCACCGCTTTTCGAGTCTTTCACGCATCCGGATCAAGAGGGAGTGGGTATCGAGGTCGCCGTGGTTCTTGGCCAGCCGAACGAGGTTTTCGACGCCGCCCCAGTCCAGGGCCTCTTCTCTGGCCAGGAGATACAGGGCGCCGCGATCACCTTGGTCGGCGGCCTGCCGGTAGAGGCTTTCGGCGCCTTCGCGGTCCCCGGCCCTCTCCCGGATCTCTGTCAGGCGGGCCAGGGCGCCACGGTCGCCGAGGTCCGCGGCGTGCCGGTAGAGGGTTTCGGCGCTTTCGAGGTCCCCGGCCTTCGCCCGTATCTCGGCCAGGCGGTACAGGGCACTGGGGTATTTGTTGGCGGCCTGCCAGGCCAGAGCCTCGGCACCTTTGCGGTCCCCGGCCTCTTCGTGCCACCAGATCAGTTGGATTAGGGCGCCGTCGTAATCGCCTTTCTCTGCGGCCTGCTGGTAGAGGGTTTCGGCGCCTTCGCGGTCTCCGGACCTCACCCGCATATCGGCCAGGCGGGCCAGAGCCCTGAGATCGCCGCGATCAGCGGCCTGCTGGGCCAGAGTTTCGGCGCTCTGGCGGTCCCCGGCCTTCTCCCGGATCTCTGCCAGATGGGAGAGGGAGCCGGGGTGCCCGCGGTCGGCGGCCTGTTGGTAGAGGGTTTCCACACCTTCGCGGTCTCCGGCCTTCTCCCGGATCTGTGCCAGGTGGTAGAGGGCGCCGGGGTGCCCGCGGTCGGCGGCCTGCTGGTAGAGGGTTTCGGCGCCTTCGCGGTTTCCGGATCTCACCCGCATATCGGCCAGGCGGGCCAGAACCCTGAGATCGCCGCGATCAGCGGCCTGCTGGGCCAGAGTTTCGGCGCCCTGGCGGTCCCCGGCCTTCTCCCGGATCTCTGTCAGGCGGTAGAGCGCACCGGGGTGCCCGCAGTCGGCGGCCCGCTGGAAGAGGGGTTCCACGCCCTGGCGGGCCCCGGATCTCCCCTGCATGTCGGCCAGACGGTACAAGGCGTGGGGGTCGCCGCGGTCGGCGGCCTGCTGGAAGAAGGATTCGGCGCTCTGGCCGTCCCCGGCCTTCTCCCGGATCTGTGCCAGGCGGTAGAGGGCACCGGGGTACCCATGGACGGCGGCCTGCTGCGCCAGGGTCTCGGCGCCCTTACGGTCCCCGGATCTCTCCTGAATCTCGGTCAAGCGGACCCAGGCGCCGGGGTGTCCGTGGTCGGCGGCGCGGTGCCGGAGGTAGTGGGCCCATTGGAGGCGGTGCCGGTCTTCGGCTTCTTGGGCGAGGCTGTTGAGGGCATGAGGGTCGGTGAGGTGGGTGTGGGCCGCGTGCCAGAAAGAGGCGGGCGGGCACAGGCGTCGACGGCTTTTGCGGCCATGCTGTTCGAGGTAGTCGGCCAGCCGGAACACCGGCCCCGGCGAGGGAATGGCGGTGGCCAGCGGTGGGCTCCCAGCTGGGTGGCGCCGAGGGCGGGGGGTAGTACGGCGCAGCGGGGCTTGCTTGCCGTGGACCAGATGGGCGAGTTGGGCGAAGACCTGCTCCGCCCAGTCGGGAGCGAGCTGGTCGTACTCGTTGTCGGTCAGGTAGTCGATCGCGGCGTCGGTCAGAAAGGCCTGGGGAATGTGCAGGCCCACACCGAGCCGGCGTGCATCCATCGCTGCTTCCAGCACGGCCTTGGAGGCTGGGGTTCCGTGCTCATAGCGACGCAGGAGTTCCGGCGCTCCAGCCAGATCCTGAGTCACCCGCCCGTCAGCCCGAGCACGGGTGAGAGCGCCGGCCAACAACCCGTCGCCAGCCTCGGCGAGGACGTCCGCCGTGGCCAGGGCAGAGGAGTCGAAGGCGTCGGGAATCGTCAGGGTGTGGTCAGTGAGCAGTTCCCTCACCCTGCTGTGCGGGTCCGGTAGGCCAGGTACTGGCAGGGCCGTGTATTCGGCGGCGTACTCCGGCCACAGTGTCCCAAGTACCAGCACCGGCCCGCGCTCCGGCTGGATGAGCAGCGAATGGATGGCGGCCGCAATCCGCTCACCGGAAGGCCCGTCGCCGAAGTAGTGCTGGGCCTCATTCAGCCATACCACTGTGCGCGGACGGACGCGGTGCAGGTCTTCCAGCGCGGCTTCGGCACGGGTGGGGTCGAAGGGATGCCACAGCCGCCATCCCTTCCCGGCGAGTGGCTGAACGGCCTCCCAGCACGCCCGGGTCTTCCCCGTCGAGGAGGAACCGACCAGGACCTTCATCCGGCTCAGGCCTTCGCCTGCTTGCCGTACCACATCGGACAGCACCTGGTCGTGCTCTCGGCGCACGTAACCCGGTAGCACCCTCTGCTCGGGCGAACCGGAACCGGCTTGCTGCGCTGAGGGACCGGCCGGATGGACTTCCAGAGCGTGCGGCTCCCACTCGCTGATCGGTCTGCCCGGTCCCTCGCCGGAGGTAACCGCGTGCGGGCCCGCAGCAGACATAGCGGTCTGCCGCAGCTCCAGCAACTCGTGCACCGGGAGTTTCAGTGCCTTTGCCAGAGCCGCGAGAGTCTCCAACGACGGCAATGGTTCGCTGTCCTGGAAGGCCTCCGACACCGTCGTTCGCCCCAGTCCCGTCTTCCGAGCGAGTTCGGTCTTGTTCAGCCGAGCTCGGGCAAGCCCTGTCTCCAGCCTTCTACACAATTCGGACAGCGCCGGATTCGGATCGCCCTGCTCGTGCATGAGCTCGCTCCCTGGCAGCGGTGTTGTTCGCCGGTGTTCATCTTCGTCCCGGCGAACCCCGGCGCACACCGATTCCGCGACCTTCGACCACGTCAACCCCTCAACCTGCCCAGGGAGTCTGCCGTGAAGATCGCCGTCGTACTGCTCACCACCGCCCTGATCATTGTGATCGCGGTTCTCGCTGGCGCTGGCGCTGCCAAACTCGCCCGCATGGATGGCGCCACTCGCCCCACTGCTCTCAAACAGGCGGCCACCACGTTCGCCGCCGTTATCACCCTCGCCGCCGCCGTAACCGCCGCCCTCGCCGCTCTCGTCACCTGAATTGGCAACCTGCGCACAAGCCACCAAGTGACCTGTCGGTGCTGATGACACAGGCCGGGATCCACGGCCTGCCTGGACCAATACGCATCAAGCGGCTGCGTGGCATCGTCACCGCCGACGACCTGGTCAACCGGAAGTTCCACCGGTTGCGTCCCGACGAGCTGTGGGTCACCGACATCACGCAGCATCGCACCAGGGAAGGATGGGTCTACTGCGCGGCGGTTCTGGATGCGTTCAGCCGCAGGATCGTGGGCTGGTCCATCGACTCACGGCAGGACTCCACCCTCGTGGTCAACGCGCTGGACATGGCCATCCGCAACCGCCGTCCCAAGCCGGGCGGGATCGTTCACGCTGATCACGGCACCCAGTTCACGTCCTGGGTCTTCGGGCAACGGATCCGCTCCGCCGGCCTCCTGCCGTCGTTCGGCACCGTCTGGGACGGCCTGGACAACGCGATGACGGAGTCGTTCTGGTCTTCGATGCAGATCGAGTTGCTCAACCGCGAGCGCTGGAAGACCCGGGTCGAACTGGCCGACGCGATCTTCGAGTTCATCGAGATCTTCTACAACCGCCGGAGACGACATTCAGCACTGGGCTACCGCACCCCGATCGAGTACGAACCACTCTCCGCACAAGACACCACCCACGCAGCCAGTTAGCCACTGCAGCTGGAACCCAAACCGTGGGGCAGGTCAAGATGTCACCCGATCGTGCGGCAGACCCTTGCCATGGACGCGTGGCTGGAGAACCGCCGCCTGGCCGAAAGTCCCCGAGAAGTCCCCAGTGGCCGAGTGGATCAAGAGAATCCCGGAGAACCAGCAGGCCAGCGGGCTCGTCGCGTCCGGCGCCGCCTTGTCCGTCAAGTACAAGGAGACGGCCCAAGGCGGGCTCGCGGTGAACATCATCGAGTGCTAGGGGGATGGGCCCTGAGCAGCGCTTTCGCTTCTTTCGGCGCTGTCGGGGCCTTCCCTGATCACACGGGGGAAAGTCCCTGAGTAGGCCAGAACGAAGGTCGGACACCTGTGCCACTGGAGGGTCGACTTGGGCCGCCGCTCTTGTCGAGCCGGGGAAGAACCAACGGCGTTGACGGCGTCGTGGATCCTCCCGTCGCGTTGCCGCACAGCACGGTCACCCCAGTCCAGCTGTGGTGACCTGCGTCGTACCCGGATGCAACACGGGTGGGAACGGCTCAGCGGGGCATGGCGGAGCGGTCTTCTGGCACCGCGGAAGCGCTCTGGACCGTCGCAGGAGCCCCCGTCTCGTGGAGGTGGGCCGTTGGAGTGCGGTCGATCCGCAGGCTGAGCAGTTCCGGGCGGCTGTAGTGGCCGCGCGCATCCATCAGACGCTTACGCTGGTCGATCAGCGCGAAGTCCAGGTCGGCTATGACCTCACCCTCGCCGGACGTCAGCGGCTTGCCGACGATGCGTCCTTCGGGATCGACGATTGCGGTGAAGAAGCCGCCGGAAAGCGCCGGGCCGCCGGTGTCCTCGGCGATTCGCCCCACCTGGTCGTTGTCGAGCCAGGCGGTTGCGCAGACGACGAAACAAGCCGCTTCCAGTGCGTGCTGGCGAATGTTGACCTCGATCTGCTCGGCGAACAGCCGGCCGCCGAAGGCCCCTGGATACATCGCCGCGTGGATCTGCTCACTGTCGGCGATCAGCGCGTAACGTGCCAACGGCTGGTAGTGCTCCCAACAGGCGAGCTGGCCGACACGACCGACGGCGCTGTCCACCGCGCGCAGGCCGGAAGCGTCGCCCTGACCCCAGACCAGCCGCTCGTGATAGGTCGGCGTGATCTTGCGGCGGCGCTGGATCAGCGTGCCATCCGCGTCGAACAGCAGCTGCGTGTTGTAGATGGTGCCGCCGTCACGCTCGTTGACACCGATCGAGACGACCATGTGAGCCTCCCTCGCGGCCTCGGCGATCGCTTCGGTCTCGGCGGACGGCACGGCCACCGACTCTTCGAGCAGGCGCAACGGCTCCTTTGCCATGGCGTAGGGGGCCTGCACGAAAGAGAAGTACGGGTAGTAGGGCACGACGGCCTCGGGGAAGACCGCGTACTGGACGCCCTTCGTTCCCAACTCGCGGATCTTCTGAACGACCCTTTCAACAGTGCCCGCGCGACTGTAGAGCACGGGGCTGATCTGGACTGCGGCAGCTTTTACGACGGTCATCGCGCGGTTCCTTTTCGAAATACGGGGTCATGACTGGCGGAGGTGCCTGCGCCTGTCGGTGCGTCAGGGCTCGGCACGATGCCGATGGCTGAGCGATGGTGCTGCGGGGAGCGGCATGGAACGACCACGACCGCGGCGGACGTCTCTGCCGCGGCAACGGACTGCGGAGGAGCACAGGGCCGAGTCGCAGCGAGCCGTGGATCTCGCGGGGTGCCGGGGTGAAAGGGCGACGGGCACGGCTGGATCGAAGCCGGGGCCGGAAGACCGGCCTACTGGAACAGCTGAGGGTTGTTCTCGGCGAAATCACGAACATCAAGGGCCGGTCTGCCGAGGATGGTCTCGATATCCGTGGAGATCCGGTCGTATCGGTTTTCGCGATGCAGTCGGGCCATGGTCGTCACATGCTCGATGAGATGGTCCGGAAGTTTCACTGCTGCCAGGCTTTGAGCCCACTCTTCGGGGGGCACGTCCACGTAGGTGGCGGGACGGCCCGCGGCCTTGGCGAACTGCTCCGCGACACCGTTCATGTCCCTGGACACCGGTCCGGTGAGTTCGTACACCCGGCCAAGATGAGATCTGGGCTCGGCGAGAACGGTGACCACTACGTCTGCGACGTCGCTCGTGGCGACCGGCGAGGTGCGTCCGGAGCCGAACGGCAAATGGACGGTGATCCTCTGCGGAGTCGACTGGATCGCGAACTGGAACAGGGGGTTTTCCATGAAAATGGTGGGCCTGACCTGAACGACCGGGAGGCCCGACCAGGAGAGGATCCGTTCGCTCAGCAGGTGGAGGCGCTGCTGATGTGACTCCGAGGTGCTCGTGATCGTCATCTGCGAGACAGTCATCTGCGACATGTTGACGAGGACCTCCAGGGCCCCGTGCTCGCGTGCGGCAGCGGCAACTGCCGTTGTCGCCTCCAAATAGGAGCTGGAGACGCTCATCCCGAGGTAGATCCGGTGGCAGCCCTCCAGCGCACGGAAAACGTCCGCTGTCTGGGTGAGGTCACCTACGACCACCTCGGCGCCTGTTGCGCGGAGAGTGTCGGCACGCTCGTCGTCTTTCCTGACCAGCGCACGGGTCGGCAGTCCCCGACGCCGCAAGCGCTCGACGACCTTTCTCCCCACGGATCCGGCGTTTCCGGCTCCGGTCACCAGAATCAGTTTCTCCGGCATCCTGTTTCCTTTCGACATGCGCCTCAGGGTGAGGGCAAGCGTTCTGAATTCTTCGTGTCTGCGGCCGGCTGCATGACGCCCCCGTGCCCGGGGTCTGCCAGGCCGGGATCACTCGTCGTGGATCAGCAGACGGGCCACGGCCTCTGGCTCGTCCCACTGGAGCCAGTGGCGGGCTTGTACGGACCGGAGCCGTGCGTTCGGAAAGAGTCCGGCCAGGTGCTCGGCGACTCCGCTGTTGAGGTAGGGGTCGTTCGCCCCGAAGATGATGTCCACGGGGATCTGGAGGTCTCCGGTCTTGCCTGTTGCGACGAGCTCGCTGGTGATCGCGAGGTCGGTGAACAGCCGTGCCGTCCACGCGCGGATCGCATCGAGGGCGTCCGGCTGCCCTTCGCTCCCGAAGAACACGGGGACGATGACCCGGTCACGGATGTCGTCGGCCGGTCCGTACCCGAACCGGGTGGCGGTGTAGCCCAGCAGCCACTGCCGCTGCGCGAGATCGGCGAAGAGCGCGTCGGTGAGCGGAACGAGGTCCGGGTCGCCCATCAGGCGGATCATCTCGGGGAATCTCAACGTCGGCGATTCTCCGAAGTAGCAGTTGAACAGGACGAGGCGCTCGACTCGGTCCGGATGGGCCAGGGCGTACTCGACGGCGACCGGGCCTCCGGCGTCGTGCCCCACCAGGATGACCTTCCCGAGTCCCAGCTGGTCGATGACGGCCTCGGTCTCGGCGAGCCGCTGACCGTCCGCGACCGGCGAGTTCCGCACCCGCTCGGACTGTCCGTAGCCGAGGAAGTCGAAGCTCACCGATCGGTGAGGGTGCAGCTGCGCGATGAGCTTGTCGTAGACGGTCGAGTCGTCGGGGTATCCGTGCAGGAACACGAAGGGCGTGCCGTGTCCCGGGTGGTCCTTGGCATGGAGGTAGCCGTGCCGGGTGGAGACCCGCTGTTCCACTGCTGCGGACGGTTGCATGATTCGCTCCTTGGTGGTGGGCCGGACTGCGCTGCCGACTGTCGCCGCCCTGGTCAGGACTGGGCAGACGGACGGCGGGTGGCGGCCCACCGTCCTGGACGTGTCACATGCTGGTGAAAGGCCGGGCGAGGTGTCGCCGCGTGTCAGCTGTGCCTGGCAGCGGCCGTGATCAGGTCGGTGACGGCTCCGGGCCTGGCGACCATGGACAGGTGGGGTGCGTTCACCCTGACGATGTGCGAGCCGGCACGGTCGGCCATGACCTGTTGCTCCGCAGGAGGGATGACCTTGTCGGCGGTGCCGATCAGCGCCCAGGAGGAGAGGGTCTTCCAGGCCGGTTCGCCCGAGGGGTCGGACAGTGCGCTGCCCGCCAGCGGGCGCTGTCCGGCGGCCAGAACGGCCGCCTTGTCGTGGTCGACACCGCCGGCGAAGATCTGCGGGAAGAGTCCGGGCTTCACGTACAGGTCGACGTTGCCTCCGCCGTTGGGGATGGTGACGGTGTTGAAGACGGTGCTGGGATCCTCCACGGCCAGTGCCGATCCCGGCTTGGCGGCACTGAGCTGTCCTGCGGTCTCCCCGTTGTCGGGGATGAAGGCGTCCACGTAGACGAGCGACTCGACGTTGTCGATTCCCACAGCTGCGTTGGTGATGACCTCGCCGCCGTAGGAGTGGCCGACGAGGACGATCGGTCCTTTGACCGTCTGAAGGAAGGCGTGCAGGTTGGCCGAATCGGTGGCGAGGCCGCGCAGGGTGTTCGGCGGAACGTCCACGGTGTAGCCCTGGTGCTGCAGACGCTCGGTGACACCGGCCCAGCTGGAGCCGTCTGCCCAGGCCCCGTGAACGAGAACGATCGTCGGCTTGGCTTCGGGGGATTGCGTGGCCGTGGCCGCGGGCGCACTGGCGAGCAGGCCGGTGGCACCGGCGACGGCCGCGACGGCCACCGCGAATCTACTGGTGGTGTTGATGGTTCTTCTCCTCAGATGTGGCATCTGGCGTGGCGGAACGGGCATGCGGTCTGACCCGGTCCTCGGGAGGCCGGGTGATTGCGGGGCGGTCCTAGGGCAGGTCTGAACGTGAGTGGGTCAGCCAGTTGTTCGCTCAATGGCGTCCAGGACCCTGCCTGGTGCTGGGCGGAGTGCCGTCGCACGTACCTGCGCCGGCACTGATGACGTACGGGCGAGGCCGTGTGACGACTGGGGACTTGCTGCCGTCGGCGCTTCAGGCCCGGCTGACGTGGATAGTGCTGGGTTGCAGCAGGCCTAGAACCCTTGCCCCTTGAGCCACTTCAGGGCGAGGGCTGCGACATCGGGCCAGCCGTGGTCGATGGTGAGCGAGTGGCCCCGGTCCGGGAATTCCTCGATGTCGGTGACCGCCGCGGAATGACGGTATTGCTTGAGTGTCGCCTTGGTGATCGCTTCCGGGACGGTGTGGTCCTGACCGCCCATGATCAGCAGCAGCGGCCCGCGCCGCTCGTTGCCGGTGTCCACCTTGAGAGGTGAGTGCGGCACGAAGTTCATGACGGATGCCTCGAACAACGGCTTGGCCGGCCCCGGGATGCTCCACCGTTCGTGAAGCTCGTCGGACTCCTGCTCGGTCAGCGCGTTGCCGAAGCCGTAACGGAACTGCTCAGCCGTCAACGACACCGCCTTGTGCAGGTTGGCCGGATTCCTCAGGCCCGGGAACGCGCTGCGCAGCGCCGCGACGGGCACCGGCAGCACGCCCTTGATCTGCGCGGCGTCGACGGCCACGGCTGCCGCCCCCAGATTCATCCCGAGGAGCTTCTCGGCGACCGTCCCACCGAAGGAGTGCCCCACGAGGATGGGGAGAGTGTCCAGCCCTGTGATGAAGGTCCTGTAGTGCTCGACGATGTCGTCGAAGCCCTTCCCGGCAAGGCCGTCCGGCGCGGCGCGCGTCCCCTCGACGGTGGGGGCGTCACCCGGCCAGCCCGGCGCGACAGGCGCGTACCCGGCGTCCTCGAAGACCTTCATCCACGGCGCCCACGACGAGCCGTGCACCCACAAGCCGTGAATGAAGACAACTGGTATTCGCGGGGTATCCATTTGGTTCTCCCTCTGGGAAACGAACTGGCACGCTGATCTGATGATTGATCGGGCGCGTGGGCGACGGGTCGACGCTCACGGCACGGCGCTGGGAGGTGTGGGCGCAACGACCGTTTCGACTCGTCCGGTGGCCACGTCGTAGACGAGCCCGGAAACGAGGAACGCGCTCCGGTTGATCTCACGCAGGGCTACGTCGACATCCACGCGGACGGAGCCGAACGGGTCGCTGACCGACTTGTTCCGCAGTCCGTCGGGCGCGACCTCGAAGTAGGCGGCCAGGAGGTCGGGGTAGGCGGCGAGATCGGTCATTCCGCAGTCGGTGTGGTGGAGGATGACGAGGTTCCAGTCACCTGGCTGTTTGCCGTCAGGGTTCGCCAGGCCGACCTTCCTGAGCATGGCCATCGTGCTCAGCGTCGCGGGCGTGATGCGTCCTCCGACATTCCGGATGACTGCCGCTTCGCCTTGGCCGAGGCCAAGTACGTGGGCGGGGTCCACCCGTGGATCGACGCAGCCCACGATCATGAGGTTGCCGCTCGGGTTGATGCTCAAGCCGGTCTTGTAGCGGTCGGCAGCGAACGTCGCGTTTCGCTCGGTCAGATCGTGCATGTCTGTCATGGCGCCGCCTTCCGGAGAGCCGGATCGTGCTGGGACCGTGGCCGGCTCTGTCGAGGCCACCCGTCCCTGGGCAGGAATCAGGGTGCGGCGACGGTCTCCACGGTGCCGCTGGTGACGTCGTAGACGAGGCCCGAGACCCGTACACCCGCCAGCCGGTTGTCGGAGCGGAGCGTGGCGACGTCGCGGGTGACAGCTGCACGGGGGTCGCCGACGTGCAGCTCGTCCAGCTCTTCCTCGTCGACTCCGAAGAAATCGGAGAGGACTTCCGGCTGTTCTTCGAGCCGGGTGATGCCGCAGTCCGTGTGGTGAAGGACGATGAACTCCCAGCCGGGACCGATGTCACCGCCGAAAGCCTGCGTCACCTTGCGCAGCATCATCAGTTCCATGAGCAATTCGGGGGTGACGCGTCCTCCGACGTTGCGGAGCGTCGCGATCTCACCGGCCTTTGCTCCGAGTACCTCGTTCGGGTCGACGCGGGGATCGACGCAACCGATGACGATCGTCTTCAGTGACGGCATCAGGCGCAGTCCGGGAGTGAAGTGCCCGGCCGCGAAATCCGCGTTCCTGGCAGTCAGGGTTTCTACTACGTTCATGGCTCGCTCCTCGGGGATACGGAGTTTCGGTTTCTGGACGGGGGACATGACCGCGGCCGCTGCGGTGACAACGGTCCTCAAATTGCCCGGCCACTCTTTGCCGGTAGAAGACTTCTGAGAGTTGCCGCTGCTATGACCAGCACGATGACCGTGGCAAGTCCGAGCGCGGTCCAGGCCAGTGCCTCCCAGCCGGCGAACGCTGAAGTTCGGCACCAGCGAATTATGTAGTTGGCGGATACTGAGGCTGGGAAGGTGAAGTTCCAGAAGCCAAGTCCGAACGCGAGTTTCCGATACTTGGGCAGCAGGAAGACCTGCACCATCAGCGTCATCAGGAAGATCCCGAGGAACGTGGCCTGGAGCGTTCCCGCAGGACCCGGGTACGCGGCGAAGGCCGCGACGCCCCCTGTGGCGGGTGGGGCCAGGAGGACTGACAGGGCCGGCGTGGCAGCATATGGCAGGGGACCTGCGGTGATGAGGCGTGCCGTGATGACGCCGCCGATGATGACCCAGAAGAAGATGCCCGCTCCCAGCGCTGCTCGCGCTGCGGTCTGAGCGTGCACGGTCGACAGTCCGATACTGGCCACGAAGGGCCCGGCGACCAGCGGAAGGAAGTAGCCGGGATGAAGCTGGTCGAAACTCGTCCGCCCGGTCAGCCAATGGGCGAACAGTTGGCCCGCCACGACGGACAGCGCAAATACGAGCAGCCAGCAGATCATTCGCGCCGCATCAAACGAGACGTACTGTTCGAAATGCATGGTCAGCAAGATACCGACAACGGGGAGGAAAGCTGCTGACGCCCCGTCGACGGGGTGTTCACGGTCGGCCCGGAATGCCCCACGATCCCTGACGCGTTCTCCGACGTACACGACCGTGAATGCCAGCCAGCACACGCCACTCACCGAGAACAGGACGCCGTCCACCCATTCGGGAGCATTCAGCGCCGTTGGCGCCGCCGTCCATGCTCCTCCCAGTCCCGCGAGACCGAGGGGGATGGCGAAGTAGTTGAGACTCACCCGGTACGCCGGTCGGGCTGTAGCTGTCTTGCTCATGGGGCCTGGCCAATGCTGGAATTGCCGACGCGAAAGTCTCATGTCGCTGACGACCGTCAGTGACACCGCGCGGGCGGGTCTCGAATGACTGCGAGGCAGACTTCAGCCCGCTCGCATGAGCACTCCCGCCAGTGCCTTGGGCTCGTCCCACTGCACCCAGTGGCGTGCCTCGATGGAGTGCCGCTGAGCGTTCGGGAACAGACCTGCGAGGTGCTGCGCGACGCCGGTGTTCAGGTACGGATCGTTCGTGCCGAACACCACGTCGACAGGGCAGGGCAGGGTCGCCAACTTGCCCGACGCGATCACTTCATTGGTGAGGGCGACGTCCCGGAACAGTCGACCCGTCCATGCCCGGATGGCTTCGAGTGAGTCGGGCTGTGCTGCGCTGCCGAAGAACTGGGGGATGATCGACATCTCACGGATGTCGTCCGTCGGGGCATAGCCGAACTGCCGAGCGGTGTGCTCCAGGAGCCACTTCCGTTGCGCGGGGTCCTGCATGAGCGCATCGGCGAGCGGGACCAGATGCGGATCGCCCAGAAGCCGGATCATTTCGGGGAACCGCAGGGTGGGTGACTCGCCGAAGTAGCAGTTGAGGAGCACCAGACGGGCCACTCGGTCAGGATGGGCCGCGGCGTACTCAATGGCCACCGGACCGCCGGCGTCATGACCTACGATGACAACCTTTTCGAGGTTCAGCTGATCGATGACCGCCGCGGTCTCCTTGAGTCTCTGTCCCTCCAGGACGCCCGCGCCGTGGACGCGCTCGGATTGCCCGTAGCCGACGTAGTCGAAGGTGACCACGCGCCGGGGTTGCAGCTCGGGGACCAGCTTGTCGTAGATGGCCGAGTCGTCGGGGAACCCGTGCAGGAGGACGAACGGGTCCCGGCCGCCGGGGAAGTCCCGCACGGCCAGGGACCCGAACGGGGTCGCTACCTTGTGCTGAACGTACGTCGGCGTTGTCATGGCTTCTCCTCGCTGAACGTCCATGTGCCACCACCACCCGCTGCGCCTTCCGAGACGAGCCGGTGCCGTCGGGATTTCTTCGGGGCCCCCATTGCTGGTCCGGAGCCACCTGCGTCGTGCGGGAGCGATGGCCGGCTGCACCGTGCGGGTGCGACCGTCCCCGCGTACCGCGCGCGTGGCGACGGACGGCCCGGCGCGTTCGCGTCTCGCGTCCGTGGAAGGGGGCCCATTCGCGGCGTTCATGTGAGGAAGTCGAGGAGCGCCGCGTTGACCTGCTCTGCGTGAGTCCAGATGACCGCGTGGGGACCGCCGTCGATCACGATATGCCCGGCGAAGTTGGTCATGGATCCGGGTAGCCGGTTGCCGGTATGTTCCGGCGGCAGGACACGGTCCTGGTCGCCCTGTATGACCAGGACGGGAACGTCGATCTTCGGCAGGTCCGCACGGAAGTCCGTCAGCCAGGCGGGAATGCACTCGACACTGGCAATCGCCGAGGCCGTGGTGGCTGTGTTCCAACTTGCCCTGAACCGTTCTTCGCTGACCAGCGAGCCGGCGTAGACGTCGTAGTTGTAGAACTCCGACAGGAAACCCGTCATGAACGCCGGCCGGTCGCTGCCGGCCGCAGCCGCGAACCCGTCGAAGAGCTCCTTGTCCAGACCCCCGGCGTTGTCGTCCGTCCTGAGCAGGAAGGGGGGCAGGGGCGCGAGCAGAGCCGCCTTCGCCACTCGGGCCGAACCGTATGTACCCAGGTAGCGTGTGACCTCACCGGTACCCATCGAGAAACCCACGAGCACGACGCCGCGCAGGTCCAGCTCGGTGAGCAGGACGTCGAGGTCCGCGGCGAACGTGTCGTAGTCATAGCCGAAGCCCGGCTGACTCGACTTGCCGAAACCACGCCGGTCGTACGCGATCACGCGGTAGCCGGCCGCCAGGAGCGCCGCCTCCTGCTTCTCCCACGACCGCCCGTCCAACGGGTAACCGTGGATCAGGACGACAGGAGTCCCGCTGCCGTGATCTTCGTAGTAGAGCTCGATCGCCCTGGAGTTCTCTTCACCTACAGCGACAAAGGGCATGAGCGGGTCTCCTTCCATCGTTTCTGCGCGCGGGCATCAGCACGTGATCATTGTGACCAGCGACTTCCGGCCAGAACAGCTCCACCGGGCTTCCGTGCACGGCTTACACAGAACGATGCAGGGTTTGAGCATGGACACATGCGCTAAGATTTTTCATTTCTGCACAGGGTGCGCCACTCGCGCGGTGACATTCCATAGGCCGTGCGAAAGATCCGACTGAAACTGGACATGTCGCTGAATCCCCAGCGTCGCGCCACGGTTTCGATCGTGCTGGACCGGGAGCCCGTGCTGCTCAATTCCGCCCGGCACTCTTCGAGACGATGCGTGCGAATCCAGTCCGCGAGAGAGATACCGTTCGCTGCCAGGATCTTGTAGAGATGCCGGAGCGAGATGTGATGCTCCGCTGCCACTTGCGCGGCATTCAGGCCGGGCTCGGACAGATGCGCTCGCACGTACTCCAGAATCCTGACCAGCAGGGTCTCCTGAAGAGACGCATTTGTAATCTGTGTGGCATCGATGTGGGTGGCGATGACGGCTCGCAGAAGATCGATGCTGGGCTGTCCTACCGCCTCGGCGCTCGTTCCCTGGAAATCTGCATGCCCTGTCGCAAGACGCCGCAGGTGGTCGGCGGTCAGTTGAGTGATCGGGTGGCCGGGACTGAGGACGGTCGCAGAGTTCTTGCTGAAGACTGCCGGGCTCAATGCGAGCCGTCCGACGGGAATCCGGAAGAAGTGCTGTCGGATTCCCTTGGCGTCCTCGACTCGATAGGGTTCGGTGGACTCGTAGAAAATAAGGTCACCGGGCCGGAGGGTGGCTTGCCTGTCCTGCTGGATCACGGTACTGAAGCCGTGTATCTGAAGGCCGACAAAGATGGCGGGCTCCAGATCGTCCTTGGTGAAACTCCCAGTTCTTTCAACGCTTCTCGCGTTCGAACGCACAGTTGCCACGGTCAGTGGCCCAAGGGTCGATGTGGTCCCGCCGGCCTCTACGGATTTACCTTGGTCCGGGAAACTGATGTCGACTTTACCGGTGAGGTTGGCTATCACCTCGCGGACTGCATCACCCCGCTCCCTCGCAGAGATGTCGCGGATATCCCATCTTCGTGTCATCGTCGCGCCGCCTTTGCTACCTGCAAGCAGAGGGTTTCTGCCCTCCGAACCATCTCGACGAGTGTGCGGGAAAACCGGGCACCCGAAGGCCATGAATGAAAACAACAGGTATCCGCCGGCATTCCATGGGTCTCTCCACTTGGGAATGTACCGGGCACCGCCGACGGCCACCTCGCCCGGTCTCAGGCAGCAGCGGTCAGCCGGTGCGTGGTACCGCTGCTGTTGGGAACCCAGGCATCAGCGAATTCCGCTGCCAGGGTGTGCTGGGCACGCCAGCCCGTGCAGTGCCCGGGGGCAATCAGCGTCGGCGCAATGTCCTTCAGTGCAGCGACAGTGGGGGCGATGACCGGCTCGAACGCCGGGCCGGCAAGATGCAGTCCGCCGATCACGGCGTGGACCTGCTGCACTTCGGTCAGCCGTCTTGCCTGGCGAAGGATATTGATCAGGCCGGCATGACCGCATCCTGTCAGGACCACCAGGCCGTGCCCTCGCAGGTTCACCACGAGTGCTTGATCGTCGATCACAAGAGGGTCTTTCTCCCACCGGGTCCCGTTCCAGGCTTGGTGCGCCGATGGCATACCGAGTTCGAATTCGGTGGTGCGGTCCACTTCCCCGGTGATCAGGACGCTTCCGTCCACCAGCAGTGACGGTTCACGTCGCTCGATGACATCGAATCCTTCCCCTGTCAGGGCACGTTTGCTGAGGGTCGGGAATTCGCCCGCGCCGCCATGGGGGACTGCCATCCTCCGGCGGGCCCAGGCGTGTGGATGGATCACCATGGGCATGCCGCTACGTCCGAGTCTGCTTTTGAGTCCGGCCAGTCCGCCGGCGTGATCGAAGTGTCCGTGACTCAGTACGACTCCGTGGACGGACTTCAGGTGAATGCCGAGCCGGTCCGCGTTGTCGACCATTGCATGCGGCGAAAGACCGGCGTCGAACAGCAGGGAGGTCTCTCGTTCGCCCCGGCGAACAGTCACCAGGGCGGAGAATCCATGCTCGGCCATCAGGCCGACCGATGTCGATCCGCTTTCGAACTGGTCGGCACGGACGTCGACGGATCCGAACCCGAATCGCGCAGTCCTCGTGTCTCCTGTGAGTAGTGCGTCGAATACGTTGTCTACCAGGACAGTGACTCGCACCTCGTCGACCGGTGCAAGGGGAATAGGATCTACGGCCTTTCCGTCGGCTGGCCTCGGCGCAGACTCCTCGACCTCCACCGCACTCGCGTTCTTCGCGTCACACATGATTCTCCGATCGGGACTCGCTGCGCTGGAGGATCACAGCAGACTTCATTCCGTGGGACGGTGGATACATGGGATTCGCTGCGTCCGGTCCCTGCTCGCCTCTGGGCGCGGTGTCATGGATACCCGGAGGTCAGAATCGGCCCTGGACGTGGCCCGCCTCGAACAGCGGCCCAGCACTCCGGACATAGGGCCGCCACTTGTCCGTGGTCCATTTCGACCGGGTGGACGAAGCAGGCGGGACCGGACGTCCGCCAGGACGGTGTCGACGCCCTCAGGTCCCGCGGGCCGCTGGCTACGACATCCACGCCGGCTTCGGCCGGCTTGCGGGATCGAGCATCCGCCGTGTGCGCCAGGGACCGGACCCGTTGCCCACGCTCAAGAAGCAGCTCAACCGTGCGCTGTCCAGTCCCACCGATTGCGCCTGTGACAACGAGGATGCCGCTGGATGACATGGCATGCCGCCTTGAGCGGATGGACGGTCCCGGAGGACTGGGATCACGACCCGAACAGTTTGATTTTGAGACCGTGAGGTCACGCTACCGCTGGACGGTTTGGATCGCAAACCGTGGCTTGATATTCTGAATCGTGGCTCAGTCCCCGATGGTCCCAGGAAGGCCCTGTTCGGTAGCGGCGACGCTTCAACTGGTAGGCGACCGCTGGTCGTTGCTGGCCGCACGCGAGGTCCTCTTCGGGAATCGGCGGTTCAGTCAGATCGCCCGCAACACGGGCGCCCCACGTGACAGGCTGGCTGCCCGGCTCAAGTCCTTGGTCGCGGACGGCATCCTTGAGAAGCGGGAGTACCAGGCCACGCGGTTCGAGTATCACCTCACGGACGCGGGCAAGGAGCTTCTCGGCGTGCTCGCCAACCTCATGGCCTGGGGTGACCGCTGGGTGGTCGATGAACCGCCCATGGTTCTGGAGCACCACGGGCACCAGATCCAGCCGGTCACCGTGTGCGGTGTCTGCGGGCAGGCAGTCAGCGAAGAAGATCTTCACTTGGTGTCTCGCGCGCCCGGATGGACGGTTGGCGGCCCTGCTGCCCAGGCGGACGTGAAGCCGTCCTGACACGCTCCTCCCCTATGGGCCGACGCCGCGCCCTCGTGTGACACTCCCATCCCCGTTTCGCTCCCCGCCATGCAAAACGTCCTTCCTGTGTGCTGGGATCTCGCTCGGGGACCGAATCCGCACCACCGTCCGCAGGGGGGCGGGACGAGCCGGCCCGGCCGGCGTCCGGCGTCAGCGCCGCCATGGCGATCGCGCGCCGCTGGAGATTCACCGACGCGTCCGGCCTCGGATTCCCCCGGCGAGTGCTCCCTGCGTCATCGGCACCTACCACTCCAGCATTTCCGAGTTTACGCAGACAGCGGGCGAGTATGTAGAGCCGGCCGCGAGCCGCATCTCTTCCCCGATATCAGCCGGGGCAGCGAACGGCGTAGGTAATCGCACGCCCAAAATTCCCAGTAAGAACAGCGACAGGAACGGCTTTGCTGCTGCCGTCCGACCCTGCCGCAGCTGAGCCATTCGTCTTTCAGTGCACAGTTCTGTGCACAAGGTGCACCACCACTTTTTCCGCTGGTTGTCCGACCATCCGTTCTGCATCGTTGATTTCTTGTACGTCACAACACACCAGGAGTAGTGCACCATGGCCAATACGGAGAGAGCACCGGTCTCGGGCAGCCAGACCGTGCCCGTGAACGGATCTCAAGACATGGGGTCCGCGGACAACCAGCGGGCCCGTTGGGTACTGGCCCTCGGCAGCCTCGGTGCGTTCGTGGTCTTCCTCGACACCACGATCGTGAACATCGCATTCGAGACGATCAACCACAGCTTCAACACCACGACCGGACATCTGGCATGGGTCCTGAACGCGTACAGCGTGGTGTTCGCGGCTGTCCTCATCCCCGGAGGCCGGGTCGCCGACCGGTACGGGCGCAAGCAGACCTTCATGGTGGGGATCATCGGCTTCGCACTGATGAGCGCCTTGTGCGGACTCGCCCCGAACGCCGCAGTGTTGATCACAGCTCGAGCCCTGCAGGCGGTCTTCGCCGCGCTCGTCGTGCCGTCCTCCCTGGCGCTCGTCCTCCACGAATTTCACGCCGCCCGACGCCATGTCGCCATAGGCGTATGGGGGGCGATGGCCGCCGCGGCGGCGGCGGTCGGGCCTACCCTCGGCGCGCTGCTCACCGAATACGCCTCGTGGCGTTGGATCTTCTTGGTCAACATCCCGATCGCGGCGGTCATTATTACGCTCGGCAAACGACTGCTGCGTGAGTCCCGCGACGTGCATGCGTCTGGTGTCCCGGACCCTCTCGGGTCGGTCCTTGTCGCTGCGATTCCCGCGCTTCTCAGCTACTCCATCATTGAGGGGCCGTCTCGCGGATGGTCCAATTCATGGGTGGTGGCCGGTTTCGTCGGGGCGGCCCTCGCGCTTCCCGTCTTCCTGTGGCGGACGTCGAAGTCCGCTCGTCCGGTACTGGACCTTGCTCTTTTCAAAGAGCGCCAGTTCACGGAAATGAATGCCGCTACGCTGCTGTTCTCGACAGCCTTCTTCGGGCTGCTGCTGGGCAACCTGATATTTCTCCAGACGGAGTGGCACTACTCCGTACTGCGTGCGGCGTTGGCCAGCGCCGCGGGGCCGGTCGTCGTCACCCTCATCGCCCGCTCGACCACGAAGCTCGCCAGCGTTGTCGGGCACCGTCCCGTGCTGCTCGCGGGATCGCTCACCTGGGCTCTTGGCTGCCTCGGGTTCGCCTTGTCCGTGAACGGTTCTCCGCAGTGGGTCGCCCATTGGCTGCCCTGGACCCTCCTCACCGGCCTGGGTATCGGCCTCACCCTGCCCGTCCAGTCCGCCGCTGCCGTCGCGAAACTGCCCCCGGCTCAGTTCGCCATCGGCTCTGCAATCAACTCCAGCTTCAGGCAACTCGGGGCTGTCCTGGGAATCAGCATCTTCGTCGCACTTCTGGGCCCTTCTGGTCTGGTCCCCCGAGTAGCCAATTTCCACCACATCTGGTGGGTTTTTGCGGTGCTCGGTCTCGCCGCCGGAATAGTCCAGGTGCTTCCCCCCTGGCGGCGAAACCCAGGCATTTCGAACTCCGAAGCCTCTGCCACCCTCCGCGGACCAACCCAAGCGTGACCACGAACACAGCTGCGGGGCATGGGGGAACACGGTGCCGCGCGAGGTCGAGCCGGCGCGGCACTCTCCTTGGGTGCCAGCGGCTGGTGAACGGGGCCAGAAGTACCGCGAACGGTCCGTTTTCGTCGGCGAGTTCGTCGTAGGTGCCCACGTCCGACGGCAGCCCGAGTGGGCCATCAGGGGACGCCCCTGCTTCTCACTTCCCGAAGGGCGCAGGACCCGCGACGCCCCCCCCGGCGCCCAGCCTCGCCGCACGGGCACGCGAGCACTTCCGTCCCGACCCTCCGGCCACCGCAAGTCCCGGTGAAGTCCCCAGCGGCCGAACGGATCAAGAAAATCCCGGAGAACCAGTTGGTCGGGGTGCGGGGGTCATGTGTGCGCATCGCCGTGTGCCCGGTCCAGTACGGCTGCCCAGCCGGCCGCGGCTGGCCGGTCGCCCAGGGTGCGTGCCTCGGTCAGACGACGGGTGCCGGGGGTGACTGCCACAGCCGTGGTGACTGCGGTGATTGCCGTGATTGTCCTGGCTGCCGTGGCTGTTGTGATCGCTGTGCTGTCCTGCCCTCCACCTCGGTGTCAGGCCGGGCTGGTCCATGGCGCCCGCCGGGGTGCGGTCGGCCGGGGTCACCGTGCGGTGGCGAGGGACCGACCGGACGGCCTCGGGATGCGCGAGGAGAGGCGCGGGGGCGGGGGCGGGATTCATGGTTCCTCCGGTGGTCGGCCGAGCCGGGGTGACGGCAGGGCGGGACGGTGGTGGCACGGCGGGGCACGGATGTCCCGTCGTGCCGCCAACAACGCGGTGTCCGGACCGCGTTGGGGATGTCTGATGGTGACCGGGACAACGACCGGCGGGCCCGGCTCGAACACGCGTGTTTGAGTCGGATCCCCGGCCGCGGGAATCCGGGGTTCGCGTCTCACCGACCGCCCGCCACCGCGCCTCCCGGGCCACGGGACATGGCCGAAACGCCGCGGGGGGATACGCGAGTGGTCCATGGGGCGGATGAGGAAGCCGACGCGGCCCGCGTTCGCCGGCGGGTGCCGGTCAGCCCGCGGTCAGCCACGCGCGCGTGCCGAACGAGGCGCACGCGCGGGAGGCCACCGTCGCGGCCCGTGCCAGGGCTCGGGCGAAGGCCGGCCCGTCGAGGGGGCCGGGGCCGCTCAGGTGGTGGGCGAGGGCACCGTGCAGGACGTCTCCCGCGCCCAGCGTGTCCACCACGCGGGTCTCCGGAACGCCGACCAGGCCACCGGCGCCGGGGCCCGCCCACACGATCGGTGCCGCGCCGCCGGTGACCGCCGCCCAGGTCACCCCGTGGTCCCGGAGGAAGTCCAGGGTCTCGGCGGGCGTGGCGGTACCCGGCGGGTGGAAGTCCGCCGAGCACACGGCGACGTCGGTCGACGCCAGCAGCCGCTCCGTGCCGTCCTTCCAGCTGCCGCCGTCGAGCAGGGTGGGCCGGCCGGCCGCGCGGGCGGCGCGCGCGACCTGGACGGCCAGGTCCATGTGGTGCCCGTCGAACTCGGCGACGTCGCACGACGCCACCAGTTCCGCCAGGTCGGCGGGGGCCCGCAGCCGGTGCCCGGTCGCGTTCGTCGAGGCGACCGCGCGCTCTCCGGTCGACTCGGTGACCAGGATCGAGGAGACCGCGGGCGGCCGCACGTGGTCGACGGCGAGGTCCGTGACCCGCACGCCGAGCGCGTCGAGGTCCGCCCGGACGCCGAGCGCCAGTGGATGGGAACCGAGGCCCGTGAGCAGCCGGGGCCGTCCGCCCAGCCGGCCGAAGGCCACCGCCGCGCCCGTGGCCGGACCGCCCGCCGCCACCACCTGGTCACGGGCCGTCAGTTTCTGGTCCGGCCCCGGCACCCGGTCCACCAGCTGGATGACGTCGAGCGTGCACAGCCCCACGAAGAGGCCCGCGGGCCGCCGCCCCGCCCTCGGATCCGTCCGCACCAGCGCCTCCTCCGGCCTCGGCCCGCGGCCAGCGTACGTGCGGCCTCGTGAGTCCTGGGGGAGTTCCGGAGGCCGATGTTCCCCCAGGGGCTACCGATCAGTAACCGGATGCTTCTACGCTGCCGCCAACTCACCATCAACCCAAAGGAGTTGGGTCATGCGTGTACTGAGACGGCTGGCGGCGGTCGTGGGTGCCGGGGCCCTGTTCGTGATGGCGGGCTCCGCCGCGCACGCGGACACGGCCACGAACGCGGCGAAGTTCTCCGAGACCACGTCCATCGGCACGCACAACGCCTACGAGAAGGGCAAGTACACCTACTGGGCGCAGGCCATGGACTCCGGGGCCTCGCTGCTGGAGCTGGACGTGTACGTCGACAGCATCAGCAAGCGGTGGCGCGTCAGCCACAGCAACCCGTGGGGCAACGACAACAATTGCGAAAACGCCAACACCCCGGGCCAGTTGTACAGCAAGGCCACCAGCCAGGACCTCGGCAGCTGCCTCGACAACATGGCGGCCTGGGAGCAACTGCACCCGGACCACGCGCCCGTCGTCGTCAAGGTCGAGATGAAGGTCGGGTTCAACCAGACCATCGGCCTCGGGCCCACCGCGTTCGACACGCTCGTCTCGCAGAAGCTCGGCAGCAGCGTGTACAAGCCGGCCGACCTGCTGGGCTCGTCGTACGCCACCCTCGACGCCGCCGCCAAGGCCGACGCCTGGCCCACCCGCGACCAGCTCAAGGGCAAGTTCATCTTCGAACTGATCCCCGGCACGGTGGAGCAGGCCAACCCGTTCGACCACTACTGGACGGACGAGGAGTACGGCGACCATCTGCGCGACCTGTCCGCGGCCGGGAACATCTCCCAGGCCCAGGCCTTCCCCGCGGTGCTGGGCGCCGCGAACGGGGATCCCCGGACCAGCAGGTACGACGCTTCCATCCGGCCCTGGTTCGTGTTCTTCGACGGCGACGCGGCGACGTACGTGAACAACGGCTACGACACGTCGTTCTACGCCACGAACCACTACATCCTGATCATGACGGACGCCTACAACGTCTCACCGGCGATCTCCTCGACCGCTCCGACGGACGCCGAGGTGGCGGCCCGGCTGGCACTGCTCGCCGCCGACCATGCCAGCATCATCACCTCGGACTGGTCGACCAAGTCGGCGGCCGTGCTCAGCGAGGTGGCGGCCCGCGGCTGACAATTCACGCGCGCACGCGGATCGCTCACGGCGTGGCGGGGCATACGACATACGCAGTTGCAATTCGTGTCACCCCACTGGCACCAGGGAGTCACCGCACATGCTGCACGGAATCGACGTGAGCGCCTACCAGTCCTCCAGCTACGACACGGACGGCCTCTCCTTCGTCTTCATCAAGGCGACGGAGGGGCGTTCGTACGTCAACCCCAGACTCACCGCCCAGGCCAAGACCGGTCGCGACGCCGGACTGGTCGTCGGCTACTACCACTTCCTGTGGCCCGGCAACCTCACCGCCCAGGCCGAGTACTTCGTCCAGCACGCCCCCGAGCGGGCGGGTGAGATCCTTGCCGTCGACTGGGAGACCACCGGCGACGGCACCCACGCCAGCAACGCCGAGAAGGACTCCTTCATCCGCAAGGTGAAGGCACTCCGGCCCGGCTACCGGGTGGTGCTCTACACCAACCGGAACTTCTGGCTCACCATCGACACCACCTCGTACGCCGGCGACGGCCTCTGGATCGCCGACTACGTCAGCGCGGGCCACCCCCGCATCAAGGCCGACTGGGTCTTCCACCAGTACAGCAGCGATCCGCACGACAAGGACGTCGCGGACTTCGCCAGCAAGGCCGCCCTCAAGGCCTGGGCGGCGAAGCAGGATTGAGCGACGGCGCCGGTCCGTGGCGGCGGGACCGGGCTCTCCGTGCCGGTCCCGCCGCCGGTCTCCCGCTGGACCCGGCGGTGCCGTCAGCCGCGGAAGTTCTCCGGGCGCTCCGGGGACGCCTCCGCCAGGGCCTTGCGCACGCCTTCGGCGTCGGCCCGCAGGCCGTACACCGGGGTGCCCGGCTGCTGGCGCCAGGAGTCGTCGATGCCGCCGTTGTCGACGGTGTCGAAGCCGAGTTCGTCGATCAGGGCGCGGACCACCCGCTTGGCGGCCTCGTCGTCGCCGGAGACCGGGAGGGCCTGGCGCCCCGGTTCCCCGGCGGGGCGGCCGCGGTCCAGGATGTCCTGGGCGAAGGTGCCGTTGAACGCCTTGATCACGGGGTGGCCGATCTGCCGCTCGGTCCAGCGGCTCTCCGTGATGCCCTCGTCCTCGATGCCGGCGATCCGGCCGTCCCGCTCGCGCGGGTAGTAGTTGTTCGTGTCGATCACGGCGACGTTCGGGGCGGCGCCGTCCAGGAGGCCGGACGGCAGGTCCGGGACCTTCTTCACCGGGACGGTGACCACCACGACCTCCGCACCGCGCGCCGCGTCCCCGGCCCGTACCGGGGTCGCTCCCGTCTCCGCGGCCAGCCCGGCGAGCGTCTCGGGGCCCCGCGAGTTCGCCACGGACACGTCGTGACCGAGTGCGGCCAGCCGCCGGGTGAGGTTGCCGCCGATGTTGCCCGCGCCGATGATGCCGATCTTCATGACACGCCTTTCGAGAGTCCATGCACTTGCATGCATATGCTGCTGTGCGGCGACAACCTCGGGCTTGCGCGGCCTATTCCACGGCCGGTCCGAACGGGTGAGGCACCGGGAACGGTGGGCCGCGTCGCCGGTGTCCGGGTCGGTGGTGCGCAGGCCGGTCAGGGCGAGCAGGTCGATCAGCCCCTCCCGGAGCACCGGCCCGAACCCGGCGAACAGATCGGTGAGCACCGGGTTGTGCGCGGCGGTCACCACGGCCGCGTGGAAGGCGATGTCGGTGTCGACGAAGGCCGCGTCGTCGGCGCTCCCGGCCGCCCGGCGGCCCGCCGGCCCGCCGGCCCGCCGGCGCCGCCTCGATCGCCGCCACGTCGGCCGCGGTGCGGCGCCGCGCGGCGAGCCGGGCCGCGTGCACCCCGACCGCCGTCCGGACCTCGTACACGTCGCTCACCGCGGCCCGGCGCAGCCGCGTCGGCCAGTCCTCGGCGGCCTCGGTGGCGATGACGAAGACGCCCGAGCCCTGCCGGGGCCGGACCGGCCCGGCTGCGGCGAGCGCGCGCAGCGCCTCGCGGACCGTGGAGCGGCCCACGCCCAGCTCCTTGGCCAGGCTCGTCTCACCGGGCAGCCGGGACCGACGGGCCAGGCGCCACCGGCGATCTGCCGGCGTCCGACGCCGGAGCAGACGGCCCGTGCCGACCTGCTGATCGGGATGCCGGGGCCGGCCGCGCACCGGGAGGCCCGCTGGCCCACGCCGTCGCAGAGGCAGCGCGGCCGGACCCTGATCACCCGGGCCCTGATGCCCGAACCCCGGCTCCTGCTGCTCGACGAACCGGCCACCGGCCTGGACCTGCCGGGCCGGGAGCAGTTGCTCGGCGCGCTGGACGCGCTGCGTCGGGCCCGGCCGCGGCCGCGGCCGGCGACCGTCCTCGACACCCATCACCTGGAGGAGCTTCCGGCCGGCACCACCCATGCGCAGCTGCTGCGCGAGGGCCGGCCCCTGGCGCACCGCCCGGCGGCCGAGGTCCTCACCGGCGACCGGGTCGGCACGTGCTTCGACCTGCCGCTGACCCTGGAACGGCACGGCGGCCGCCGGACGGTCCGGGTCGACGCGGGGGCAGCCGACGCCGGCGCACTCGACACCGGGCCACTCGGCGCCGACGCACTCGACACCCGCGCACTCGACACCGGGCCACTCGGCGCCGACGCACTCGACACCCGCGCACTCGACACCGGGCCACTCGGCGCCGGGGCATGAGAAAGGGGCGCCCGCACTCCAGGTGCCGGGCGCCCCTGCGCTCGTGGAACCTACTTGTTCAGGTAGGCCCAGTACTCGTCGAACGACAGGACCTTGTCGCCGTTGAGGTCGCGGGTCTTGATGATGGCCTCGGCCACCGTCTCGGTGACGTTCCAGTCGCCCCCCTGCGCGAGAGCGGACTTGAACTCGGCGGCGGTGATGAACCCGTCACCGTCCGCGTCGATCCGCTCGAAGTGCGCGCGTGCCTCGTCGATGTCCGCCACCGATCCGCCCCTTTTTGTCCGTGTTTCCATTGCCGTACCGGCGTAGTGCCGCAGGCCAGGTTAACGGCCCGGCCAGGCCTTCAGCGCAGCGACCACCCAGCCGAACTCCTCCTGGTACCGCGGCGGCGCCGGAGCGCCCTTGATGATGTTCACCAACTCCCGGTAGCGGGCCACCTCGTTGCCCAGGTCGATCCGGCGCAGCACCGCCACCCGGTCGGTGCCCTCCCCGAACACCTCGGTGAGCACGGCGTCCGCCTCGGGTGCCTCGGGCGTCACCCCGCGCTCGCGGGCCGCGCCGACGACGTCGACCAGCCGGCGGAAGAACCACTGCGAGGCGCCGGCGGGGGTGTCCGGCCCCCGGTCGGCCGCGTTGAACTCGATCATCCTGCGCATCGCCGCCCGGAAGCCCGGGTCCTGCAGCAGTTCGGCCAGCTCCACCCAGGCGTCCACCTGCTCGGGGCCGGGCTCGTCGGGCAGCGCCACCCCGAGGGTCCGGGTGCGCTCCCGGATCCAGGGGTCGGCCGTGTCCAGCCCCTCGAAGATCTCCTCCACGAAGTCGTCCACGATCCGCTGCCGTTCGGCGGCCGACAGCCGTGCCAGTCTGTTCATCAGGGTCATCTCCTCCGCGTTCGAACCGCGTCGCGCCACCGTCGACAGCACCGCACGGGTCACCTTCAGGGAGCGGATCTGCGCGTCCAGCGCCGCCACGTGCGCGTCCGCGACCTCCGCGACGGTCTGCTCGCCGGAGAGCACCGCACGCACGTGCCCGAGACCGAGCCCCAGTTCGCGCAGGGTGCGGATCAGCTCCAGGCGGGCGAACGACTCGGCGTCGTAGAGCCGGTAGCCGCCCGCGGAGCGGGTCACCGGGGTGAGCACGCCCTCGTCGGACCAGTAGCGGATGGTGCGCACGGTCAGCCCGGTGGCCTTCGCCAGCTCGCCGATGGTGAAAAGTCCGGTGCCGTCGTTCGGGGGGTCTGGGGGGCCGCCCCCCGGATAGTGCAGCATGTCTGCGAGTGTGGGCCTTCCAGTGGGTGGAGACTCAAGGAGCACGGTGGCAGAGACCCTGCGGGACATTCTGGACGCGGCGGCCCGGGGTGTCTTCCCGCCGCCGGACGGCCGTACGACGGTCGTGCCGCAGCCGTCCCCCCGGGACGCCGGGGTGCTCTCCTTCTCCGCGCACTCGGTCGTCTTCGTGGACGAGGACCCGGAGTGGGTGTACGACACCCTGCGCGCCGTCCCCAGCGACCCACTGGCCGCGACGATGAACTCGCGCTTCCTCACCGCCCTGATGGACCGCACGGGCCGCGAGCAGGAGACGATCGACGCGCTGCTGGTGGCGGGCCCGCTGCCCGGCCGCCCCGACCTGCCGCTGACCGAGCTCACCGGCCCCGACCACTCCCGGGTCGGCTACGCCCGGGCCCGCCGGGACGAGGTGCGCGCCTGGACGGTGGCGGGCGGGGTGCTGGTGCTGGGCCGGGGTGTCGCGGGGCGCCTGGAGGTGTCGGTTGAGGTGGACCAGGGCGCACGGCAGCGGGGGCTGGGCCGGGCCCTGGTGGCCGCCGCCCGGCAGCTCGCGGACGAACCGCTGTGGGCGCAGGTCGCGCCGGGGAACGCCCGCAGCGTCCGGGCGTTCCAGGCGGCCGGCTATGTGCCGGTGGGCGCCGAGGCGCTGCTGCTCAGGAGCTGAGGCCCGAGGGCCCCGCCGCACCCCGCCTCACCCCGCCTCACCCCGCCTCAGCGGAAGATGCCGGTGTGGCCGAGCGAGTAGCGGCCCGGCTGCGGGTAGACGGCGAGTCCGTGCGGGCCGCTGCCGACGTGGATGCGGGCCAGTTCGGTGCCGGTGCGGGTGTCGATGGCGTACACCTCGGAGTTGTAACGGCCGGACAGCCACAGCACCTTGCCGTCCGCGGAGACCCCGCCCATGTCGGGGCTGCCGCCGCCGGGCAGCCGCCACTTGCCGGTCAGCCGGTTCTGGGCGAAGTCGAAGACCGAGATGGTGCCCTCGCCCCGGTTGGAGACGTACATCACGCGGGAGTCCCGGCTGACGTACAGCCCGTGCGCGCCCTTGCCGGTGGGCAGGAAGGTCGGCTTGGTGAAGGCGTCGCCGTCCAGGATCCACACCCCGTCGGCCATCATGTCGGCGATGTAGAACCGCTTGCCGTCCGGCGAGACCTTGACGTCCTGCGGCATGGCGCCGTGGTACGGCAGCCTCTCCTGCCGGAGCACCTTCATCTGCTCCGTGTCCACCTTGAGCACTTCGCCGCTGAACTCGCAGGAGACGATGAAGTACCGGCCGTCGAGGGAGAAGTCGGCGTGGTTGACGCCGTAGCAGCTGACCGGGACGGCCTTGACGGTCTGCATGGTGTGCGCGTCCCGGAAGACCAGCTGACGGTCGTTGGAGGCCATCACGATCGCGTACTTGCCGTTGGGCGTGAAGTACAGGTTGTACGGGTCGTGCACGGCCACCGGTTTGCCGGCCCGGCCGGTCTTCGGGTCGATGGGGGTGAGGCTGTTGCCCAGGTCGTTGTTGACCCACAGGGTCTTCAGGTCCCAGGACGGCACGACGTGCTGCGGCTGCCGGCCGACCGGGATGGTCCCGATCACCCGGTACGTCTTCGGGTCGATGACCGAGACCGTGTCGGAGTTGGTGTTCGGGACGTAGACCAGGGACGGGAAGCCCTTGACGACGGGCGAGAGGTTGCCGGGGCGGTCGGCTGCGTACACGTCCTTCGGGTCGAGGACCGGGGGCATCCCCGGCAGTGCGTCGACGGCCGGCTCCGCCTTCTTCGCCGGCGGCTGCACGGCCGCGGTGGTGCCGACGGCCGGTGCGGCGGGGCTCCCGGAGTCGCCGCTGCACGCGGGCAGCAGGGCCAGGGCGGCGAGGACGGCACCGGCGGACAGCAGACGGGCGGCGTTCGTGGTTCGCATCAGCTGAGCAGCTCCGTGGTGGTGACCGCGCGCAGTCCACGGCGGTGGAGTTCTTGGAGGACGGCGGGGAGGGCGGCGGCCGTGTCCGGATACCCGAAGTGCATGCTCACCACCGAGCCGCCCGTGACCTCCGCGAGCACCTTGCGGGTGATGGCCGACGCACCGGGCCGGGTGTAGTCGAGCGAGTCGACGTCGTACGACAGCACGTGCGGGTAGCCGGCCTCGGCGGCGAGCCGGGCGACGAGCGGGGAGGCGGTCGGCGCCCTGGAGGGGCGGAACCAGGTCCCGATCGATCCGGTGAGCCGCCTGAGCCGCTCCGCGCAGTCGGTGATCTCCTTGCGGGCGTCCGCCTCCGCCATGGCGTTGATGGAGACGTGCCGCTGGGTGTGGTTGCCCAGGTCGTGGCCGCCGTCCAGGATGCGGCGGGCCATGGCGGGGTGCTCGTCGAGCCAGCTGCCGACGGCCAGCACCGTGAGGTGGGCACCGTGTTGCTCGGCGGTGCCGAGGAGCTGGTCGGCGAGGGCGGGGTCGCCCTGGCCGTGGAAGGTGAGGGCGACGGAGGCGGTGGTGCGGGGGCCGTGGGTGACCTGGAAGGGGAGCGGGGTGGGGGAGGCCGACGGTGAGGCGGGGCTGGGGGTGGCGGGCGGTGCTGCAGTGGCCGTACCGGGGTTGCCGCAACCGGTGATGAGCGCGGCTCCGGCGGTGAAGGCGGCGCTTGCGCGGAGGAGGTCGCGTCGACGGGTGGGGGTCACCTGCACCATTTAAGGGTGCATAGGTAAGAAAGGCAGCTATTGACCCGAAGTGGATTATTTTTGCACGTTTCGGCCGGTGGGGGCTGCTCGCGCAGTTCCTCCCCCAGCCTTCGGCCGGGGGTACCCCCAGCGCCCCCAAGGGGCGCGTTTCGCCGGGCCTATCGATCAGCCACCCGCATCTCGAACCACGTCGTCTTTCCTCTCGGCAGCAGATCCACGCCCCAGCGGTCGGCCAGTTTGTCCACCAGGAACAGGCCGCGGCCGCTGATGTCGGTCTCCTGAACCGGCATCAGGCAGGGCAGGCCGCGCGACGGATCGCGCACCTCCACCCGGATCCAGCCGGGGCGGCGGCGCATCCGCAGGCCGAACACCCGGGCTCCGGTGTGCCGTACGGCGTTGCCCACCAGTTCCGAGACGAGTAAGACCGCGTCCTCCGTCATCTTGGGGCTGAGCCGCCACTGCCGGAGGACGACGACCTGGGCGAGCCGGCGGGCGGTCGCCGCTGACTCGGGGCGGGACGGCAGCGGAACCTCCGCGTCCGTCGGATTGCCGAACAGTTCGATCGCCTTGAGCGCCCGCTCGTCCTCGACCGCAGGCGACCAGCGCGCCGCGGCCGCACGGCTGTGTCCCCGCGGCTGTTCGATGCCCTCCAGCCCCGCCATGCCCCCATCATGGCCGCCGAGAGCGTCCTCCGTGGCCGTTCCCGGGGAATACGCCCCCGCAAAGCTTCCACCCGTCACCGGGCGATCGGCATATGCCATCGGCATTCCGAGCGCGTCGGGATCCGGTCCGACCTGCGAAGACGCCCCATCACCAGGCAATCGCCAGACCCCCTCGACAAGGCGGGCTTACGGTTGCCTTAAGGCTCCCATAATCCGCCCCATCGGGGGACCCGGAATCAGACATCGCGTCAATTGCAAGGGGTTCGGGGCTTTCACAACAGGGCGAAGATCACAGGAACTTGGCCTTGCCCGGCCCCTCCTCGACGAAGCTCCGCATCCCGCGCTCCCGGTCCTCGGTCGCGAACAGCCCCGCGAACCAGTTCCGTTCGACGGCGAGCCCGGTCTCCAGGTCGGTCTCCAGACCGGTGTCGATCGCCTCCTTGGCGGCCCGCAGCGCGATCGCCGGCCCCTGCGCCAGCTTCGCCGCCCAGGCGTGCGCCTCGGTGTAGACGTCGGCGGCGGGCACGACCCGGTCGACGAGTCCGATGGCGAGCGCCTCGTCGGCCTTGACCATACGGCCCGTGAAGATCAGGTCCTTGGCCCGGGACGGGCCGATCAGCCGGGGCAGCCGCTGGGTGCCGCCGGCTCCCGGGACGAGCCCGAGGAGGATCTCGGGCTGCCCGAGCTTGGCGTTGTCGGCGGCGATGCGGTAGTCCGCGCAGAGGGCGAGCTCACAACCGCCGCCGAGCGCGTAGCCGGTGACGGCCGCGACGACCGGCTTGGGGATCCGGGCGACGGCGCTGAAGGAGTCCTGGAGGTCCCGTGAGCGCAGAACCATGGCGGCGTGGTCCATGTTCTGCATTTCCTTGATGTCGGCTCCCGCCGCGAAGACCTTCTCACCGCCGTAGATGACGACGGCACGTACGTCCTCGCGACGGGTGGCCTCGCCCGCCAGCTCCTTGATCCGGTCCTGGGTGGCGACGTCGAGCGCGTTCATGGGCGGCCGGTCGAGGCGGATGGTACCCACGCCTGCCGAGACTTCGAGGGTCACAGTCATGCCTGGCAGGTTAACGCCCGTTCAGCAGCGTGCCCCGTCAGGGGCGCCGGGGGCGCCCCGGCCGAACGCCTACGCGGTCCATTCCTTCCACGACATGTTCCAGCCGTTGAGGCCGTTGTCGGGCGACACGGTCCGGTCGTTGGAGTGCTTCACCGTCACCACGTCCCCGATGATGGAGTGGTCGAAGAACCAGGCAGCGGGCAACGCGCGGTCACCCCCGCCCCGGATGTCGCGAAGCCCCACGCACCCGTGGCTCGCGTTGTAGTTGCCGAAGGCGTCGCCGCCCCAGTAGTTGCCGTGGATGAAGGTGCCGGAGGTGGTCAGGCGCATCGCGTCCGGCACGTCCTTGATGTCGTACTCGCCGCCGTAGCCGACCGTCTCGCCGTTCATGCGGGTCACGCGCAGCTTCTCGCTGATGACCATCTGGCCGTTCCACGTGTCGTAGCCCGGCTTGCCGGTCGTGACCGCCAGGGTCTTCACGACCTTGCCGTCCTGCATGATCTTCATGGTGTGCTTCTTGGCGTCGACGACCGACACCTGGTTGCGGCCGATCGTGAACTTCACGGTCTTGGCCTGCTCGCCGTACACCCCGTCCCGGCCCTCGACGCCGTCGAGGTTGAGGGAGACGGTGACCTTCGTGCCGGACTTCCAGTAGTTCTCGGGGCGGAAGTCGAGCCGGTCGTTGCCGAACCAGTGGCCCTCGACGTCGACGGCGGGCTCGGTCTTGATGGTGATCGCCTTCTCCACCGCGGCCGGGTCGGTGATGCCCCGGGTGAAGTGGACGGAGAACGGCATGCCGACACCGACCGTGGAACCGTCCTCCGGCGTGAAGTAGCCGACGAACGTGTTCTTCGGGGTCAGCGTCGTGAAGCTGGAGTCCTCCGCCGACTCACGGCCGTCGGCGTCCTTCGCGACCGCGTGCACCGTGTACTTCGTGGAGCTGGCGAGGTGCGTCGACGGCGTCCAGCTGGCGCCGTCGGTCGCGATCGCCCCGGCTATCTCCTTGCCCTTGGCGTCCTTGACCTCCACGTCGGTCAGCTTGCCCTGGGCGGCGCTGACCTTGAGCGCCCCGCTGGTGTCCACGCCGGTCGCGCCGGACTTCGGGCTGATGCTGACGGTCGCCACGGACTGCTTGCTCGCCTGGGTGGTGGAGTCCTTGACCTTGCCCTGGTCCGCACCCTTGTCGGAGGAGCCGCCCCCGCCGCAGGCGGTGACGGCCACGAGCAGGACGCCGGCGACGACCGCCATCCCCTGCTTCCGCCGCGTCCCCCGAACCGACGCCCCCGATATCGGCCGCTCGTTCACAGTCGTTCTCCCCTCCCAGGGCCTGGTCAGGCCCACCCCAGCGCGTCAGGCGCGCGCATTGGCGCATAGTAACCGCAGGGTTTTGAGCTTGGTGTTGGGCGAATGTCACCGTTGCGTCGCAACTTCTCGCCCCCACCGCCCCGCCCCCCACCTGGTTACTTGACCGCGCTGCCCGCCTTCCACTCCTTCCACCCCATGTTCCATCCCCCGAGGCCATTGTCGGGAGAGACTGTTTTGTCCTTGCTGTTCACGACTTCGACCACGTCGCCGATGAGGCTGCGGTCGTAGAACCAGCCCGCGGGCGTGTCCGAGCTGCCGCCCTTCACGTCGCGCAGCCCCACGCAGCCGTGGCTGACGTTGACGCGGCCGGGGGCGTCCGGCGCCCAGTAGTTGCCGTGCAGGAAGGTGCCGGAGTCGGTCAGCTTGAGGGCGTGCGGGACGTCGGGGATGTCGTACTCGCCGCCGAAGCCGACGGTGCGGCTGTTCATGCGGGTCACGTCGTGCATCTCCATCACCACCATCTTCCCGTTGTAGGTGGTGTGCTCGGGCGCCCCCGCGGTGATCGGCACGGTGGCGAGCAGCTCGCCGTCCCGACGGACCTCCATCGTGTGGGCGGCCGCGTCGACGAGAGAGACCTGGCTGCGTCCGACGGTGAAGGTGAACGTCTTGGACTGGAGGCCGTAGACACCGGGGGCGCCCTCGACGTCACGGAGGTTCAGGCCGACCGTGACGACCGTGCCGGGCTGCCAGTAGCGCTCGGGGCGGAAGTCGAGGCGGTTCTTGCCGAACCAGTGCGGCCGGATCTCGACCGCGGGCTTGGCGGTGACCTGGACGGCGCGTTCGACGGCGGCGCGGTTGTCGATGTCGCGGCTGAAGGCGAGGGAGACGATCATGCCGGTGCCGACGGTGGCCCGGTTCTCCGGGGTGACGTAGCCGATGAAGCGTTCGTCGGGGACCAGGGTGGTGAAGGTGGTGTGGCGGGCCGAGCGGTGGCCGTCGCCGTCGACGGCCACCGCGTCGACGGTGTACTTGGCGGCGAGCGCGAGTTTCGGGTCGTCCGGCCGCCAGATCGTGCCGCCGCCGGCGATGTGCCCGGGGACCGGGGAGTCCTGGGCGTCCTGGGACCTGACGACGTGGACGGATTCCAGGCGGCCGCCGGGCACCCGGACCATCAGCGGTCCGTTGGGCCGTACGGCCCTGGTGCCGTCGTCCGGGGAGATGCGGATGACGTCCTCGGGGGCCGCGGGTCTGCCGCCGAGGACGTGGTCGATGCCGAGCCCGTGCCTGCCGTCCGAGGAGCAGCCGGCGGCTCCCGCCAGCAGCGCCGCCCATGTCAGTACCGCGGCCAACGCGGCCCCCGCGCGCCGTGCGCGCCCTTGTGGATGCCTCACGTGCGGCTCAACGAGCGGGCATGCCCCTGGGAAACGTGAGTGCGACGCCGGCACTGGGCAGAACAGAGGGAAGGACGACGAGCTGGGGAGCCGCCGTGCCCGTGCGCGAGCCGTCGCGGGCACGTCCGTAGCGAGCCGCCGACCGTGCCCGGGACCGGGAGTCCGGGCGCCGTCGGCCGCTCGGACGCGGGTGCGTGCGCCCCGGTGGTCGGCGAGCCGCGGGACACAAAAAGGGGCCGACAGGTGACGAGCGCAGCCGAGCAGCAGGGGGCACCGGCGCGGGCGCCGAGGGCGGACGGCGCCACGGCGCACGCCCCCGCGGTGAACGGAACGCCCCTCCCCGTCCCGGCGGCCTGGCCGGGGGCGTCGACACCGCTCGGCGCCCGGTTCCGGGTCGGGCCCGACGGGGTGGCGGGCACCAACTTCGCGCTGTGGGCGGCCGGCGCGGAGGCGGTCCGGCTCTGCCTCTTCGACGAGCAGGGGCGGGAGACCCGCATCCCGCTGACCGAACTCACGCACGAGATCTGGCACGGGTTCGTGCCCGGCGTGCTGCCGGGACAGCGGTACGGCTACCGGGTCGACGGCCGCTGGGACCCGTGGACCGGCGCCCGCTGGAACCCGGCGAAGCTGCTCCTGGACCCGTACGCGCGGGCGGTGGACGGCGAGTTCACGCTGCCGCCCGAGGTGTACGGGCACGTCCGGGACTGGCCCGACCAGCAGGTCGCCGACACCGTCCGCGACGACCGCGACTCGGCGCCGTACGTTCCGAAGGGCGTGGTCGTCCACGACGACGACGACTGGTCCGACGACCACCGCCCCAAGACCCCGTGGGCGGACTCCGTCATCTACGAGCTGCACGTGCGCGGCTTCACCAGACTGCACCCGGGGATACCCGAGGAACTCCGCGGCACCTACGCGGGCCTGGCCCACCCGGCCGCGATCGACCACCTCGTCGGCCTCGGCGTGACGGCCGTCGAACTCCTCCCCGTCCACCAGTTCGCCCACGAGGACCACCTGCTCAGGCGCGGCCTGAAGAACTACTGGGGCTACAACTCCATCGGCTACTTCGCGCCGCACGCGGCCTACGCCGCCTCCGGTACGACCGGACAGCAGGTCGGCGAGTTCAAGCGGATGGTGCGGGCGCTGCACGCGGCCGGGATCGAGGTCATCCTCGACGTGGTCTACAACCACACCGCGGAGGCGGGCGAGCTGGGCCCGACGCTCTCCCTGAAGGGCATCGACAACCGGGGCTACTACCGCCTCCAGGACCATGACGCCCGGCGCTTCGCCGACTACACCGGCTGCGGCAACACCCTGCACGTGGTCCGCCCGCACGTGCTGCGTCTGATCACGGACTCCCTCCGCTACTGGGTCACCGAGATGGGCGTGGACGGCTTCCGCTTCGACCTCGCCGCGGCGCTGGCCCGCTCGATGCACGACGTCGACATGCTCTCCCCCTTCCTGGCGGTCATCGCCCAGGACCCGGTGCTGCGCCGGGTGAAGCTCATCGCCGAGCCGTGGGACGTGGGCTCCGGCGGCTACCAGGTCGGCGCCTTCCCACCCCTGTGGACCGAGTGGAACGACCGCTACCGCGACGCCGTGCGCGACTTCTGGCGCGGCGCCCTCCCGGACGTGCGCGACCTCGGCTACCGCCTGTCCGGCTCCAGCGACCTCTACGCCTGGGGCGGCCGCCGCCCCTACGCCTCCGTCAACTTCGTCACCGCGCACGACGGTTACACCCTGCGCGACCTGGTGTCGTACGAGCGCAAGCACAACGAGGCCAACGGCGAGCAGAACCGCGACGGCTCCGGCGACAACCGGTCCTGGAACTGCGGCGCGGAGGGCGAGACGGACGACGCGGACGTACAGGCCCTCCGCCGGCGCCAGCTCCGCAACCTCCTCACCACCCTTCTCCTGTCGACCGGTGTCCCGATGCTGGTCGCCGGCGACGAACTGGGCCGCACCCAGGGCGGCAACAACAACGCCTACTGCCAGGACAACGACATCAGCTGGCTGGACTGGAGCCTGCTCGACGACCCCGCCTGGCGGCCCCTGTTCGACCTCACGTCCCGTCTCATCCGGCTCCGCCACCGCCACCCGGTGCTGCGCCGCCGCGCCTTCTTCTCGGGCCGCGCGCACTCGGCGGACGGCCTGCGCGACCTGGCCTGGTTCACGGCCCACGGCGAGGAGATGACCGCGGGCGACTGGTACGCGCCCGCCGCCACCCTCGGCATGTTCCTCTCCGGCCGGGACATACCCGGCCGCGACGACCGCGGCGCCCCGGTCCTCGACGACAGCTTCCTGACCGTCCTGCACGCCGGCGCCCACCCCACCCGGTTCACCCTGCCGGGCCCGCCCTGGGCCCGGCGCTACGAAGTACTGATCGACACCTCCCTGGAGGACCAGCGCACGGAACCCCAGGTCGTCCACGAGGCGGGAACACCCGTCCCGGTACCGGCCCGGACAGTCCTCTTCCTGAAAGTGACCGACTGACACCCCGGGGCGGAGGATCGCCGCCGCCGCTGTCCCGCACCCCGACTAGGCTCTGGGCCGAGGTCGAGCCGACCGCCGACCGGCGCGGTCGCCGCCGTACCGAAGAGGGAGCCATGTGGCGAAGGCTGGCCAGTGCGGTGGCCGCTCTGCTCGTGTTGTTCGTCGGCAGTCTTGCCTTCAACGCGGCCTCCGGACAGAGCCGTTGGCCGGGACCGTTGGATTTCGTGCGGGTTCACCCGTGGGTCGTGTTGGTCCTCCTGATCCCCCTGGCGCTGGTCGGGCTGGGGCAGCCCCCGCGGCCCGGCCGCAGGCCGGATCCCCTGCCGCCCACGGCACACCGGCTGCCTCCGCGCAATTCCAACTTCACCGGTCGTGACGCCACGCTGCAGGAGGTACGTCAACGACTCACCTCGGCGGACGACGTGGCGATGCTGGTCGTGCACGGGATGGGAGGCGTCGGCAAGACTCAGCTCGCGGTGGAGTACGCCTACCGCTACCTGTCGAAGTACCGGTTCGTGGCGTTCCTGGACGCCGAGGCTCCCGACCTGGTCGCGCCGCAGTTCGTGTCACTGGCCGGGGAGCTGGGGCTGGCGGACGTGAACTCCGAGCAGGCGATCCCACGGGTGTACGGCAATCTGGTAGACCGCAGGCCCTGGTTGATCGTCTTCGACAACGCGGAGAAGCCGGGCACGCTCACGCACGCACTGCCGTCGGGGGGCCTGGCGGGCAACGGCCATGTCATCGTCACGACCAGGGTGAGCGGCTGGTCGGGCAGCGCCGGTGTCGTCGATCTCGAGGTGTTCACGAGGCAGGAGTCGACGAAGCTCCTGGTCCGTCGGGTACCCGGCATGACCGAGGCCCTGGCGGACCGGATCGCCGAGCAACTGGGCGACCTGCCACTGGCGTTGGAACAGGCGGCCGGATACATGGGCTACAACCGGACGACGCCCGAAAGGTACCGGGACCTGCTGGGGTCGCACCTGGAGGACATGATCGGGCAGGGCGAGCCGAGCGACCGGCCCGCAGTGGTCGTCGCTTCCCTGTGGCGGCTCAGTGTGGAACGGCTGGAGACGGAACAGCCGCAGTCTGTCCGCCTGTTGGAGCTCTGCGCCCTGCTGGCACCGGAGCCGGTCCCGCTGGACCTGTTCACCGGCAGTCCGGAAATGCTGGACGGAACACCGGCCGACGCGCTGACGTGGGACACGACCGTCGGTGCCCTCGCCGGACTCGGTCTCGCGAGGCGCGGGGAGGCATCCCTGTCGGTGCACCGCCTGGTGCAGGCCGCCGTCAGGGCCGCGATGCCGGCAGAGGCGCACACCGACGCCCGGGCCCGACTGTCTCGTGCGCTGCTCGCGGCCCTACCGGACGACCTCCACAGCGACCCGGACGCCCGGCCGCGGTGGCAGCAACTACTCCCGCACGTCATCGCCGTGACCAGGGACGATCCACCGGCCGAGTGCGCCGCCGAGACGGCGGTACTACTGAGGCTGGCATCGGAGTTCCTCGTCCAGATCGGGGACTTCTCGATGGCCCTGCCTCTGTGTGAGCGCGCCCTGGCGCTCGACGAGTCGATCGAGGGGCGGGGCACCGAAGTTGGCTTCGATCTGATCACCCTGGCGCAGATCCACCGGGACCTCGGCGCACCGGAGACATCACGCCGACTGGCGGAACGCGCGCTGACCGTGCACGAGTCCTGTCTGCCGGCGGACAGTCCCGCCATCGCGACCGACCTGGCCACGCTCGCGCGGACGCTGTGCATCCTCGGTAAGCAGGAGGCAGCGCGGCCACTGGCCGAACGGGCGCTGCGCATCGACGAGGCGGCGTACGGGCCGGACGACCCGTACGTGAGCTTCGACCTGATCGCGCTGGCGAACGTCCACGTCGACCTCGGCGACCACGCGAGTGCCGCACCGCTCATCTCGCGCGCGTTGCGCATCCGCGAGGCGAAGTACGCGCCGGACCACCTGTACATCGGGTACGTCCTGCTGTTCCAGGCCCGGGTCCTGCACGCGTTGGACGACACGACCGCGGCGGAGCCGGCGCGCCGGGGTGCGCAGATCCTGCACACCCGACTGGGCAGGACCCACCCCAAGACCGAGGATGCGTTCGCTTTGGTCAGCAGCCTGCAAGGCGGGACGCGCTAGCCCAGAATCCCCACTGACCGATTGCACCCACCCCTCGTCCAATACAGCTTCAGCGGCGCACAGCACGCGGCCCCCGACTGTGCGACTTGCCACACAGCCGGGGCCTTGACCGTCCCTTCGAAGAGGCGGGCAAGGGTCTGGCAGTGCCGCCCATGCACCTCTTACAGCGCAGCGGAGCGGCGGCCATCGGGAGGGGTGCAGTCAGCGCGCGTTGGGCGTAGTCCGGACGGTTTCCTGCCCGGCATACGGGTTGCCGTTGCCAGGTGTGACTCGCCAGAAGGTCTCCGTCATGGCCTTGAACTGACGATGTGCCGGATTCTGGCCCGTATGCTTCAGCGCCCAGATCTCAACCGGCAAACGCTCGTCGTCGGTTGGCTGCGCTTGCGCCCCGCAGGTGAGGCACTCAGCCGAGTGGATGGCCGACGGAGCACCCTCTGCGGTATCGGCCCCGAGACTCCATTCGGCGGCGGTGATGATCGCGCGCATCACAGTTCCCCCCTGCTGCGCCGATTGGCTTCGGTCACGAGCGCATGCATCCTGTTGCGACTGCCGGGTGCGGTGCAGTACGGGCACGTGCAGGGCGGGTATCCGCTGGAGAGATCCGGCATGTCCGACGGTTTCACGGTGCGCTTGCTGCGCACCTGCGTGCGAGCGCCGGTCTCCGGGTTGACCCTGTAGACCTCGATCGTCATCACTGGGCGCGCTCCCAAGGGTCTACCCCGGCGCCTTCGGTGCTGTTCCTGGGCGCCTCACACTGCGCGTCGACATAGGGCCGGACACGAGGTCCCGCACACTCCCACGCAGCCCACGCCGCTTCCGCCTCCCAGTCGCTCAGCACGAACCACTCGGCGCGTCCGTACCGCTGAGACGGATACGGCGTCCATGCGTGCCGGTCCACCCACCGACTGCGAGCGATGACCAGCCGCGTCCTCCAGACGTCCGGCGCGGAGCGCCTGCGGGATGCCCTGGGCAGTGCGGGGGGCATGTAGGCGGCAGCGTGCTTGCCGCGCGTACGGCGCCCGAACAGGACGGCTCTCATCCATTCGAGTGCCTGTGATAGGGAGGACACTGTCAGCGCTCCTCTGAAGCGTTGGCCACGCCCCGGGACCGTTCGCGCGGTCGCCGGGGTCTCTTGCGTGCTCAATCGTCCTGACCTCGGGTGGCCGTATCGCCGGACATGGAAGGACAGTTGGGCCAGTTGGGCGGTAGCGTTGAAAACGCCCAAACGTCCAGAGGAGGGGACTTGAACCAATCCCTACGGTCAGCTATGCACGACGCCGGACTGTCCCCGCGACAGCTTGCGGTCCGTGTGGGAGTCGCGAGCAAGACCATTGAACGTTGGGTCGCGGATGAGAACCTAATTCCGCATGCTCGAAACAGAGCAGACGCCGCCGAAGCGCTGAAAGTAGATGAGGAAATGCTCTGGCCCCAGGCAGTTAAGAACCGCCTAAAAACAGCCGAGGACCTGGAAATCGTGCGAACTTACCCCTACCGCTCCGCCTGCCCGTCAACGGTCTGGCGCGAGCTTGTGGCCAGCACGAAAGAAGATCTGTTCTTCGCCGGATACACGAACTACTTCCTGTTCATCGAACAGCCCAACTTCGTAGCCACACTGCGCAAAAAGCTCGAAAGCGGGTGCCGGGTCCGCTTCCTTCTGGGCGACCCCGAAGGTGAAACCACACGCCAGCGTGAAGCTATCGAAGATGTTGCCCTGTCTGTCTCCACACGCATCCGCATCACGCTGGAGAATCTACGCAAGTTGAGCGGAGCGGAAAATCTGGAAACGCGTTTCAGTATCTCCGAAGATGCAGCGAATCACGTGAGCCTATCTGTGTTCCGGTTCGATTCCCAGGCTCTCGTAACACCTCACCTCGCTAGGCTTGTGGGCCACGACTCCCCTCTGCTGCATCTGCGTCGACGCGACCAAGACGGGCTATTCGATCGGTTCACCGAGCACGCCGAAGAACTCTGGTCGCGGGCAACACCCGTTGGTTTTTGACGGCGAGACGGAATTGGCGCTAGCCCAGAATCCCCCGCTGGTACCCCGTCGCCACCGCTGCCGCGCGGTCGTTGACGCCCAGTTTGGTGTAGAGGTGGGTGAGGTGGGTCTTGACGGTGGCCTCGCTGATGAAGAGTTCGCGGGCGATCTCGCGGTTGGAGGTGCCGCGGGCGACGAGGGTGAGGACTTCGCGTTCGCGGGCGGAGAGTGGCTCGTTGGCGGGGGCGGTGGGGGTGCGGACGGCGGAGACCAGGCGGGTGGCGACGGCCGGGGAGAGGACGGTGCGGCCCTGGGCGGCGGCGCGGACGGCGGTGAAGAGCTCCTCGCGCGGGGCGTCCTTGAGGAGGTAGCCGGTCGCGCCCGCCTCGATCGCGGGGAGGGTGTCGGAGTCGGTGTCGTACGTGGTGAGGACGAGGACCTTGGCGCGGGCGCCGCGCCGGGTGAGTTCGCGGATGGCGTCGACCCCGCCGCCGCCCGGCATGCGGAGGTCCATGAGGACCACGTCGGGGTCGAGGGTGCCGGCGAGTGTGACGGCTTCGGTGCCGTTGGACGCCTCGCCGAGGACCGTGAAGCCGGCGGCGGACTCGAACATGCCGCGCAGGCCGTCACGGACCACCGGGTGGTCGTCGACGATGAGCAGCGAGATCGGGGGCTCAGTTGTCATGGCGGACCAACGGTACGCGCGCCGACAGCGCGGTGCCGAGCCCCGGTTCGGACTCCACGGTCAGGGAGCCGGCGATGCGCTCGGCGCGGGCGCGCATGCCGTCCAGGCCGAAGCCGCCGGCGCGGGTGCGGGCGGGCACGGTGAGCAGGTCGAAGCCGGTGCCGTCGTCACGGATGTCGAGGATGACCTCGCCGCCCGGGAAGTCGCCCAGGTAGGACAGGGTGACGCCGACGCGGGAGGCCCGCGCGTGCCGGGCGGCGTTGGAGAGGGCCTCCTGGAGGATCCGCAGGAGGGTGGCCGCGACTTCCCCGTGCAGTTGCTCGGCGGTGCCGGTGACGGTGAAGTCGGCCCGTATGCCGGTGCGTTCGCCCCACTCGGCGACCGTCTTCTGCAGTGCCTCGGGCAGCCCGTCGTGCTCCAGCGCGACCGGGGCCAGGTTGTGCACGGAGCGGCGGGCCTCCCCCAGGCTGTGCCGGGCCAGCGCGAGGGCACGGCCCACGTGGTCCTCGGCCACCGCCGGATCGGGGGTGTTGGCGACGACCTGGAGCTGGGCGATGATCCCGGCCAGGCCCTGGGCGATGGTGTCGTGGATCTCGGCGGCGAGTCGGCGCCGCTCGTCGGCGACCCCGGCCTCCCGCGCCTGGAGGAGGAGCTGGGCGTGCAGCGCCGCGTTCTCGTCCAGGGCCTGACGCAGGGCGGCGATGGTCTCGGTGCGTTCGAGGGACCGCTTCTTCTCCTGCTCGTCGAGGTGGGCGATCCCCACCTGGAGGGCGGAGTTGACGGCCAGCAGCACGCCGAAGAGGACCCACTGGAGCGCGCTCCGGAACGGCATCCCGCCCGTCTGCGCACCGGCCACGGTGACCGCGCTCGCCAGCAGCCCGAGCCGCCGCCACCGGCGCGGCAGCAGTTCGTCGGCGTCCATGTAGCCGGACGCGGCGTAGAACGCGAAGAACGGGTTGAGCCAGGTGAGCGCGAAGGCGAGGGCCCAGCGGACGACGTAGTACAGGCTGCCGGCCGGGGAGGGCGTACGGCCGCGGCCGGGACGGCGGGACCGGGTGCCGTGCCACCACAGCTGGACCACGACCGCGGCGGCGACCAGGGACCAGCCGGTGTACCACGTGGCCGCGCTCGTGTGCGGGTCGGCGGAGGCGACCCCGAGGACGAGGCTGACGCCGAGGAACCCGTACGGCGCCCAGGTGTGCAGTTGCTCCCAGCGCCGGTCGATCCGGTTGTCGTCCGCGGTCATGTCCCCAGTCTGCACGGCGGCCCGCCTCCTACTCCCAGCGGAACCAGCGGGCGGCGCCCGCCGTCAGCAGGATCGTCCACAGGGCAAGGACGCCCAGGTGCTCCCAGCCGGGCCAGTGGCCGGCCGCGGCCCGGTCCAGGGCGCGGGCCGCCGCGCCGAACGGGGTCAGCTGGACGACGCGGGCCATGGTGTGCGGCATCTCCCGCACCGGGATCCACACGCCCGCGCAGAACATCATCGGGAAGAACACCGCCGATCCGATCGCGCCCGCGATCTTCGTGGTGCGGGACAGCGCCGAGACGACCGAGCCGAGGGCGAGCGCGGCCGTGGCCGCGAGCAGCAGGGCCAGCAGGTATCCGCCGGGCTGCTTCGGCAGCCGCACGTCGAAGGCGAGCCGGCCGACGAGGAGCGCCAGCAGCGCCGAGCCGAGGGCGACCGTGCCCTGCACGGCCATCTGCGCGGACAGCAGCGCGGAGGGCCGTACGGGGGTGAGCCGCATCCGGCGCAGGATGCCCCGCTCCCGGTGGCCGGTGAGCGCCTGGGGCAGGGTCTGCACCCCCGCCATGATCAGGGCGATCAGCACGGCGACGGGGACGTACGCGTCGACCGGGCGCAGCCCGCCCAGGGACTTGTCGGCCTCCCGGAAGGAGGGGATGGAGCCGAGGATCACCAGCAGCAGCGTCGGGAACAGGAAGACCCAGAAGACGGCGCCGGGTTCGCGGCGGAACAGCCGGAACTCGGTGCGCAGGACGGCGGTGTTCATGCTGCTGCCTCCTTCGTCAGGTCGAGGAACGCGTCGTCGAGGGTGGCGTCCACGACGCGGAGCTGGTGGGCGGTGATGCGGTGCCGGGCGAGCAGGGTGATGACGGCGTTGACGGTCTCGTCGGTGCCGGAGAGCGTGATCCGGCCGTCCTTGCGCTCGACCGAGGCGAGGGCGGGGAGGGCGGCGAGGTCGTGGTCGTCCAGGGGTGCGGACGGGGTGAAGCTGATGACGGTGGCGCCGGCGCTGCGGCGGATCAGTCCGGCCGGGGTGTCGAGGGCGGCCACCCGCCCCTTGTCGATCACCGCGATCCGGTCGCAGAGCCGCTGCGCCTCCTCCATGAAGTGGGTGACGAGCAGGACGGTGACGCCGCGGTCGCGGACGTCCTCGATCAGCTGCCAGGTGTCCCGCCGGGCCCGTGGATCCAGCCCGGTGGTCAGCTCGTCGAGGACGACGACCCGCGGGTTCCCGATCAACGCCAGTGCGATGAAGAGCCGTTGTTTCTGGCCGCCCGACAGCTTGCCGAACCGGGTGGCGAGCTTGTCGGTGAGCCCGAGGCGCTCGGCGAGCGGCGGCCAGTCGAGCGGGTCCGGATAGAAGGAGGCGTACAGCTCGAGGGCCTCGCGGACGGTGAGCTTGGGCTGCAGCTCGCTCTCCTGGAGCTGGGCGCCGAGGACGCGGGCGACCTCGTCGTGGTCGGCGACGGGGTCGAGCCCGGTGACCCGGACCCGCCCCGCGTCGGGCACCCGCAGTCCCTCCACGCACTCCACGGTGGTGGTCTTGCCGGCGCCGTTCGGCCCGAGGATCCCGAAGATCTCGCCCTCCTCGACGGCGAGACTCACCCCGTCCACGACGGCCCGGCCGCCGTAGGACTTGCGCAGGTCTGTCACTTCGATGACGGTTGGCATGTTCCGAGGGTCGCGTCCGCCCCGGGTCCGCCGCATCGGCCGCCTCGCTCGAACCGCCGTCAACCGATCGGCTGATGCCGCGGATCCACCTGTACGACCTTTCGAACGCCCAGGTCGTAGGACCGGCGGCCGATCCCGGTCCGGCCAAAACTCGGTGGGCGTTGTCAGTGCCGATCCGTAGGCTCGCTCCTGATGCCTCCGACACGTGCAACCACCAAGGACCGGTCCGCCGTCCGCACCCTGCTGCGTCTGTGGCCGTACGTACGGCCGGTGCGGGTGCGGTTGTCCGTCGCCGCGTTCGTGGCGATCGTCGCCTCCTGTACGGGGCTCGTGATCCCCCTCGTCCTCAAGTGGATGGTGGACGGGCCGGTGGCCGACCGCGACCCGGCCGGGGTGTGGCTCGGCGCGCTGTACCTGCTGCTGCTCGGCATCGCGGAAGCACTCCTCTTCGGTCTGCGCCGCTGGCTGGTCGCCAGACCGCTCTCGCGCGTCGAGGCGGGGATGCGGGCGGACCTGTACGGCCATCTCCAGCGCCTGCCGGTCGCCTTCCACGACCGGTGGGCCTCCGGCCAGCTGCTCTCCCGGGCCACCACCGACCTGATGCTGCTCCGCATGTTCCTCGCCTTCCCGCTGACCTTCCTCCTGGTGAACGGGGTGACGATCCTCGTCGGTGTGCTGATCATGCTGGCCCAGGACTGGACGCTGGGGCTGGTCATCCTCGGTCCCACGATTCCGGTGATCTGGACCTGCGTGATCTTCGAGAAGCGGTACGCGGGGGTGGCGCGGCTCGCCCAGGACCAGGTCGGCGACCTGACGACGGTGGTCGAGGAGAGCGTGCTCGGCATCCGCATCATCAAGGGCTTCGGCCGCCACCGCAGCCAGGCGCACGCGTTCCGCGAACTGGTGCGGACCCTGCGGGGCACGGAGCTGCGCAAGGCGCGGATGCTGGCGATGATCTGGGGCGTCATCGTGACGCTGCCGGAGGTGGCGATCGGGGCCGCGCTGCTGTGGGGTTCGATCCAGGTCGCGGACGGCGAGCTGAGCGCGGGGACGCTGGTGGCGTTCCTGTCGACGGCGCTGGCGCTGAGGTGGCCGGTGGAGTCGATCGGCTTCCTCCTGGCGATGAGCCAGGAGGCCGCCACTGCCACGGAGCGGTACTTCGAGGTGCGGGACGCGCTGGAGGAGGGCGCCGATTCGTCGTCGGGTGCGGGTGCGTGGGGGCTGGGCGCGCAGTCCCCCGCGCCCCTTACGGGGAGCTGCGCCGAGGCGCCCCAAAGGGGCGCGGGGAACTGCGCGACCGGCCACGACGGCGCCGCACCCGACGACGGACCGGCCCCCGAACCCGACGGCATCCGCTTCGAGAACGTGCAGTTCCGTTACCCCGACGCCGCCCCCGATTCCGCCCCGACGCTGGAACTCGTCGACCTGCACATCCGCCCCGGCGAGTCCATGGCCCTCGTCGGTGCCACCGGCAGCGGCAAGACCACCCTCACCGCCCTCATCCCCCGCCTGCACGAGGCCACTTCGGGGCGGATCACCCTCGACGGCGTGGACATCACCGCCATGCCCCGCGAGGAACTCCGCTCGCTCGTCGCCGTCGCCTTCGAGGAGCCCACCCTCTTCTCCGCCTCCGTCGGCGAGAACGTGCTCATGGGAGCCGGCGAGGGCGCCGGGGAGCCGGAGCTGTCACGCGCCCTCGCCGTCGCCCAGGCCGACTTCGCGCACGCCCTCCCGCAGGGCACCGCGACGCGGGTCGGCGAGCAGGGCCTCAGCCTCTCCGGCGGCCAGCGGCAGCGCCTCGCGCTCGCGCGGGCGGTCGTCGGCCGCCCCCGCTTCCTCGTGCTGGACGACCCGCTCTCCGCGCTGGACGTGCACACGGAGGCCGCCGTGGAGGCGGCGCTGCGCGACGTGCTCGCCGACACCACCGCGCTGATCGTCGCCCACCGCCCCTCCACCGTCCTGCTCGCCGACCGCGTCGCCCTGCTCTCCGGCGGCCGGGTCACCGCCGTCGGCACGCACCACGAACTCCTGCGCACCAACGCCGAGTACGCCCACCTGATGTCCGGGGAGGATCACCGCCGATGACCGCAGCCACCTCCCTGCCCGCCCCCGACGAGGACGACGAGCGCCCGCACCCGGACCCGGCCGGCACGGCCGGCGTCGACCCGTTCGACCGGGACGTCCTGCCCACCCCGCCCGGCGCCACGGCCACCCTGCTGCGTTCGCTCCTCGCCCCCATGAGGGCGCGGGTCGCCGTCACCACGCTGCTCCTGCTGCTCCAGCAGGCGGCGGTCCAGGCGGGCCCGCTGCTGGTGGCCTACGCCATCGACACGGCCGTACCGGCGTTCCGCCGCCACGACCACGGCCCGCTGTTCGCGGTCGCGGCCGGGTACGGCCTGAGCGCGGTGCTCTCCGGCGGCCTCCAGTACGCGTTCGTCAAGGCCTCCGCCCGCGTCAACCAGGACGTCCTGCTCGACCTGCGCGGCCGCATATTCCGGCACGCGCAGGCGCTGAGCCTCGACTTCCACGAGCGCTACACGTCGGGGCGGCTCATCTCCCGCTCCACCACGGACGTCGAGTCGCTGCGCGAGCTGCTGGCCGAGGGCCTCCAGGAGCTGGTCACGGTCATCCTCTCCTTCCTCTACATCTCGGCGATGCTGCTCTGGCTGGACCCTGGCCTCGGCGCGGTCGCGGTGGCCAGCTTCGTGCCGCTGTACCTGCTCGTGCGGCAGTACCAGCGGCGCGCGGTCCGGGTGTACAAGGCGCGGTCCACGGCGATCGCGGCGGTGATCGTGAAGTTCGTGGAGACGATGAACGGCATCCGCCCGGTGCGCGCGTTCCGCCGGGAGGCCGCCAACGACGCCGAGTTCGCGGTGCTGAACCACCGCCACGAGCGGACCAACGGCGACGCGCTGCTGGAGATGGCGCGGTACGTGGTGGGCTCCCGGCTGGTCGCCAACACCTCGGTCGCGGTGATCGTGCTGTGGGGCGCCTACCGGGTGGCGTCCGGCTCGCTGGAGCTGGGCGTGCTGGCCGCGGCCGTCCTCTACCTGCGGCGGCTGTACGACCCGATCGACCGCCTCGGCATGTTCCTCAACTCCTACCAGTCGGCCGCGGCCTCCCTGGAGAAGATCGCGGGCCTGCTGGCCCAGACCCCGACCGTGCCGGAGCCCTCGGTCCCGAAGGAACTGCCCCCGCCGGCGAGCGAGCTCCCCGGCCGCGAGGTCGCCTTCGACGGTGTCCGCTTCGCCTACCGCACCGGCGGCGAGGTGCTGCCCGTCTTCGACCTCACCCTCCCGGCCGGGCAGACGGTCGCGGTCGTCGGCTCCACCGGCGCCGGCAAGTCGACGCTCGCCAAGCTGCTGGCCCGCTTCTACGACCCCTCCGCCGGGCGGGTCCTCCTGGACGGCGTGGACCTGCGCGACCTGACCGTGCCGGAGCTGCGCCGCGGGGTGGTGATGGTCACCCAGGAGGCGTTCCTGTTCTCCGGCACGGTCGCCGAGAACATCGCCATCGGCCGCCCGGACGCCACCCGTGCGGAGATCGAGCAGGCGGCCAAGGCGATCGGCGCCCACGAGTTCATCGCCGCGCTGCCCGACGGGTACGACACGGACGTCCGCAAGCGCGGCGGGCGCATCTCGGCCGGGCAGCGCCAGCTGGTCGCGTTCGCCCGTGCCCTGCTCGCCGACCCGGCGGTGCTGATCCTCGACGAGGCGACCAGCTCCCTGGACATCCCCGGGGAACGGGCCGTGCAGCGCGCGATGTCGACGGTCCTCAAGGGCCGTACGGCGGTGGTGATCGCGCACCGGCTGTCCACCGTGGAGATCGCCGACCGGGTGCTGGTGATGGAGCACGGCCGCATCGTCGAGGACGGCCGCCCGGCCGAACTCATCGCGGGCACGGGCCGGTTCGCGGATCTGCACCGGGCGTGGCGGGACAGTCTGGCCTAGGCCGGGAGCAGGCGGGGGCAGACGCGAGAACGGGGGTCGCAGGGTGATCGACGCGTACGAGGATCCGGGCACGCCCGACACGCGCGGCGGGTGGTCCTACCTGTGGTGGCTGGTGACCTGCCAGCGGGGCCGCTCGCTCGCCGGGGCGCTGCTGGGCAGTGTCTGGCTGACGCTGATGGCGGGGACGCCGTACCTGATGTCCCGGGCCGTGGACGACGGCCTGGTGCCGGGCCGCATGGGGGTGCTGGCCGGGTGGACGGCGGCGATCTTCGTGCTCGGGGCGGTCAACGCCTGGGTCAGCATCATGCGCCACCGCACCATGACCCGGGTGCGGATGGACGCCTACTTCCGCACGGTCAAGGTGCTCGTGGGACAGACGGTGCGGCTCGGCGCCGAGCTGCCGCGCCGGTCCGACGCCGGGGAGGTCGTGACGATCGGCGTCGGCGACGTGCACACCATCGCCCAGGCGCTGACCGTCGTCGGCCCCGGGGTGGGCGCGGTCGTCGTGTACGGGGTGGTGGCCGGGCTCCTGCTGACGATCTCGCCCCTGCTGGCGGGCGTGGTGCTGCTCGGGGTGCCGGTGGTGGCGCTCGTCGCGGGCCCGCCGGCCCGGCGGCTGCAGGGCAGGGAGACCGAGTACCGCGAGCGCCAGAGCGTCCTGACGGCCCGTATCGGCGACCTCGCGGGCGGCCTGCGCGTCCTCAACGGGCTCGGTGGCAAGGGCCTGTTCGCCGACGCCTTCCGCCGCGACTCCCAGCACCTGCGCGCCCAGGGCTACCGGGTGGGCGAGGTCGCCAGCTGGGTCCAGGCGCTGGGCATGGGCCTGCCGACGGTGTTCCTGGCGGTGGTGACCTGGATCGCCGCCCGGATGGCCGCGCGCGGCGACATCACGGTCGGCCAGCTGGTGTCGGTGTACGGCTATGCCGCGGTCCTGGTCGGGCCGGTGGCCTTCTTCCTCGACATGGGCTACCAGCTCAGCCGCGGCGTGGTGGCCGCCCGCCGGGTCGTCCGCCTCCTGCGCCACGAGCCGCTGCCGGACACCGGCTCCGCACCGGCCCCGACCGAGCCGTCCGCCCTCCACGATCCCGACTCGGGCGTACTGGTCCGCCCCGGCCGCCTGACGGCCCTGGTGAGCGCCAGCCCGACGGAGGCAGGAGCGGTGGTGGACCGCCTTGGCCGCTACACCCCCTCGGACGTGACCTGGGGAGGAGTACGACTGGACGCCGTCCCCCTCCCGGAAGTACGCACCCGCATCCTGGTGGCCGACAACGATGCCGATCTGTTCGCGGGCCCCCTGCGCAGTGCGCTGAGCGCCGGCGAAACGCGCCCCTTGGGGGCGCTGGGGGTACCCCCGGCCGAAGGCCGGGGGAGGAACTGTGCGACCAGCCACGACGGCGCCGCACCCGCCGACGCGCCCCAAGGCACGAGCCACAACGCGCCCCAACGGCACGCAGGGAACTACGCGAGCAACCCCGACGCACCCGCACCCGCCGACGCACCTCCCGGCGCACCCCCTGACGCGCGCCTCGCCCAAGCCCTGCACGCGGCCGCGGCGAACGACATCGTCCGCGCCCTCCCCCACGGCCTCGACTCCGAACTCACCGCCCAGGCCCGCAACCTCTCCGGCGGTCAACGCCAACGCATCCGGCTGGCGCGGGCGTTGCTCACCGACCCCGAGGTCCTCCTCGCCGTGGAACCCACCTCCGCCCTCGACGCGCACACCGAGGCCCTCGTGGCGGAGCGCCTCCGCACCGCCCGCGCCGGCCGCACCACCCTCGTCACCACCACCTCGCCGCTGCTGCTGGCCCACGCCGACGAGGTGGTCTTCCTGGTCGGCGGCAGGGTCGCCGCGACCGGCACGCACGAGGGCCTGCTGGACCGCACACCCGGCTACCGCGCCCTCGTGGCCCGGGACACGGAGGACGAGGAGTTCGCAAGGTGACGACCAGCCGGCTCCCGGTCGCCGGCCGTGCCGACGTACGCCGGGCCACTTTCCGCCTGGTGCGGGCGGACCGCGGCCCCTTCGCCGCCGCGCTGCTGCTGAACGCGGCGGCGGCCGGCACCGGCCTCGTCGGCCCCTGGCTGGTGGGCCGGATCGTGGACGAGGTCCGGGCCGGCCGCGGGGTCGGCGCCGTGGACCACCTCGCCCGGTGGATCCTGCTCTGCTCCCTCGCCGAGCTGCTGTTCGCCCGCACCGCCCGCTATCTCGGCCACCGCTTCGGCGAGCGCACGCTGGCCCGGGTCCGCGAGGAGTTCGTGGACCGGGCACTGGCGCTGCCCGCGTCCGCGGTGGAGCGGGCCGGCACCGGCGACCTGACCGCGCGCGGCACGGGCGACGTGAGCACCGTCGGCACCACCCTGCGGGACGCCGGTCCCGAACTGCTGGTCTGCACGGTTCAGGCGCTGTTCGTGATGGGCGCGGTGTTCGCCCTCGACCCGCTGCTCGCCGCGTTCGGGGTGCTCGGGCTGACCCCCGTCTGGTTCGCGCTGCGCTGGTACCTGCGCCGGGCCCGGGACGGCTATCTCGCCGAGGGCGCGGCCACCTCCGGGGTCGCCGAGATCGTCACGGCGACGGTGGCGGGCGCCCGCACGGTGGAGGCCTTCCGGCTCCAGGAGCAGCGGATCACGGCGAGCCGGGACGCCCTGGAGACCAACCGGAAGGCCCGAGTCCACACTCTGTGGCTGCGGACCGTGTTCTTTCCGGCCGTCGAGGTGTCGTACTCCGTGCCGGTGGCCGGGGTGCTGCTGGTCGGCGGGCTGCTGCACGCGGGCGTCGGGGTGGTGGTGTCGGCGGCGCTGTATCTGCGGCAGTTCACCGAACCGCTGGACCAGATTCTGATGCGGGTGGAGCAACTCCAGTCCAGCAGTGCCTCGTTCGCCCGGGTGGAGGGGCTGGCGCGGGCCCCGCGGGCGGTACCGGACGGGGCGGCGCCGACGCCCGCGGACGACCGGATCGACGTGCGCGGGGTGCGGTACGCCTACGAGCGCGGCGGCGAGGTGCTGCGCGGGGTGGACCTCACGGTGCGGCCCGGCGAGCGGCTCGCGGTGGTGGGGCCGTCCGGCGCCGGGAAGACGACGCTGAGCCGGCTGCTGGCGGGCGTCGAGGCGCCCGGGTCGGGCACGGTGACCGTGGGCGGGGTGCCGGTCGCCGGGCTGGCACCGGAGCGGCTGCGGCGCCAGGTCGTCCTGGTCACCCAGGAGCACCACGTCTTCCTCGGCACGGTCCGGGACAACCTGCTGATCGCCGAACCGGCCGCCACCGACGCCGACCTGTGGGCGGCGCTGACCGCGGTCGGCGCCGACGACTGGGTGCGCGGACTGCCCGGCGGCCTCGACACCCCGCTCGGCACGGGCGGCACGGCCACCGACGGCTCCCGGGCGCAGCAACTCGCGCTGGCCCGGGTGGTGCTGGCCGACCCGCACACGCTGATCCTGGACGAGGCGACCGCGCTGCTGGACCCGACCACCGCCCGGCACACCGAGCGTGCGCTGGCCGCCGTGCTCGAAGGCCGTACGGTCATCGCCATCGCGCACCGGCTGCACACCGCTCACGACGCCGACCGGGTGGCCGTGATGGAGGACGGCCTCCTCACCGAACTCGGCACGCACGAGGAGCTGGTGGCGGCGGGCGGGGCGTACGCGGCGCTGTGGGCGACCTGGCACGGGGACACGGCGCCCTGAGCGGTCGCGGGCCCCGTGCTGCCGGGCGTCCTCGGCACCTCCTCAACAATCCGCATACCGAACATGAACATCCGGACAACGGACGATTTCCGGCCAAGTTTCTGACGCGGTCCTGACAGGTGGCGTTTTCTGCTGCCACTCTTCCCACGGCCGACTCACAGCAACCCCACAGCTTCATCCCCACCGTCGCTGCCGGGTCCGGCACTGCACACGCACATGGTTCCGCGTTCCGCCAAGTTCTGCCCGGCCGGCCCACCCGCCGTCCGGATCTCCCCTGGCCGTGTGACCCGCGGCCACGCAGAAGGAGTCAGTGTTGAGAAGCAGTTCCTCTCGCAGACGCACCCCCCACAGCACGTACCGCCGCACCGCGGCCGTCGCCCTCGCCGGGGTCGGCGCCCTGATCGCCGCCGCCGTCCAGTCGGGCGCCGCCAGCGCCGCTCCGGCCGCGCCGCAGCTCGGCCGGGCCAACCCGGCCCACGCGGCGGTCAAGCTCTCCCCCTCGCAGCGCGCCGAACTGCTCCGCGACGCGAGCGGCGAACGGGCCGCCACCGCCAAGGCGATAGGCCTCGGCGCCCAGGAGAAGCTGGTCGTCAAGGACGTCGTCAAGGACGCCGACGGCACCCTGCACACCCGCTACGAGCGCACCTACGCCGGCCTGCCGGTGCTCGGCGGCGACCTGATCGTCGACAGCGCGAAGTCCGGTGCCACCGAGCGCGTCATCAAGGCGAACAACGCCACGCTCAAGGTCGCCGACCTCACCCCGGCCAGGACCGCGGCGAGCGCCGAGAAGACCGCCCTCACCGCGGCGAAGACGCTGGGCTCCACCAAGTCGGCCGCCGACGGCGCCCGCAAGGTGATCTGGGCCGGCTCCGGCACCCCCGTCCTCGCCTACGAGACGGTCGTCGGCGGCTTCCAGGACGACGGCACCCCCAACCAGCTGCACGTCATCACCGACGCCGCCACCGGCAAGAAGCTCTTCCAGTACCAGGGCATCGAGAACGTCACCGGCACCGGCAACACCCAGTACAGCGGGACGGTGTCGCTGTCGACGACCCAGTCGGGCTCGACGTACACGCTGACCGACGGCGACCGCGGCGGCCACAAGACGTACAACCTGAACCACGGCACCTCCGGCACCGGCACGCTGTTCTCCCAGTCGAGCAACACCTGGGGCAACGGCACCACGTCGAACGCCGCCACCGCGGGCGCCGACGCGCACTACGGGGCCGCCGAGACCTGGGACTTCTACAAGAACACCTTCGGGCGCAGCGGCATCAAGAACAACGGCGTCGGCGCCTACTCCCGCGTCCACTACGGCAACTCGTACGTGAACGCGTTCTGGGACGACGGCTGCTTCTGCATGACGTACGGCGACGGCTCCGGCAACGCGGACCCGCTGACCGCGCTCGACGTGGCCGGCCACGAGATGAGCCACGGCGTCACCTCGAACACCGCCGGCCTCAACTACAGCGGCGAGTCCGGCGGCCTGAACGAGGCCACCTCCGACATCTTCGGCACCGGGGTGGAGTTCTACGCGGCGAACTCCTCCGACGTCGGCGACTACCTCATCGGCGAGAAGATCGACATCAACGGCGACGGCACCCCGCTGCGCTACATGGACCAGCCCAGCAAGGACGGCGGCAGCGCCGACTACTGGTCCTCGTCGGTCGGCGGCCTCGACGTGCACTACTCGTCCGGCGTCGCGAACCACTTCTTCTACCTGCTGAGCGAGGGCAGCGGCGCCAAGGTCATCAACGGCGTCAGCTACAACTCGCCCACGAAGGACGGCCTTCCGGTCACCGGCATCGGCCGGGACAAGGCGCTGCAGATCTGGTACCGGGCGCTCACCACCAAGTTCACCTCGACCACCAACTACGCGGCCGCGCGCACCGGCAGCCTCGCGGCGGCGGGCGAGCTGTACGGCACCACCAGCACCGAGTACAAGGCGGTGCAGGACGCCTGGGCGGCCGTCGCGGTCGGCTCGCGGTCCGGCGGCGGTGGCGGCACGGGCACGTCGTACGAGAGCACCACGCCTGTGTCGATTCCGGACAACGGGCCCGCGGTCACCTCGTCGATCACGGTCTCCGGCCGGACCGGGAACGCCCCGAACAACTTGCAGGTAACGCCGAATATCAGCCACACGTGGCGCGGCGACCTGGTGATCGACCTGGTCGGTCCGTCCGGGACGTCGTACCGGCTGAAGAACTTCAGCTCCTCCGACTCCGCGGACGACGTGACGGACACCTACACGGTGAACGCCTCGTCGGAATCGGCCAATGGCACCTGGAAGCTCAAGGTCCAGGACCAGGCCGCGCAGGACGTCGGCACGATCAACGGGTGGAAGCTGACCTTCCCGTAACCGCAGGTAACAGACGCGCGCACCGGGCGCCGTCCACGGGGGACCTCCCCGCGGGCGGCGCCCTTTTTACATGCCCGCAACGTTCACCCAACAGCTGCTTTTCGGCCAACATCACTTCAGGGGACTGACATGTACGCGACCTTGATGTCACTCTTCCTTCACCCGTCGCACAGCACAGCAACTTCACAACCCCACAGCCGGGCCAGTACCCCACTCCGCCCCGGACTCCCCACATCCTGAAGGAGCTTGAGTGAGCCCCCTCTACGCGCGTCACAAGCGCACCACGCTCGCCATCGCCACCGCTGTCGCCGCCGGCGCCCTCCTCACCACTGGTATGACCGCGAACGCCTCGGCCGTCGACAAGCAGCCGCTGGCCGCCGCCCCCACCCTGCTCTCCAACTCCGCCCGCACCGCCCTGATCCAGAAGGCGGACGCGAACGTCGCCGAGACGGCCCAGCAGATAGGCCTCGGCACGAAGGAGAAGCTGGTCGTCAAGGACGTCGTCAAGGACGTCGACGGCACGGTCCACACGCGCTACGAGCGCACCTACGCGGGCCTGCCCGTCCTCGGCGGCGACATCGTCGTGCACACCTCCAAGGCCGGCAAGACCGAGGGCGTCACCAAGGCGACCAAGGCGACCATCAAGGTGGCCTCGCTGAAGCCGCAGCTCAGCGTCGCCAAGGCGGAGAAGGCGGCCCTCACCGCCGCCAGGACCCTGGGCTCCACCAAGTCGGCCGCCGACGGCGCCCGCAAGGTGATCTGGGCCGGCTCCGGCACCCCCGTCCTCGCCTACGAGACGGTCGTCGGCGGCTTCCAGGACGACGGCACCCCCAACCAGCTGCACGTCATCACCGACGCCGCCAGCGGCAAGAAGCTCTTCGAGTACCAGGGCATCGAGAACGCCACCGGCACCGGCAAGAGCCTCTACTCCGGCACCGTCAGCCTGAGCACGAACCTGTCGGGCTCGACGTACCAGCTGTACGACACCACGCGCGGCGGCCACAAGACGTACAACCTGGCCCGCGGCACCTCCGGCACCGGCACGCTGTTCACCGACGCCGACAACACCTGGGGCACCGGCACGGCCTCCAGCTCCTCCACGGACCAGACGGCCGCCGTGGACGCCGCCTACGGCGCCCAGGAGACGTGGGACTTCTACAAGAACACCTTCGGGCGCAACGGCATCAAGAACAACGGCGTCGCCGCCTACTCCCGCGTCCACTACAGCAGCAACTACGTCAACGCGTTCTGGGACGACAGCTGCTTCTGCATGACCTACGGCGACGGCTCCAGCAACACCCACCCGCTGACCTCGCTGGACGTGGCCGGCCACGAGATGAGCCACGGCGTCACCTCGAACACCGCCGGCCTCAACTACAGCGGCGAGTCCGGCGGCCTGAACGAGGCCACCTCCGACATCTTCGGCACCGGCGTCGAGTTCTACGCCAACAACGCCTCGGACCCCGGTGACTACCTCATCGGCGAGAAGCTCAACATCAACGGCGACGGCACCCCGCTGCGCTACATGGACCAGCCCAGCAAGGACGGCGCCTCCGCCAACTACTGGTCCTCGTCGGTGAAGAACCTGGACGTGCACTACTCGTCCGGCGTCGCGAACCACTTCTTCTACCTCCTCTCGGAGGGCAGCGGTTCGAAGACCATCAACGGCGTCAGCTACAACTCGCCGACGTACAACGGCTCCACGGTCACGGGCATCGGCCGGGACAAGGCCCTGCAGATCTGGTACAAGGCCCTGACCACGTACTTCACGTCGACCACCAACTACAAGTCGGCCCGCACCGGCACGCTGTCCGCGGCGGCCGCGCTGTACGGCTCCGGCTCGACCGAGTACAACGCGGTGGCGGCGGCCTGGACCGCGGTCAACGTCACGGCGTGACGCGCTAGCGGAACGCTCGGGCGGGCCCCCGGGACGAAGCCGTCCCGGGGGCCCGCCCTACCCTCTGTCCCATGTCCTTCACGTACGAGGCGGTCGGCGCCACCCGCGACAACCTCGCCGCCTGCCCACCGGGCTTCCACCCCCTGCACGTGCGCACGCGCATAGGCGAGGGCCAGGAAGTCTTCCGCCGGGCCGCCGACGCGGTCCTCACCTGGGAACTCCACCGCGCCCTCGGTGTGGGCATCGACACCGCCGCCGACCGCGCGGCCCCCGGCGTCGACGTCACCGTCACCCTGGCCGGCCTCATCAAGGCCCCCTGCCGAATAGTCTGGACCGCGGAGGAGGCCCGCCGCGCGGGCTGGGCCTACGGCACCCTCGCCGGCCACCCCGAAAGCGGCGAGGAGGCCTTCGTCGTCGACCGCACCGGCGACGGCACGGTCTGGCTCACGGTCGCCGCCTTCAGCAGACCCGCCAAGTGGTACACCCGCGCCGGCGGCGCCGCGACCCGCGGCCTGCAGCAGGCGTACGCCCGCAGATGCGGCGCCGTACTACGCCGCCTGTGCGCGGACGCGGAACCGGAGTTCTGACGCGACCGCGACGGGCGGCCCCTGCCGGACGGACGTGAGGGCGAGCGGAGACCGCCCGCCCTCGGAGCACCCCTCAGGACCTCAGCGCATCAGCACCCCGGCACCCGTCACCGCCCCTTCCACCGGCACCACCACCAGGCCCAGTTCCGCGCCGGAAGCCAGTAGGCGGTGGGTGGGGAGGATGCGGACCGTGTAGCCGTAGGGGCCCGTGCGGTCCAGGGAGAGGGGGCCCTCGTAGGTCCAGTGGCCCTCCAGGTCGGGGCCGGAGACCGGCTTGAGGGGCACCGTGGTCGCGTCCGTGATGCGGTCCTCCGGGTCGACGCGGCCGGAGACGGCCTGGACCTCCACGTCGTCGGGGGCGAGGTCGCCGAGGCGGACGCGGACCCGGACGGCGAGGGTGGTGCCGAGTTCGGCGGTGGGCGTGACGGTGGCCGTCTCGACGTGGTCCACCGAGACGCCGTGCCAGGCGGCCCGCACCCTGCCCTTCCAGGCGGAGAGTTCACGGGCCGTGTCCGGGGTCATGGACCGGTGGGCGTGGGCCGCCGGGGTGTAGAGGCGCTCCACGTACTCCCGGACCATGCGGCCCGCCAGCACCTTGGGACCGAGCAGGGTGAGGGTCTGGCGGACCATCTCGATCCAGCGGTCCGGCAGACCGCTGCGGCCGCGCTCGTAGAAGCGCGGGGTGACCCGCTGTTCGAGGAGGTCGTACAGCGCGGCGGCCTCGATGTCGTCCCGGCGGTCGGGATCGGTGCCGGCGCCGTCCGCCGTCGGGATCGCCCAGCCGAAGTCCGGCTGGAACCACTCGTCCCACCAGCCGTCCAGGACCGACAGGTTCAGGCCGCCGTTGAGGGCCGCCTTCATGCCACTGGTCCCGCACGCCTCCAGGGGGCGCAGCGGGTTGTTGAGCCAGATGTCGCAGCCGGGCAGCAGCTTCTGCGCCATCGCCATGCCGTAGTCGGGCAGGAAGACGACGCGGTGCCGGACGCGCGGGTCGTCGGTGAAGCGGACCAGTTCCTGGACCAGCCGCTTGCCGCCGTCATCGGCCGGGTGCGCCTTGCCCGCCACCACGATCTGGATCGGCCGCTCGGGGTGGAGCAGGAGGTCCATCAGCCGGTCACGGTCGCGCAGCATGAGCGTGAGGCGCTTGTACGAGGGGACGCGCCGGGCGAACCCGATGGTCAGGACGTCGGGGTCGAGGGCGTTGTCGATCCAGCCCAGCTCGGCGGTACCGGCGCCGCGCTGCCGCCAGGACGCCCGCAGCCGCTCCCGCACCTCCAGCACCAGTTGCTCGCGCAGGCTGCGGCGCAGCTCCCAGATCGTCTGGTCGGCGACCTCGGCGACGGCGTCCCAGCGTTCCGGGCCTCCGACCGTCAGCGCCTCCTCGGTACGGCGGTCGCCCAGCTGCCGGGCACCGAGCCGGACCACCTCGGGGGCCACCCAGGTCGGGGCGTGCACGCCGTTCGTCACCGAGGTGATCGGCACCTCGTCGGGGTCGAAGCCCGGCCACAGCCCGGAGAACATCTCCCGGCTGACGTTGCCGTGCAGCAGCGAGACCCCGTTGGCGCGCTGGGCGAGCCGCAGCCCCATCACGGCCATGTTGAACAGGTTGGGCTCGCCGCCGGGGTAGGTCTCCATGCCGAGCCGCAGGATGTGCTCGACCCCGATCCCGGGGAGTTCGGCGTCGGCACCGAAGTGGTGGGCGACCAGCTCGCGGTCGAAGCGGTCGATGCCGGCCGGGACGGGGGTGTGGGTCGTGAAGACCGTGCCCGCGCGGACCGCCTCCAGGGCGGCGTCGAAGTCCAGCCCGGCGCGGACCAGTTCGGCGATCCGCTCCAGGCCCAGGAAGCCGGCGTGCCCCTCGTTGGTGTGGAAGACCTCGGGCTCGGGGTGGCCGGTCAGCCGGCAGTACGTCCGCACCGCCCGTACACCCCCTATCCCGAGCAGCATCTCCTGGAGCAGCCGGTGCTCGCTGCCGCCGCCGTAGAGCCGGTCGGTGACCCCGCGTTCGCCGGTGTCGTTCTCCTCGACGTCCGAATCCAGCATCAGCAGCGGCACCCTGCCGACCTGGGCCAGCCAGATTCGGGCGCGCAGCAGTCTGCCGCCGGGCAGCGCGAGGGAGACGTGCGCCGGGGTGCCGTCGGCCTCCTTCAACAGGGCCACGGGGAGTTCGTTGGGGTCGAGGACGGGATAGTGCTCCTGCTGCCAGCCGTCCCGGGACAGGGTCTGCCGGAAGTAGCCGTGCCGGTAGAGCAGGCCGACGCCGATCAGCGGCACGCCGAGGTCGCTGGCCGACTTGAGGTGGTCGCCGGCCAGGATGCCGAGGCCGCCCGAGTACTGCGGCAGGGCGGCCGTGATCCCGAACTCGGGTGAGAAGTACGCGACGGCGGCCGGGAGTTCGGCCGTCTGCGGACGGGTCTGGTACCAGCGGTCGCCGGTCACGTAGTCGCTCAGGTCGTCGGCGGCAGCGGTCAGCCGGCGCAGGAACCGGCGGTCCCCGGCCAGTTCGGCGAGGCGCGCCGGCGGCACACTGCCGAGCAGCCGCACCGGGTCGCCCTCGGAGGCGGCCCAGCGCTCGGGGTCGACGGCCTGGAAGAGGTCGCGGGTCTCGGCGTGCCAGGACCAGCGCAGGTTACGGGCCAGGTCGCTGAGGGGGCGGAGGGGGTCGGGGAGAACGGGACGGACGGTGAACCGACGGATCGCCTTCACATTCCACCTCGTGCAGTTCGCAAGGGGAGCCGTACAACCCTGTGCGGCTCGGCGTCGGTCCGACAGTACCGGTGCGGGGGGTGGCACCGGGGGTTGCCGCCCCCAGACCCCCACTTCGGCCTGATCGGCCTCGTCCTCACCGGACGGGCCGGAGGTGGTGGGGACCGGCCATTGTCCCGAGGCTCCCGGCGGGCCGGAGGCGGGGCGGACCGGGGTGTGGCCCCGGAGGCCTTCTTGTCGGCTTTCGCCCCGTACGAGACCCTGCCCCCCTGAGCCGAGGAGGGGGACTCACAGCCATGGCACGGACGTACAGCCGGTGGCTGCGTCTGGTGGGGGGCGTGACCGCGGTCGTGACGGCCGCGGTGCTGTCGACGGCCACCCTGCCCGCGCACGCCCTACCGGAGGGAACCGTCGTCGGCGCCGGCCGGGCCGGTTCGGTCGGCGGGAGCTATCTGGTGACGCTCGACGCGGGAATCAAGGGGGCGTCGGCGGCCGGGAGGGACGTCGCCGCCCGGTATGGGGCGAAAATAAGCCATACTTACGGCGCCGTGCTGAACGGCTACGCCGTCGAAGCAAGCGCTGCACAGGCCAGGCGGCTCGCCGCGGACCCGCGGGTCGCCTCCGTCGTCCAGGACAGCCGGGTGCAACTGGTGCGCACCCGCGAGAACACGCGGCAGAACATCCGGAAGAACATCCAGAAGAACCCGCCGTCCTGGGGGCTGGACCGCGTCGACCAGGCAGGACTCCCGCTGAACAGGTCGTTCGTCTCGCCGGGTTCGGGGGGCGCGGGCGTCACCGTGTACGTGATCGACACCGGTGTCCGCATCACCGACACCGACTTCGGCGGACGTGCGGGCTACGGCTGGGACTTCGTCGGGAACGACGGGTCCGCCGGCGACGGCAACGGGCACGGCAGTCATGTCGCCGGCATCATCGCCGGTACCAGGTACGGCGTCGCCAAGAAGGCCCGGCTGGTCTCCGTGCGGGTCCTGGACGACACCGGGTCGGGCACCACCGCCCAGGTCATCGCCGGTGTCGACTGGGTCACCGCGCACGCCCGCAGGCCGGCGGTCGCCAACCTCAGCCTGGGCGGCTACCACAGCCCCCCACTGGACGCCGCCGTACGGAACTCGATCAGGGCGGGCGTGACCTACACGGTCGCCGCCGGCAACGGCGGCGTCCCGGCCGCCCGTTACTCGCCGGCCGACGTGCCGCAGGCCCTCACCGTCGGCGCCACCGACCGCACCGACGCCCGCGCGGGCTTCTCCGACTACGGTTCCGCGGTCGACCTGTTCGCCCCGGGGGTGGCGATCACCTCGGACTCGAACGCGAGCGACACCGCCAGCGCGACCTACTCGGGTACGTCGATGGCGGCACCGCACGTCGCGGGCGCCGCGGCCCTCTATCTCGCCGGGCACCGCGGGGCGACCCCCGCTCAGGTCGCCGACGCCCTGATTGCGAGGGCGGCGAGCGGGAAGGTGTCGGATGCGGGGCACGGGTCGCCCAACAGGCTGCTGCGGGTGCCGGAGACGTAAAGCGGTTTCCGGTACGCGATCACGCCACCGGCCCCGTTCGCCGTGAACGGGGCCGGTCTTGTGCGTAGACATACGGCTGAGTAGTTAACAAAGTGCCGGATTGCCCACCCGAATAGGGTGGGAAGGCTCCTCCGGTACACCCCACAGACACAGCACTGACACCAGGCAGCGGTACAACACCAGGTACACCCCGCAGGACCCACCTCCCCACCACCCATCCGCCCACACCCACGTTGCCGCGGACAGGAGCGGTCATGCCCGCCACGCACCAACCGTCAGCACCTCCGACCCGGCGCCCGTCCCCCGGCGCGCCACCCCCCGCGGACGAGGCCACCGCCGTCGGCCGCATACCCGTCCTCGACGTCCGCCCGCTGGTCCAGCAGGGGCGCCGGCCCGCCAAGGCGGTCACCGGGGAGTCGTTCGAGGTCACCGCCACCGTCTTCCGCGAGGGCCACGACGCCGTCGCCGCCAACGTCGTACTGAAGGATCCGAAGGGCCGACCCGGCCCCTGGACCCCGATGCGGGAGCTGGCCCCCGGCACGGACCGCTGGGGCGCCACGGTGACCGTCGACGGGAAACCGGGCCGCTGGACCTACCAGGTCGAGGCATGGGGGGATCCGGTCGCCACCTGGCGCCACCACGCGCAGATCAAGATTCCCGCGGGCATCGACACCGAACTGGTCCTGGAGGAGGGCGCCCGGCTCTACGAACGGGCCGCCGCCGCCGTCCCGAAGGCAAAAAAACGGGAAATCCTGCTGACCGCGGCCGCCGCCCTCCGCGACGAGGAACGGCCCGCGCCCTGGCGCCTGGCCGCCGCCCTCAGCCCGGAGGCGGAGAAGGTCCTGGCGCGGTATCCGGTGCGGGAGTTGGTGACGGTCTCGGAGCCGCTGCCGTTGCTGGTGGAGCGTGAACGGGCGCTGTTCGGCTCGTGGTAC
>NZ_JBFBJI010000032.1:0-94942 GCF_040702065.1 Streptomyces sp. NPDC086777 | reverse complement strand
CCCGCCCCCCGGGGCGGGCCGGGCCCGGCCCGGTTCCGCCCGCGGCGCGCCACGCCCGCGGGCTCCGTCCGGCCCAGGCGGCGCGGGCCGCTGTCGTACTGGCGGCAGTACCTCGCGATCTCGCCCTTCTACCTGATCTTCGCCGCGTTCTCCTTCTTCCCGGTCTTCTACTCGCTGTACCTGGCCTTCCAGCGCTGGGACGGCCTCGGCGACATGCAGTTCGTGGGCCTGCAGCAGTTCAGGTTCCTGTGGTCCGACCCGGTCTTCTGGCTGTCGATCCGCAACACCCTGGTGATCTGGGTGCTGTCCACCGTGCCCACCCTGCTGGGCGCCCTGGTGCTGGCGACGCTGCTGCACTCGGTGCGCCGTTTCAAGGGCTTCTACCGGATCGCTCTCTACCTGCCGAACGTCACCTCGATCGTGGCGGTGGCGATCTTCTTCGGCGCGGTGTTCAGCAACAACTTCGGCCTGGTCAACGCGATCCTGGGCACCGTCGGCATCTCGCCGGTCCCGTGGCTGAGCAACCCGTGGCTGATCAAGGTGGTCATCTCGCTGCTGATGACCTGGATGTGGACCGGCTACAACATGATCATCTACCTGGCCGGTCTGCAGGCGATCCCGGCCTCGATCTACGAGGCCGCCAGGGTCGACGGCGCCGGTCCGGTCCGCACGTTCTTCCAGATCACCATCCCGATCATGCGGCCGATCATCCTGTTCACCGTCATCATCTCGACCATCAACGGCCTGCAGAGCTTCAGCGAACCCCAGGTGCTGTTCGCCAGCAACGCCGCGAACGCGAACCTCGGCGGCCCCGGACAGGCCGGTCTGACCACGCTGCTGTACTTCTACCAGTCGGCCTTCCTCAACAACGACTACGGCTACGGCGCGGCCATCGTCTGGGCCTTCTTCCTGCTGATCATCGTCCTCGTCGCCGTCAACTGGCGCATCACCCAACGAGGGAGGAAGCCGTGACCACAGCCGACCCGACGGCCGACCCGACGGCCGCTCCGGCACGGCCGGCCCCGCGCGCGCGGCGGCTACGCCGCCCCAAGGGCCTGACCGCGCACATCGCCCTCATGGCAGCCGTCCTGATCTCGGTCTTCCCGTTCCTGTGGACGATCGTCATGGCGACCAACACCACGCAGGACATCTACAAGAGCCCGCCGAAGTTCACCTTCGGCTCCCACCTGCTGGAGAACGTCCGGCACGTGCTGAACACCATCGATTTCTTCGGGTCGATGCTCAACACGATCGTCGTCGCCACCGTCACCACCGTCCTGGTGCTGTTCATCGACTCGCTGGCGGCCTTCACCTTCGCCAAGTTCGACTTCCCCGGCCGCAAGGTGCTCTTCGGCACGCTGCTGCTCTTCATGATGCTGCCGCTGCAGCTGGCGATCCTGCCGCAGTTCATCCTCATGTCGAACATCGGCTGGGTCGGCATGCTCAAGGCACTGATCCCGCCCGCGCTGGCCAACGCCTTCGGCATCTTCTGGCTGCGGCAGTACATCGAGAACGGCGTGCCCGACGAACTCCTCGACGCCGCGCGCATCGACGGCGCCGGGTTCTTCCGCCAGTACTGGAACATCGCCCTGCCGATGATCAGGCCCGCGCTGTCCTTCCTCGCCATCTACGCCTTCGTCGGCGCCTGGAACGACTACGTCTGGCCGCTCATCGTGCTCACCAACCCCGACCACGTGACCCTCCAGGTGGAGATCGCCCAGCTCAACGTCGGCCACACCACCGACTACAGCATGGTCATGGCCGGGGTGCTGATGGCCTCGCTGCCGCTGGTGCTGGTCTTCGCCATATTCGCCCGCGGTTTCATCGCGGGCGCCACCGAGGGCGCGGTGCAGGGCACCTGACCCGTGCGCGGCAGAGGAGGTATCCGGTGAGCGACACCGCCCGGGACGGCAGGGTGCTCGTGGTGGGCATGGACGGGCTGCGCCACGACCGGCTGCCCCTCCCCCAGCCTCCGGCCGGGGGTACCCCCATCTCGCTTCGCTCGGGTGCCCACGCGCCCGTCCTGCACGCCCTGATGGCGGCGGGCGCCCACGGCACCAGCCTGCTGCCGTACGGCGAGGCGGACGGCCAGGCCGCGGACGGACCGTCCACCAGCATGGCGTACACCGACTCCGGCCCCGGCTGGTCGAGCGTGCTGACCGGGGTGTGGCCCGACCGGCACGGGGTCACCGGCAACGACTTCGCCGGCGCCGACTACACCCGCCACCCCGACTTCCTCAGCCGCGCGGTCACCGCCCGCCCCGGCCTGCGCACCGCCGCGGCGGTGTCCTGGCCGGAGCTGGTCCACCGCGGCACTCTCGGCGCCGCCATCGGCCGCCGGGTCCATTTCGACGGCGAGAGCGACGGCTACGCGGCCGCCGACGACCTGGTCGCCCGCACCGCCCTCCGCTGGCTCACCGAGTACGACCCGGACCTGCTGTTCGTGTACTTCGGCGCCACCGACGAGGCCGGCCATGCCACCGGCCCGCTCTCCCCCGCCTACGACGAAGCCCTGCTCGCCCAGGACAGCCACCTCGGGCACCTGCTCGCGGCAATCGGCGCGCGGCCCTCGGGCGAGCGGTGGACCGTGCTGGTCACCACCGACCACGGGCACCTCGACACCGGCGGCCACGGCGGCGACACCCGTGCCGAACGGGAGGTCTTCGTGATCCTCGCCGAACCCGGCGCGCCCGGCGGCACCCTGCTCGACACCCCCCGCCTCACCGACATCGCCCCCACCGTCCTGGACCGGCTCGGCATCCCCGTCGACCCCGCCTGGGGCTGGGCAGGACACGTCCTGCCCGGGCCCGCCACGCCACCCACGCCAGCAGAGAAGTGAGCCATCCGCCGATGAACGGTCCGTCGATCCCCGGGCACCGGCCCGCCGATCCCCTGATCGCCCTCCGCCCCTGGGAGGCCCCCGAGGTGACCTCCTGGGGACGGCTCCCCATGAACGCCGTCGACCGGCGCACCGGAGCGCTCCCCCTGGACGGCGACTGGCGGTTCCAGTTGCTGCCGGCTCCGGACGCGCCGGTCGGCGGCTCCTGGTCCACGGCGCACGTCCCCGGCGCCTGGACCGTGCAGGACACCGACGACCTGCCCCAGTACACGAACGTCACCATGCCGTTCCGCGAGTTCCCGCCGTACTCCCCCGCCGCCAACCCGACCGGGGTCTACGAACGTGCGCTGGACGTGCCCGCCGAGTGGGCCGGGCGCCGGATCGTGCTCCAGGTCGGTGCCGCCGAGAGCGTGCTCCTCGTGCACGTCGACGGGCGGCCCGTGGGCATGTCCAAGGACTCGCACCTGGCGGCCGAGTTCGACCTGACCGACGCCGTCCGCCCCGGTGCCCGGTCGGTCCTCCGGCTCACCGTCGTCAAGTGGTCCGACGCCACGCACGTCGAGGACCAGGACCACTGGTGGCACGGCGGGATCACCCGCTCGGTACTGCTCTACGCGACCGACCCGTTCCGGCTCGCGGACGTCACCGTGCGGGCGCGGCGGAACGGCGAGCTGCGCGTGGACTGCCAGGTGCGCAACGCCGCCGGCGACGGGGCGCTGCCCGGCGGGTGGTACGTCAGCGCCGACCTGGGCGGCGAACCACTCGCGCAGGACGCCGAGTTCGACCGGCTCAACACCGAGGACGACCGGGTCTCCGACTTCCTCGGCGAGGCCCGCATCCGCGCCACCGTGCCCGAGGTGCGCACCTGGAACGCGGAGCAGCCCGAACTGTACGGGCTGACCGTCCGGCTGCACCGCGCCGACGGCACGGTCGCCGACACGTCGTACCACCGCGTCGGCTTCCGGGACGTCGAGATCGTCGGCCGGGACCTGCTCGTCAACGGCGAGCGGGTGTTCGTCCGGGGCGTCAACCGGCACGACTTCCACCCGCTCACCGGGCGGACGGTGTCGTACGACGACATGCGCGCCGACCTGGTCGTGCTGAAGCGGTTCGGGTTCAACGCGATCCGCACCTCGCACTACCCGAACGACCCGGCCCTGTACGACCTCGCCGACGAACTGGGCTTCTACGTGGTCGACGAGGCGGACATCGAGTCCCACGACCACGCCCACGAGATCGCCGACGACCCGCGCTACCTGAACGCCTTCGTGGACCGGGTCTCACGGATGGTGCTGCGCGACAAGAACCACCCGTCGATCATCATCTGGTCGCTGGGCAACGAGTCCGACTACGGCGCCAACCACGACGCGGCGGCCGGCTGGGTACGGCGGCACGACCCGACCCGGCCGCTCCAGTACGAGGGCGCCGCCAAGCGCGGCTGGGCCGACCCGGACGTCGCCTCCGACATCGCCTGCCCGATGTACGCGCCCCTGGAGGACTGTGTCGCCCACGCCCTGTCCGGCGAGCAGACCAAGCCCCTGATCCAGTGCGAGTACTCGCACGCCATGGGCAACAGCAACGGCACGCTGGCCGACCACTGGGCCGCCATCGAGTCCACTCCGGGGCTTCAGGGCGGGTTCATCTGGGAGTTCTGGGACCACGGAATTCTCCAGCGGGTGAGCGACGGAAGACCGGTCGGGCGCACGGGCGCCGGACTGTACGACAACGGTGTCGCCGCGCCCGGCCACCGCTGGGCGTACGGCGGCGACTTCGGCGAGGCCCTGCACGACGGGGCGTTCGTCGCGGACGGCGTCGTCTTCCCCGACCGCACTCCCAAGCCCGCCCTGTACGAGCACCGGGAGATCGCGGCTCCGGTCCGCATCCGGTGCTTCAGGCACGAGGGCATCGTGCTCGCCAACCACCAGCACTTCCGTGGCTTCGACTGGCTGGCCGGCACCTGGGAGCTGGCGCTGGCCGACGGTCGTACCCTGACCGGGCCGGCCGAGCTGCCCGAGCTGTGCCCCGGTGAGACGGCGGCCGTGCCGCTGCCGTTCGAGGTGCCGGCGGACGGCGGGGAGGCGTGGCTGACGCTGCGGGTGACGGTCGGCGAGGACCAGGCGTGGGCACCGGCCGGTACGGAGGTCTGCGCGCCGCAGATCAGGCTCCGGGCCGCGGACCCGCTCGGGCCGCCGGTGCCGTCGGGCCCGGCCGTCGAGGTGGACGGCGAGGGGCTGCTGCTGCACCCGCTGCTGACCGCCGCGCCGGTGCTGTCGCTGTGGCGGGCGCCCACCGACAACGACGAGCTGGGCGGCATGGCGCCGCGCTGGCGCGCGTGGGGCCTGGACCGGCTGGTGCGCAAGGTGGTCTCGGTACGCCGCGACGGCCCCCGCGTGACCGTGCTGGCGGAGTACGCCGGCACGGTCGGTGTCGTACGGCACCGGCAGGAGTTCACGCCGGTCGCGGGCGGGGTCCGGGTCGACGAGTCGGCCGAGCTGCCCGAGGAGTTCGCGGACGTGGCCCGGGTCGGCTCGGTCTTCGAGACCGTGGCCGGGCTCGATCTGCTGGAGTGGTTCGGTCAGGGTCCCTGGGAGTCGTACCCCGACCGCGCCGCCGGGGCCCCGGTCGGCCACCACTCCCTTCCGGTCGACGGGTTGTTCACCCCGTATCTGCGGCCCCAGGAGAGCGGCGGCCGGCACGGCGTACGGCGGTTCACACTGTCGGCGCCGGACGCCACCGGACTCACGGTCGAGCTGGACGGGCCCCGCCAGGTCTCCGTCAGCCGCTACCGCGCCGAGGACCTCACCGCCGTCACGCACCACGACGAACTCGTGCCGCGGGCCGGCTGCGTGGTCCACATCGACGCCGCGCACCGGGGCCTCGGGACGGCGTCGTGCGGTCCCGACACCTTCCCCTCCTATCTCGTCGCACCGGGCGTCCACCGCTGGAGCTGGACGCTGCGCGTGCTCTGAGATCCGTCTGCCGAGATCCGCCTTCCGAGATCCCCCCACGCCCTTCGCCGTCACTTCTGCTTACCCACGGAGCACACGTGTGTACTTCGCATGACCACCCTCAGGGCGAGGCCGCGCAGGCCGGAGCCGGACGCCGCAACTTCCTGCGGGCCACCGTGCTGCTCGGCGCCGCCGCCACCGCCGGGCTGACGCTGCCCACCGTCGCCGAGGCGTCGTCCGCCGGTTCCGGCCGTCGGCCCGACCCGGAGAGCCGGCGCTTCACCCTCGCGGTGATGCCCGACACCCAGTACCTCTTCGACGGGCCGAGCATCGACCCGGCACCCGTCGAGGCCTCGCTGCGCTACCTCCTCGAGCACGGCGGCGAGTCCGACGACAACATCGTCTTCCTGTCGCACCTCGGCGACCTCACCCAGAACGGGGCGGCGGAGGAGTTCGCCGCGATCGGCAAGGCGTTCGAGATCCTCGACCGGCGCGGGGTCGGCTACAGCGTGCTGGCCGGCAACCACGACATCAGGTCGTCCACGGACGACCAGCGCGGCGCCACCCCGTACCTGGACGTCTTCGGCCCGCAGCGCTTCAAGGGCAGGCCGACCTTCGGCGGGGCCTCGGCGGACGGCTACAACACCTACCACCTGTTCCGGGCGGCGGGGCGCGAGTGGCTCGTGCTGGCCCTGGACTGGCGGCTGTCGGCCAAGGGGTACGCCTGGGCGAAGGACGTCATCGCCGCGCACCCGAAGGCGCCGGTCATCCTCACCACCCACGAACTGGTCGTGGAAGACGACGAGTTGTCGTCGTACGGGCAGCAGCTGTGGGACCAGCTGATCGACGAGCACGACCAGATCTTCCTCACCCTCAACGGCCACTACTGGCCGGCGGCCCGCGCGACTCGCAAGAACGCGGCCGGCAACGACGTGCACCTGCACCTGACGAACTACCAGAACCGGTACTTCGGCGGCGCGGCGATGATCCGCCTCTACCACTTCGACCTGGACCGCGACGTCATCGACGTGGAGACGGTCTCGCCGTGGATCCTCGGCCGGGCCGAGAAGGGCCTGAACGAGCTGGAGCGGCAGGAGATGGAGCTCAGCGGCGACAAGGACCGCTTCTCCGTCGGCATCGACTTCGCGGCCCGCTTCGAGGGCTTCGCCCCGGTGCCGGTCCGCCCGGCGCGGCCCGCCTCGCAGCTGCTGGTGCGGGGCACGGCAGCCTACTGGCGGTTCGACTCGGCGGTCGCCGGCACGGTCCGTGACCTGTCCGGCAACGGCAACGACCTCACCGTGGTCCCGGTGGGCGGCGGCACCCTCGGCTGGTCGGCCGACCACCACCCGGACCAGCCGGGCCACGGCAGCCTGGAGTTCACCGGGTACAAGTCGCCGCTGAAGGGCGCCTACCTGCGCACCGTCGACGGCGCGCCGCTCAACTCGGCGACCTTCAAGGACGGTTACACCATCGAGGCGTTCTACCGGTTGCCCGCCGACTGGAACGCCTCGCACAACGCCTGGTCCGGACTGGTCAGCCGCACCGGCCGCAACGGCTCGGTGGGCACCGTCACCGACGACCCGGACGAGCCGCTCGCCACGCTCTCCATCTCCGACGGCCCGGGTCCGCAGTGGGCCGTCCACCCGCTCAACCAGCAGCAGCTGGCCACCAACTGGGGCGACGAGACCGACCCGGAGATCTGGTGGCACCTCGCCGTCGTCAACGACGGCAAGCACACCACGATGTACGTGCAGGGCTGCCCGGTGGCCCGCAACCCGCACGCCGCCGCGGTCGGAATCGCCTCGTCCGGGAAGGCCTGGCTGCTCGGCGGCTACGAGTACGCCGACAAGATCGACCAGATCCTCTACGGCCGCCTCGGCGACGTCCGGATCGTCTCGCGGGCACTGCCCGTCTCCTCCTTCATGACCAACTGACCCCCGTTACGAGGATCATCTTCATGACCGAGCAGCAGCTGCCCGCCTGGGCCGACCCTGCCGTCTCCCCCGCCGATCTCGACGCCCAGGGCATGTCGCGGCGTGGACTCCTGCGCCGTGCGGGCCTGTTCGGCGCCGCGTTCGCGCTCGGGTCGGCGGCGACCCCGGCGTTCGCCGCGCCCGGCCGGGGCCTGGGCGGCGAGGACCCGCGTCTGGCCTACCTGGTCGGCGACCACCACGTGCACTCCGTGTACAGCCACGACGCCAAGTACACGTTCTCCCAGCAGGCCCGGGCCGCCGCGACGTACGGCCTGGACTGGATGGTGTTCAACGAGCACTCCAACTTCGGGCACGCCTACTACGGCGCGAAGATGGAGCACGCGGAGATCCTCAGGGCACGTGCCGAGAACCCCCGCCAGCTGATCTTCCAGGGCCTGGAGTGGTACATCCCGGCCGCCGAGCACTGCACGGTGTTCGCCGCGCCGGGCCCGCACGAGACCGACCTGCTCACGCAGTTCGAGCTGGCCTACGACGGCAAGCTCCTCGGCTACACCGAGGGCTCGGCCGGCGCCACGGACACCGTCCGCAACGAGGCACACGCCGTCAAGGCCATCCAGTGGCTCGCCGAGCAGCGCCGCACCGGCTACGTCGACGACGTCCTGGTCCTCGCCAACCACCCGCTGCGGCTCGGCATCGACTCCCCGCACGAGATGCGCAACTGGCGGGACGCGGCCGCCGAGATCATGATCGGCATGGAAGGCGCGCCCGGCGCCCAGGGTGCCGCGATCCCTGGCTGGCGCGGGGCCACCTCGATCCGCGGCGAGTACGAGAACAAACCCTCCGCTCAGTCCTGGGCCGGCTACCCGGCGGACGCGTACCTCACCTACGGCGGTTTCGACTGGGCGACGGCGACGGTCGGCGGCCTGTGGGACGCGATGCTGTCCGAGGGCCGCCCGTTCACCATCACCACCAACTCCGACAACCACCGCACCGTCTTCGACACCTGGAAGAACGGCGACTGGCCGGCGGGGCAGAACTTCGACAACACCGGCAAGCTGCCCGACCCGGTGAACACCGACACCCCACAGCCCGGCAGTGACTTCTGGCCCGGCGAGTTCAGCCGTACCCACGTCGGCGTCACCCGGTACGGGTACCGTGCGGTGATGGCGGGCCTGCGCGCGGGCCGGGTCTGGCTGGACCACGGGCACCTGCTCGACGGCCTCGACGTCCGGCTGAAGCGGGACTGCGACCACGGCACCGGTGTCACGCTGGGTGGCCGGCTGCGCGTCCGCAAGGGCGAACGGATCACCCTGAACGTCACGGTGACGACCGCGTCCCGGGTCAACGCCCAGGGGATCCTTCCCCAGTTGGCGCATGTCGACGTGATCCGGGGCGCGGTGCGCGGTCCGGCCGCCGACCGCGACAGCTGGCAGGCACCGGACACCAGGGTCGTGCAGTCGAAGGACGTGTCGGACCGCAGGGGCACCTACACCCTGCGCATCCCGCTCACCGCGGGTGACGAGTCGTTCTACGTCCGGCTGCGCGGCAGCGACGGCAAGCGCAACGGCACCGGCTACCTGGGCGCGGCGATCGACCCGCACGGCCCGATCCCGCACGAGCCGGGCAACGGCGACCCGTGGGCGGACACCTGGTTCTACTCGAACCCGGTCTTCGTGGACGTGGTGGGTTCCTGACACGACTCCGGGCGGGGCCCGGCTCCGTCACCCGCGCCACCGCGATATCGCCAAAGCCCTACGAACCCGGGTGATCTGGGTCACCATGGGGAAGGACCGTTGCACCACAGCAGGGCATGCCGCAGTGGACGGGGCTTCGAGGGGGCCGCGGATGCGTACCGAGGTGTACACCGGTGACGGGCGGCGCCTGGAGGTGGAGGTGGCCGGCGATCCCCAGGGGTCGCCGGCCACAGTGGTGCGCAACCACCGTGAGCGCCGGCCGTTTCCGCCGGCGGCCGGGGCGAAGACGCGCTGTCCTTCTGCACTCCCCGGGGTTACTCACGGACATCGTGACCTGGCTGCTGGGCGGGCGCAGCCGGCTGGCCGCCGACCGCGGCTGAGGGCTCACACGAGGGGCGACTCCAGGTCCCGGTGGATCCGCTTGCCCTCCCGGACGGTCATGGTGTGCGGGTGCTCCCTGCCCAGCAGCCGTTCCAGCTCAGCCTGTGCGCTCTCCTGCAACTGGTCCGCCTCCGGGATCCGGCGCAGGGCGCGCAGGGTCACCGCGAGATTGGCCCGGGAGACGACGGTGTCCGGATGCTTCTGCCCGAGGGCCGCCTGGAAACCGGCGACGGCGAGCCGCTCCAGTTCCTCCGCCCGGTGCAGCTCGCCCAGCTCCGCGAATGTGTTGGCGAGGTTCACCCCGCAGGCCAGCGTGTAGGGGTGACCGTCGCCGAGCACCCTGCGCAGCGTCTCCAGGTTGCGTTCCAGCAGCGTGCGGGCCTGTTCGGCGGCACCGGACCCGCGGAGGAAGATCCCGCAGTTGTTCACGGCCGCCAGCGTCGCCGGATGCTGTTCGCCGGGTGCCCTCCGGTACTGGCGCACGATGTCCTGGGCCTGCGCGAGGGCCTCCTCGCGGGCGCCGGTGGCGTACGGGTCGATCGCGTAGTTGAGGGTGCAGTCCAGCACGTCCGGCGTGGACGGCGGGATCTCGCGCAGCCGGTAGTGCTCGCGGGTCTGCAGGGTCAGGGTCCGGGCCTCCTCGACGACGCCGGCCTTGCGCAGCGAGACCGCCAGGCTCTTCGCGGTACGCAGGGTCTCCGGATACACCTCTCCGAACAGGTTCTTGTACGACTCGTAGCCGCTGCGCAGCAGTGAGATCGACGCGTCGTACTCGCCGGTCTCGCGCAGGTCGCGGCCCAGGTTGGTGATGCTGATGAGGGTGTGGGGGTGCTGGGCGCCCAGGTCGTTGCGGCGCCGGTCGTAGATCTCCTGGTCGACGTCGCGCGCCTCGTTGAAGCGGCCGAGCAGCCGCAGACACACGGCACGGTTGTTGTCGGCGCTGAGGGTGCGCGGATGGTCCTCGCCGAAGCTCTCCTTGAAACCGAGGTAGGCCTCGGTGGCCATCTCCAGGGCGTCCTTGAAGCGGCCCACGCTGCCGAGGTCCGTCGCCAGGCCGCCGGCGGTCATGAGGATGTGGGGATGCCCGGGGCTGAGCAGTGCGCGCTGGCTGGCCAGGGTCTCGGAGCCCAGCCTCTCCGCCTCCACGTACTTGCCGAGCGAGCGCAGGACGTTGGCGATGTGGAACCGCAGGTGCAGCAGCTGGATCTGCAGGTTGGTGAGGTAGCGCTTCTCCTCGGGGAGGGAGCGCGGCGCCCGGCCGTCGACGACCGCCTGCCGGACGGCCTGGCTGCCGGACGCCGTGAGCTCCGCGACGCGTTCGCGGCTGGTCTGCAGCTGTCCCTCCCACAGGGTGCGCAGGCCCTGGGCAAAGGCCAGGGCGGCGTTCAGGTCGCCGCGTTTCCACAGGTAGCGGACGCGGTCGATGAGAAGCTGGCCGGTCTCGGGCTCGTCGCAGGTGCTGGCCTCGGAGGCGTCCAGGTGCGGCCAGATCGCCGCGAACGTGGACTGGTTCTCCGGGTCGTCGATGGGCTCCTCGCCGGAGGGCCGGGCGCCGGCCAGGATGCGGTGCACGACGTGCTGCGCCTCCAGTTGCTGCACGGGGGTGAGCTGGGAGCGGATCACCGCCTGCACCAACCGGTGCACCTGGATGGAGCCCGGGGAGCGGTCCACCTTGACGAGGGCGAACCGGCCGATCTCCCGGATGACCCGGCCGAGCACCATCTTCTCCTGGAGGGAGGGGTCCTCGGCGGCCAGGACCCGGATCATCTCGTCGCCGTAGAGCAGCTTCATGGAGACCGGTTCGGCGGCGAAGAACGCGCACAGCTGCAGCAGACGCACGGCGGCCGGGGAGCGTTCCTTGAGGCGTTCGATGGAGACGTTCCAGGTGGCGCCCACGGGTTCGGGGTAGTTGGCGGGCATGCTGAACGACAGGACGCGCTGGGCCTGTTCGCCGAGTTCCACCAGGTACTCGTCGACCGGGGTGCCGGTCTCGGCGAGCCACGCGCCCGCCTGTTCCAGCGCCAGCGGCAGGTCGCCGACGGCCTCGGCGACCCGGTCGGCGTCCTCCGCGGTGAGGCCCGCCGCGCGACGTAGCAGGTGCTCGACGCTCTCCTCGCGCAGGAACGGGTCGATCTCCAGGGCGTCGCCGTACTGCAGCCAGGTCTGGTTGCGGGAGGTGACCAGGACGTGGCCGCTGCCGCCGGGGAAGTGACGGCTGACCTCCTGCGGTTCGTCGGCGTTGTCGAAGACCAGCAGCCAGCGCAGCGTCGGGGAGGACTGGCGCAGGTGGTCGCGGGCCTCCTGGGCGGCCTGGGCCGCATCGTCGCCAACGCGCAGGCCCAGTTTGGGAGCGAGGTCGGCGAGCGCGGAGACGATCAGCTCGTTCTGCTCGGAGGGGATCCACCACACCAGGTCGTAGTCGGCGGCGAACCGGTGGACGTACTCCAGCGCGATCTGGGTCTTGCCCACCCCGCCGAGGCCGTACAGCGCGTAGGCCGCCGAGGAGGAGCCGGAGCCGCTGCTGCCGATGTCGTCGCGGATGCGTTCCAGCAGGGCGCTGCGGCCGGTGAAGGTCGCGTTGCGCGGGGAGGCGTTCCAGATCCGGGGGACGGTGTCCGGGAAGCGCGCGTCGGGCGTGATCATGTCATCGGAGAGCTCGACGGGCAGCGGCGGTTTGCCAAGGGCCCGCAGCAGCGCGGAGGCAGCGTTCTTCTCGTTGGTGCGCACCAGGTCGACCGACGCCCATTCGCTGAACGTGGGTGCCGGACGGAAGTCGCCCACCCGGACCACGACGACCTGACGGCGCCCGGTGGGGTCGTTGCCGGTGGCCGTCTCCCAGACCTGGCGGGCGCGCGCGGAACGCTGGTAGGCCGGGGAGACCACGACGACGGTGCGGTCCGCGGGCTTCTCGGCACCGTCGCCCTCGCCGCCGACGTACTTGGGGATCACCCGGAACCCGGCCCGGGACAGCAGCACCGCGATCCAGTCGGCCCACATCCGGTCCTCGGCCACGTAGCTGAGGTGCAGATCGGCGGGGAGGGCGGAGCGGGTGCGGGTGAACTTCCGTTTGATGCCGAGGCGTACGTCGTCGTCCATGCGCGGCAGGGCGGTGACGGCCTGGTCGCTGATCACGCTGGTCAGCCGTTCGAAGGCGGAGAGCAGGGAGGTCGGGTTGCCGGCCTCGTCCCCGAAGGTCGCCAGGGTCTCCTCGTAGGCGTAGTAGGGGCGGTAGGGCACTTCCACCGATCCCCAGTAGGAGGCGAGTTCGTCCTCGGCCACCCCGGAGGGGAACCCCTCGAACTTGGCCCGCGCGAGCGAGCGGCCCGCGTCCGCCTTCTCCTTCTCGCCCTCGTCGATCCTCATCGGCACGGGCAGGATGCGGATCCGGCGGTGGTGGAACCGGTCGCGGATGTCACGGGCGACCGCGGCCGCGCCGTCGATGCTCTGGTCGCTGAGGGTGAAGCAGTCGACGAGCAGGTCGGGCAGGTGGGCGGTGCAGATGTCGGCGATGTCGGAGAGTCCGGTACGGCTGTCGACGAGCACGTAGTCGTAGTTGCGCCGCATGTCCTCGCGCAGCGCGTCCAGGAACAGGCCGCCGCCGAGCCGTTCGTAGAAGTTGTCGAACTCGAAGGAGGTGGCGACCGCGGAGTAGTCGCGGTTCTGCCGCCCCGCGGACACCAGGTCGAGGGTGCCCGGCCCGGGGAACGGCCACTCCACGGAGACGGCGTGCCGCTGGATGCGGGCGTACTCACGGTGCCAGTCGTCGGGGCGCGGCTCGTCGACGTCGGTGGCCGCCCAGGCGTAGTCGGTGAGCAGGTCGATGACGCCGGTGGTCGCACCGGCGGTGGCCGGGTCGAGGAACGGGTGGAAGAACCGGTGCAGCCCCGGCGCCTCCAGGTCCCAGTCGACGGCGAGCACGCGTTTGCCGTTGGCGGCGAGGATCCAGGCGACGTTCGCCAGGGACGTCGTCCGTCCGGTGCCGCCCTTGTACGAGTAGAACGTCACGATCCGGCCTGCGCGGCCATCCGATGCGTCACGGACGCTCACGGCGGACTCCCCCTTCGTTGTGTGCTCGGTGCACCGGCGCCGCGCCACGCGTGTCCTGTGATGTCGCAAAGGCCGGATCTATCAGGATCATCTGGTTCACCATGGGGTTGGCTTCTTCACGACGACAGGTCATATCGCAGTTGGCACAGGCTCCAGGAGGCCGCGCATGCATACCGACGTCTACACGAGTGACGGGCGTCGCCTGGCCGTCGAGATCACCGGAGATCCCCAGGGATCCCCCGTCTTCCTGCTGCACGGCACACCGGGCAGTCGGCTGGGCCCGACGCCCCGACCGATGGAGCTCTACCACCAGCGGGTGCGGCTCATCAGCTACGACCGTCCCGGCTACGGCCGCTCCGACCGGCTCCCCAACCGTCAGGTCGCGCATGCGACCAACGACGTCGCCGCCATCGCGGACACTCTCGCCATCGACCGGTTCGCCGTGGTCGGTCGCTCCGGCGGCGGCCCACACGCTCTGGCCTGTGCTGCCCTGATGCCGGAGCGGGTGACCCGGGTCGCCGTACTGGTCAGCATCGCCCCGCGCGACGCCGACGGCCTGGACTGGTTCGCCGGCATGGCCACCTCCAACGTGCAGGAGTACGCCCACGCCCTTGCCGGGCCCGAGAAGCTCGCCGCCAGCCTGCGCGAACGGTCCGCTGCCATCCGCGCCGACCCGCGCCGCCTGCTCACCCAACTGCGCTGCGATCTCACCGAGTCGGACAGGCGCGTGGTGGCCGACGCGCGGATCCGGACGATGCTGATGGACAATTACCGGGAGGCGCTGCGCGTCTCGGCCGACGGATGGGTGGACGACGCGCTGTCCTTCTGCGCGCCCTGGGGCTTCTCCCTCGACTCGATCTCCGTGCCCGTCCTGCTGTGGCACGGTGAGAAGGACGTGTTCGCACCGGTCAGTCATACTCGCTGGCTTGCCGATCGCATCCCTGGCGGCACGGCCGTACTGCACCCCCGGGCGGCTCACTTCGCCTCGCTGCGGGTGCTTCCCGACGTCGTGTCCTGGCTGCTCAGCCGCAGACGCCAGTCGGTGCCGGAGATCATGTGGCGTCTCGTCAGATAGTGGGAGGTTCAAGGTCCCGGTAGACGCGCTTGCCTTCCCGCACCCTTTCCGTCTGCGGATGCTCCGGCCCCAGCAACCGTTCGAGTTCGGCTTGCGCGTTCTCCTGCATTTGGTCTGCCTCCGGAATCCGCTGCAGCGACCGCAGCGTCACCGCCAGGTTGGCCCGCGACAGAATGCTGTCAGGATGCTTGCGCCCAAAGGCTTCCTGGAACCCGGCGATCGCCATGCGTTCCAGTTCCTCCGCCTTCTGCAACTCCCCGGTTCCCGCCAGAGCGTTGGCGAGGTTGACGGTGCAGGCCAGCGTGAACGGGTGGCCGTCGCCCAGAATCTTCCGCAGCATTCCGAAGTTCTTCTCCAGCCGCGTCCGCGCCCTGTCGGCCTCGCCGGCCCCGTCCAGGAAGATCCCGAGGTCGTTCACCGCGGCCAGTGTGGACGGATGAGCGTCTCCGAACACCTCCTTGTAGTCCCGCACGATGTTCTCGGCCTGCTCAAGGGCGGCCTGGGTGTCCCCGGTGGCATACAGGTCGGTTGCGTAATTGAGGATGCAGTCCAGTACGTCCGGTGTGGTCGTGGGGGTGCCCCGTGACCGGTAGTACTCGCGCGTCTGCAAGGTCAGCGCTCTCGCCTCGTCCACCTGGCCCGCCTTGCGCAGTGAGACCGCAAGGCTCTTGGCGACGCGCAGGGTCTCGGGATAGACCTCCCCGAACCGTTCCCGGTAGGCGTCGTAGGCACCGCGCAGCAGGGAGGCGGAAGGGGCGTATTCACCGACCTCACGGAGGTCTCGCCCCAGGTTGGAGAGGCTGATGAGGGTGTGCGCATGCTGAGCGCCCAGGTCATTGCGCCGTCGGTAGTAGATCGTCTCGTCGATGTCGCGAGCCTCGGTGTAACGGCCGAGCAGTCTGAGGCACAGCGCGCGGTTGTTGTTGGCGCTGAGAGTACGCGGGTGGTCGTCGCCGAAGTCCTCCTTGAAGCCGAGATACGCCTCGGTGGCCATCGTCAGTGCGGCGTCCAGGCGGCCGATGGCACCGAGGTCGGCGGAGAGGCCGCTGGCGGTCATCAGGATGTGCGGATGCCCGGCGGCCAGCAGTTCGCGCTGGCCCTCCAGCGTGGCCGAGCCCAGCGCCGCGGCCTTCTCGAACTTGCCCAGGGAACGCATCACGTTGGCGATGTGGAAGCGCAGGCGCAGCAGCTGGATCTGGAGACTGGTGAGATAGCGCAGTTCCTCGGACAGCTCGCGCGGCACGTGGCCGTCCGCGGAGACCGAAGGGCTCGTCTCGCCGGATTCCCCCGCCCCGGCAATCCTTTCGCGGCTCAGCTCGACCTGGGCCTCCCACTGTGTCCGCAGCTCTTCGCCGATCGCGAAGGCGGCGCTGAGGTCCCCTCGTCTCCACAGGTAACGGACGCGGTCGATGAGGAGTTGGCGGGTCTCGGGTTCATCACAGGTGCTGGCCTCGGACGCATCGAGATGGGGCCAGATCGCCGCGTACACCGGCTGGTTCTCGGGGTCGTCGATGGGTTCTTCGCCCGAAGGACGGGCGTCGACGAGAATGCGGTGCACAACGTGCTGTGACTCTCGTTGTTCCCGGACTGTCAGCTGGGAGCGGACGACCGCCTGCACCAGCCGGTGGACCTGGATGGAGCCCGGCGAGCTCTCCACCTTGGCGAGAGCGAACCGGCCCAGTTCGCGAATCACCCGCCCGAGCACCACCTTTTCCTGCAGCGAGGGATCCTTGGCCGCGAGGACGCGGATCATCTCGTCACCGTAGAGCAGTTTGTCGGAGATCGGCTCGGCTGCGAAGAACGCGCAGAGCTGCAACAGCCGGACGGCGGCCGGCGAGCGCTCGTTGAGGCGCTCGATGGAGACGTTCCACGTCGCGGCGACGGGCTGCGGATAGTCGGCAGGCTGACTGGATGACAGGGTCCTCTCGATCTGCTGCTCCAGTTCGGTGAGGTAGTCGCCGACAGGCGTCCCGGTCTCGGCGAGCCAGGCGCCGGCCTGTTCCACGGCGAGGGGCAGGTCCCCCAGGGCCTCGGCGACCCGGTCGGCGTCCTCGGCGGTGAGTCCGGTGACCCGGCGCAGCAGGTGGTCGATGCTTTCCTCGCGAAGGAAGGGAGCGATTTCCTGCGCTTCGCCGTGCTCTCGCCAGTTCCGATTGCGGGAAGTGATCAATACATGGCCACCGCCGGGAAGGTAGGGGCTGACCTCGTGCGGCTCGTCGGCGTTGTCGAAGACCAGCAGCCAGCGCAGCGTCGCACTCCTGTGCCGCAAGTACGCGCATACCTGCTCGGCAGCCTGCGTCGCGTCCTCGCCGACCCGCAGGCCCAGTGTCGAACCGAGATCCGCAAGCGCGGACACGATGAGTTCGCCCTGCTCGGCGGGGATCCACCACACCAGGTCGTAGGCGGCCGCGAAGCGGTGTGCGTACTCCAGTGCGATCTGTGTCTTGCCGACACCACCGAGGCCATAGAGGGTGTACGGCGTCCGGGAGTCGCCGAACGCCTGAGCGTCGAAGCGGTCGCGCAGGTGCTCAAGAACCGCGGTGCGGCCCGTGAAAGAGGTGTTGCGCGGCGAGGCGTTCCAGATCCTGGGCACGAGGTCCGGAAAGCGAACGTCGGCGTCGGCGAGTTCGGCACGCGGCGTCGGCTTGCCCAGGGCCCGCAGCAGCTGGTCGGCGGCGTCCTCCGCGTTACTGCGCACCAGGTCGACCGCAGCCCACTCACTGGATGGCCGTGCCGGGAGGACGTCACCGACGCGTACCACGAGTACCTGGCGACGTCCGGTGGGGTCGTTCCCGGCGGCCGTCTCCCACACCTGCAGAGCGCGCGCCGAACGCTGGTATGACGGCGACACGATGACCACGGTCCGATCTGCGGGTGTCTTCGCGCCGTCGCCCTCGCGGCCCACGTACCTCAGCACCGCCCGGAGCCCCGCTCGTGCCAGCACGGCCGCGATCCACTCGGCCCACATCCGGTCCTCGGCGACATAGCTGAGATGCACGTCGACGGAGAACGAGGAGCGTGTCCGGGTGAATTTCCGTTTGATGTCCAGTCGTACGTCCTCCACCATGCGCGGCAATGCGGTCACGGCATTGTCGGAGATCGCACGGGTGAGCCGCTCGAAGGCCGCCAGCAGAGACGCCGAGGTGCCGGCCGCGTCGCCGAACACGGCCAGGGTCTCCTCGTAGGCGTAGTAGGGGCGGTAGGGGACCTCCACCGACCCCCAATAGGAGGCGAGTTCGTCCTCCGACATGCCGGACGGGAATCCGTGGAACCTTGCCCGGGCCAGTGAACGGCCCACATCGGCCTTTTCCTTCTCCCCCTCGTCGATGCGCATCGGCACGGGCAGAATGCGGATCCGGCGCCTGTTGAACCGCTCGGAGATGTCTCGTGCCGCCCTGGCCGCCCCATCGATGCTCTGGTCGGTGAGGGTGAAGCAGTCCACAAGCACGTCGGGCAGGTGGGCGGTGCAGATGTCGGCGATGTCGGAGAACCCGGTACGGCTGTCGATGAGGACGTAGTCGTAGGCGCGGCGCATCTCTTCGCGCAGCGCGTCGAAGAACAGTCCGCCGCCGAGCCGGCCATAGAAGTTGTCCCAGTCGAAGGTGGTGACCATCGCCGAGTAGTCGCGGTTCTGCCGGCCGGCCAACACGATGTCGAGTGTGCCGCCTTCGGGAAACGTCCACTCCAAGGACACGGCGTGGCGCTGGATGCGGGCGTACTCGCGGTGCCAGCCGTCGGGGCGGGGCTCGCGCTCGCCCTCACCGTCGTCGGTGGCTTCCCAGGTGTAGTCGGCGAGCATGTCGATGACACCGGTGGTCGCACCAATGGTGGCCGGGTCGAGGAACGGGTGGAAGAAGCGATGCAGTCCGGGTGCCTCCAGGTCCCAGTCGACGGCCAGGACGCGTTTGCCGTTGGCGGCCAGGATCCAGGCGACGTTCGCCAGGGCCATCGTCCGACCGGTGCCGCCCTTGTAGGAGTAGAACGTCACGATCCGGCCTTCACTGCGGCCTTTCTCATCGAAGCTGACCATCGTGGCCTTCCTCCCCGGCTTCCTGCCCGCGTCCCTTCGATGACCGGCCGTCCCGACTGTCCACCGCGCCGAGGCGGAAGCGCGGCGGAGCATCGCCGGGCGGGGTCCGGACGGGGGCCCGTTTCAGGTACTCGGCTGCCGCCCAGTGCACGACGCGCGGAAACTCGTCGCTGAACGACCGGCCGTCCGGCCCCAGTACGGTCGGCCGACCGGCCTGCGTCTGACGGTGGGTGCGGCGCGGCAGGGCGGACTCGACCTCGGTGGCCGCGTCGCGCCCGTCCGCATCATCGTCCGGGTCCGCGCTGTTCCAGGGCACCACGAGTCCGGTCGCCTTCCTGTCGTCGGCATCGAACTCACCCAAACGTGCTCGGTGGTCGGGGTCGTGCAGCCACCAGCGGTCTAGCAACAGCACTTCCGGGCCGTCGGACGGGCCCCGCAGGTGATCGAACTCTTGCACGTCAGCCTGGAATTCGAGCTCCTCCGCGATGTCGGAGGCCATCTGACCCAGCGGGCGCGGCATTTCGGGCTGATAGGGCCGCCAATCCAGCGGTGTGTCACCGTAGTAATCAGGACTACGCCCGTCGGGCAGCCGCCGACGCGAACCGGCCGCGACGCTTATCCGCAGTCTGCGGCCGGTCGTCGGTCGGGTTCGCGGGCGCAGCGTGAACGCGTCCTGCGCGGTGTGCAACGCACCCGGGTCGCCCTTCTGCACCACTATGCTCTCTCCCACTTCCACGATGCGTCTGGCGAGATGCAGCACGGCTTTCTGGTACTCGCTGCGGAAGGAGTTGAGCTTGGCCAGTCCGTAGAGTCCGAACATCCGGTATCTCGCGCTGTGTTCGGGCCCGTAGAACTGGATCTCCCGAACGCAGTCGGGAAGCCGGTGATCCGGCACCGGCACCCACAGGGCCGGCACGACGGCGCTGGGCAACCCGTATTGTGTCGGCTCTATGTATCGGGCCTCCCGCAGCCCGAACGTGGTCCACTCTTTGCCGCACCAGGGGCTGATGAAATAGCGGGGCGAGTACAGCGGCACGAAGACCCGGCAGCCCGTCAGCGAGTTCGCCAGTTCCCGGTTCCAGATCTGACCGGCCCTCATCCGCCGGTCCATGAAGCCCGCCGCTCCCGCCTGCACTGTCGTCATCGCCCGGATGTGCTCGCACAGATCACGGAAGAGCCGGTGCACCCACATGTCCGGATCGGACGCGTCGGACTCGTCCCGGGGCACATGGGCGTAGCTGAGGAAGAAGTAGGGCGCGGTGTCGTCCGCCCCCATCGGCTCCGTCGGCTGCACGCGCTCCCCCGATCCCCGGCCCTGCCCTGCGCACCACGGACACTCAGTGTAAGGACCCCTCAGCTCGTTGTGACCGTCCCGCGACAATGCGCTACTGACGATTTTCGGCCAGCCATGAGACGGCGAACTCCACGGCTCGAGCGAGCGGGAACAACACCGCTTGCGCGTCGCCGAACCGCCCCCGTGCGACCGCTGCCGTCCCGCCGGCCTCGAACTCGGAACCCAGAGACCCGAAGTCACGGTCGTCGAGAGCGACATCCTCGTACGAGATCCATGTCCGCGCTCCGTCGCGCAGCACAACACATCGGTAGAGCCGACGCGGGGGGTCCGGGAGCCGGTATTCACCGAGATGAAACGCTGTGCACACCTCGTACCCGACCCCGAGGAGCAGCACGTGCGCGCCGGCCCGCTCCAGTCGTGCGAGCGGCGAGCGCTCCCCGAGGTGGCACTCCTCGTCGTGGCATGCCATCAGTTCTCCGGACCGCGCCCCGAGGGCCGCGAACGAGGTCTGCGGATGAGCGCTGCGTACCGCTCCCTGGGCACAGCGCACGACCTCGGCGAACCGTCCCATCCTCTCGGACGGCGTCCTGTCCCGCTCGAACGGCGGCATCGACGCACGGTGCAGGACCCGTTGGCGATGCGTCATGCCTCGGGTGCGGTCGCGGTAGTCCGGAGAGGTGTCGGAGTTCCCGGCGGTGAATGCCGGGACGACGACGGTTCCTTCAGGGCCGAGTACGTCGAGCAAAGCGGCCAGGACGGCCCCGGGGCCGGAGCCGACTCGACGCAGGGAGGCATGCACGAGGAGGGTGTCTCCCGGGCGCACGCCCAGGTCCACAATGCTGCGGGCGAGGGAGTGTCCCTCGACACCCCCGCTCACAGCGACCGCCCCATACCATCGACGAACCTTCGGCCGAGTACCGTCAGTGCGTCGGACTCCGACAGTGCGCGCCACTTGGCCCCGGTACCGGCGGCCGACGGGATACCGAAGAGGGCGTCGGTGGCGACGCGTGCGTAGACGTCGGCGAGCAGGACGCCGGTCCGAGTGTCCCGCTCGTCGTAGAGCTCGCACTCGTCGAGCAGGACGTCCAGCAGTCCGAGCCGGAAGCCGCGGACCAGATCGGCTGCGACCCGGGCCGGTTCGGTGGCGTGAGAACCCCCGACTTCCAGATGGAGGCCCAGGGCGGCGAACCCGCTGCCGGCGGCGACGGGGCGACAGCCGGGTGGGGCGGCGAGCGGAGTCAGCACTCGGAGCCCGGTCGCCATGCCCGCCGCTACGCCCGGCAGGGTCCGGGCGATCACATCCCACGCCCGGGGCAGTACTTCGCGCCAGAGCGCCGCATCGTGGTCCGGCAGCCGCGACTTCACCGGGGCGTCGAAGCAGTCCCGGTACGGATCGATATCGTCCAGAGCGAGTTCCAGCTGTCCCAGCTTCAGCCGTCGTACCGGCTCCCACCGGGATCCGCTCAGGTCGCCCGGGGTCAGCCGGACCGTTCCGCGGACTCCTTCGTGGTGCAGCCTGCCGACTCCGGGCAGTTCGACGAAGCCGTTCGTCACCGGTACCTCAACTGCGTCGACCATGCCGGTGGGCAGAACTGTCGCGGCGACCAGTGAGGCCAAGTGGTCGGGCGAGGCCGCGCCGTCGAGGCAACGCACGGCCCAGGACCGGGTGAAGGGGTGCACCAGGAGCGCCGCGAGCCGTACCGCGTCGTGCGCTTGCAGGTCGAGGGCGAGCTGCCACGCGGGATCCCACACCTTTCTGTCGGAATGACGGAGTGCAGTGTTGAGCTCCTTCAGGAGACCCAGGGTGACGCCCTGTCGGACCTCGACGAGGGCGATCACGGCGGTGCCGTCGTCCGTGCCGTCCGCCAGAGCGTCGAAACCGTCGAGCGGGCGGCGGATGTCGATACCGGTGCGGTCACCCAGCGCCTCGACGAGCCGTTTCAGATCGGCGCAGTAGACCGACGGGTTGTCGAATCCGCTGTCGTCGCCGCGGTATCGGTGTGCGTACAGCCCGCCGCCGCAGGATCTGACCACGGGGCAACGGCGGCACAGGGTGGACAGGCCGTCGATCCCACGCCGGCGTGCGGTCATGCCAGGGTGGCGGGAGACCTCGTCGAGACTGTGCTCGAAGACGTTCTTGCCGGTGACCGGCGCTCCGTCGTACGACGTCTTGAGGGAGTCGGCCTGTTCGTAGGTGCCGTCGGTCTCGATCACCACGACGTCGGCCGGCTCCAGGCCCAGTGACTCGGTGCGGGCGGGGCCTCCGCCGAGGGTGCTGATCACCGAGTCGAAGAGCCGGACCGGCATCGGGCAGCCCTGTTCGGTCCACCGGTCGTGGACGGCGAGCAGCCAGTCGGCGTACGGGGTGTCCGGGCCCTCGGGGCGCAGCGGCGGGGCGTCCCAGGTGGCGTGTGGGAGGAGGAAGTCGATGCGTGGGGGCTGCAGCCGGGCCAGGGCGTCGTAGACGGCGACGGGATCGTTGCGGACGTCGACCGTGCACAGGAGGCCGGCGAAGAGGTGGCGGTAGCGGTCCTGGCGGAGACGGCCGATCGCGGCGAGCGTCCTGTCGTGACTGCTGCGGCCGTCGCGGTAGAGGCGATGGCGGTCGTTGGCGGCACGGTCGCCGTCGAGTGAGATGCCGACACGGACGTCGTACTCGGCGAACAGGTCCAGATAACGCTCGGTGAGCTGGAGGCCGTTGGTGTGGATCCGGAGATCGAGGTCGCTCACACCGTGCAGCGCGGCGCGCAGTTGTTCACAGACGAACCGTAAACGGGTGGGACCGGTCAGCAGGGGCTCGCCTCCGTGGAGGATGACCTGGACGGAGGCGAGCCCATGGGCCTCGGCGTGCTCCGCCAGGCGCCGCGCCGTCCGGGACACGATGTCCTCGGAGATCACCCGAGGTCGGGATGCCCAGCTCTGGTCGGCATGCTCGTAGACGTAGCAGTGCCGGCACGCGAGATCGCACCGGCTGTGCACTTTCAGCACAAGCTGCTGCAACGGGACAACGGGGCTGGTCATGACGGCACCGGCCGGATACAGAGGTGCGTTCAGATGGAGGACTGAAACGTCACTCCTGCTCTCCTGACCGCCTGGGTGGATGCCAGGGCCCGCCGCACTCCGCGAGCGCTCTTCGGGTGGGACGGAGTGTCAAGACGCAGTTCGGCCCCGGGGGACCCGGCGGCGATCATCGACTGCTTGATCGTTGCCGCGGTGGTCCTTGCTGGAATGGTCACGGCTCTCCCTCGGCGCATGGGTCTGTCACAGCAGTGTTCACTATGACGGCAACATGACGTATGTCAGCGAGAAAACCGTACCGCCCTCCAATCTCCGTTGCTGACCGACGCGTTCGCCATGTTTCGTTCCCGGGTCGCCGGCAGAGGACACCGCGAGCCCCCGCGGGGACCCCGTCAGGCGTAGAACCGCGACAGGCTCTGCAGCACCGCGGCGGGCTTGGTCGCGCCCTCGATTTCGATCGTCCCGTCCACGGTGATCTGGACGCCGCCCGGCACGTCCTGGACCTCCGTGAGGCGGCCGGTCAGGCGGATGCGGGAGCCGACCTTCACCGGGGAGGGGAAACGCACCTTGTTGAGGCCGTAGTTGACCTTCGTGGTGACGCCCCGGACGTCCAGCAGCTCGGTGAACAGGGGGATGAACAGCGACAGGGTGAGGTATCCGTGGGCGATCGGGGCGCCGAAGGGGCCCGCGGCCGCCCGCTCCGGGTCGACGTGGATCCACTGGTGGTCGCCGGTGGCGTCGGCGAAGGTGTCGATGCGGTCCTGGGTGACCTCGATCCAGTCGCTGCTGCCCAGGTCGCTGCCCGCGAGCTTCTTCAGTTCGGCGAGGCCGTTGACGGTGACGGTCATGTGGCGTTCCTTGGCTGGGAGTCGGGAGAGCCGTAGCGCTTGCGCACGCGGGCCTTGAGGAGCTTTCCGGAGGCGGTGCGCGGGAGTTCGTCGGCGAGCACCACCGAGGTGGGGAGCTTGTACTTGGCGAGCCGCCCGGCCAGCGAGGCGAGCACCTCCTCGGGGTCGAGGACGGTGCCCTCGCGGGGCACGACCACCGCGCGCGGCACCTCGCCCCACTTGTCGTCCGGCACGCCGATCACCGCGCACTCCGCGATGCCGGGGTGGGCGAGGAGCAGGTCCTCGATCTCGGCCGGGTAGACGTTCTCGCCCCCGGAGATGATCATGTCCTTGAGGCGGTCGACGATGAAGACGTAGCCGTCCTCGTCGACCGTGGCCGCGTCCCCGCTGCGGAACCAGCCGTCGGCGAAGGAGGCCGCGGTCTCCTCCGGCAGCCCCCAGTAGCCGGGCATGACATGGGGGCCGCGGACCGTGACCTCGCCGGGCTCGCCGACGTCGACCGGCGTCAGGTCCGGCCGCACGACCCGAACGTCGCTGAAGAAGTGCGGTACGCCGGCCGAGCCCGCCTTGCTGAGAGCGTGCTCGGCGTCGAGGAAGAGGACGCCGGGCGCGGCCTCGGTCATGCCGTAGCCCTGCAGGAAGGTCAGTCCGCGGTCCTGGTAGGCGGCGATCAGCGGGGTCGGGACCGGGGAACCGCCGCAGGTGAGGATGCGCAGCGAGGACAGGTCGGCGTCCGGCCAGCGGGGGTGGCGGGCCAGCTGGTGGAACATGGTCGGGACCCCGAACATGAAGGTGATCCGGTGCTGTTCGATCAGGTCGAAGGTGGCGTCCGGGTCGAAGGACTCCACCAGGACGCAGGTGCCGCCCTTGAGGAGGACCGGCAGGGTGAGCATGTTGAGGCCCGCCGTGTGGAACAGCGGGGCCGAGACCAGGGCGCGCTCGTCGGCGATCAGGTCGGTGTCCACGAGCACGTTGAGCGCGTTCCAGGTGAGGTTGGCGTGCGTGAGCATCGCGCCCTTGGGGCGGCCGGTCGTCCCCGAGGTGTACATGATGATGCAGGTGTCGTCGGGGAGGACCGGTTCGTCGATCGGGTCGTCGGCCGCGGCCGCCAGCAGCTCCTCGTACTCCGGGCCGACCTCGACGTACGTCCGGACGTCACTGGTGCCGGGCAGGCCCGCGACCAGGCCGGCGTGCGAGGGGCCGTAGAGGAGGGCCTTGGCACCGGAGTCGCCGAGCTGGTAGGCGATCTCGGGGCCGGCCAGGCGGGTGTTGAGGGGGACGAAGACCGCGCCGAGCAGGCCGGCCGCGAACAGGGTCTCCAGGTAGGCGGGGTGGTTGGGGCCGAGGTAGGCGACGCGGTCGCCGCGGCGGATGCCCCGGGCGCGCAGGGCGTGGGCGAGGCGGGCGGTGCGGGCGTGCAGGGTGCGGTAGTCGGTCGGCTGCCCGCCGAACACCAGTGCCGTGCGGTTCGGGGTCTTGCGGGCCCGGCGTGCGGGCCACGACCCCAGTCCCTCGTTGCGCATCTGCGGTCCCTTACGGCTTGGTCAGCCCGAGCAGGCGGGCGGCGTTCTCCTTGAGGATCTTCGGCCGGACCTCGTCCTTGATCGGCAGCTTCGCGAAGTCGGCGAGCCACCGGTCGGGGGTGAGGACGGGGAAGTCGGAGCCGAACAGCACCTTGTCCCGGAGCAGCGTGTTGGCGTACTGCACGAGCTGCGGCGGGAAGTACTTCGGCGACCAGCCGGACAGGTCGATGTGCACGCCCGGCTTGTGGGTGGCGACGGCGAGGGCCTCGTCCTGCCAGGGGAAGGACGGGTGCGCCAGGATGATCTTCAGGTGCGGGAAGTCGGCGGCCACGTCGTCCACGTGCAGCGGGTTGCTGTACTTCAGCCGGATCCCGCCGCCGCCCGGCACGCCGGCGCCGATGCCGGTCTGGCCGGTGTGGAAGAGGGCGATGGTGCCGGTCTCCTCGATCACCTCGTAGAGGCCGTAGGCCACCGCGCGGTCGTTCGGGAAGAAACCCTGGATGCTGGGGTGGAACTTGAAGCCCTTCACCCCGTACTCCTCGACCAGGCGGCGGGCCTGGCGCACTCCCGCCTTCCCGCGGAAGGGGTCGACGGAGGCGAAGGGGATCAGGACGTCGGGGTTGGCGGCCGCGGCCTCGGCGACCTCCTCGTTGGGGACGGGCGGGGTACCGGTGGCGGACTCGGCGTCCACCGTGAAGATCACGGCGGCCATGTTCCGTTCCCGGTAGTGGGCCGCGGTCTCCTCGATGGTCGGCTTCCGGTCGCCCTCGACCTTGAAGTAGGCGGCGGAGGCGTCGTGCAGGTCGTCGTCGAGGCCGGAGTGCCCCCGGGAGGAGACCTCGGCGTGCGTGTGGACGTCGATCGCGGTGAGGGCCTCGATGTCCATCACGCCTCCGGGAGTACGGGCGCCGGGATGCCGACCGTCTGGAGTTCGGCGCCGACCGAGGTGGGGAAGGCGTCGGCCAGGGTCTCCGGGGTCCAGCCGCCGTCGGCGTAGGCGGCCCGGATCTCCTGCGGATGCGACCAGAGTGCCACCTTGTCGCCGCCGATGCCGATGGCCTGGCCGGTGATCGAGCGGGCGGCCTCGGAGGCCAGGAAGGCAACGAGGGCCGCGCAGTCCTCGGGGGTGCCGAAGCCCTCGCCCCTGCGCAGGAAGCCCGGGAGCGGCTCGCCGTTCCGCATGGCCTCGACGTACGGCGCGAAGGCGGGGATGGTCTCGGTCATGGCGGTGGCGGCCACCGGGACGATCGCGTTGACGGTGATGCCCGCCCGGCCCAGCTCCATCGACCAGGTGCGGGCCATGGCGGCGACACCGGCCTTGGCGGCGGCGTAGTTGGTCTGGCCGAAGTTGCCGCGCTGCCCGGCCGGGGAGCCGACCAGGATCAGGGTGCCGCCCTCGCCCTGCTCGCGCATCCGGACGGCGGCGGCGCGGGCGCAGGTGAAGGTGCCCCTGAGGTGGGTGGTGACGACGGCGTCGAAGTCGTCGTCGGTCATCTTCCAGAGCACCTTGTCGCGCAGGATGCCCGCGTTGGTGACCAGGACGTCGAGGCGGCCGAACTCCTGGACCGCCCGGTTCACGAGGCGGTCCGCGGCCTCCGCGGTGCCGACCGGGACCACCTCGGCGACGGCGGTGCCGCCGGCCTCGGCGATGGACTTCACTGCCTGCTCGGCGACGCTCTCGTCCACGTCGTTGACGACCACCGAGGCGCCGTGGGCGGCGAGGGCGTGGGCATAGGCGAGGCCGAGGCCCCGGCCGCTGCCGGTGACGACGGCGGCCTTGCCGGTGAGATCGATGGTGGGCACGGTCGGTCCCTTCACAGACGAGGGTGGCGGCCCCGGGGGGCCACCGGCGGCTTCCGAGATCGAAGCTAAGAGCAATAATTGTTGTCGTCAATAGTTGTTGTCGACCCATGGGTGCCTCATGCTGGAATCCGTGCGACAGACCGCCCCGCCGCCGGGGCCCGGACCAGGGAGCCCGCCATCACCCGCCAGCACACCGAGAACCCGACCTCGATCGACGCGGACGAGCCGTGGATGCGCGGGCTGCACGCGGACACGGGCTATCTGCTCTACCGCCTGGGGCTGCGCTCGGGGCAGGTCTTCAACTCGTTCCTGCAGGAGTCGGGGCTGCGGCTGCGCCACTACGCGGTGCTGCGGTTCCTGGCCGGCTCGGAGGGCTCGCTCCAGCGGGAGCTGAGCGCCCGGCTCGGCTACGACCCGAGCGCGATCGTCGGCCTGGTCGACGACCTGGAGAAGCTGGGCTTCGCCGAGCGGCGCCCCTCCCCCGACGACCGGCGCAGCCGGATCGTGGTGCTCACCGGAGCCGGCCAGGCGTTCCTGCGGGACACCGACGAGGCCGGCCAGCGGGTCACCAACGAGCTGCTGGGCCCGCTGGACCCCGCCGAGCGGGCGACGCTGCACGCCCTGCTGCTGCGCGTCGCCGACCGGCCATGACCGCCGCCGCCCGCTCCGCGCCCGACCGGCTGCTCGCGGTGCTGGCCGCCTTCGACCACGGGCACCCGGCGCTCAGCCTGACGGACATCAGCCGCCGGGCGGGGCTCACCCTCAGCACCGCGCACCGCCTGGTCGGCGCGCTCACCACGTGGGGCGCGCTGGAGCGGGACGCGGACGGCGTCTACCACGTGGGGCTGCGGCTCTGGGAACTCGCCGCGCTGGCGCCGCGCGGTCTCGCCCTGCGGCAGATCGCGCTGCCCTACCTGGAGGACCTGTACGAAGCGACCCACGAGAACGTGCAGCTGGCGGTGCGGGACGGGCCGGACGTGGTCTACATCGAGTGGCTGTCGGGGCGTTCGGCGGTGGGCGTGCACATCCGGGTGGGTGCCCGCTGGCCGCTGCACGCGACCGGGGTGGGGCTCGCCCTGCTCGCGCACGAGACGCCCGGCTTCCAGCAGGACTACTGCGCGGGCCCGTTGACGTCCTTCACGCCGTACACCGTCATAGACCCGGACCGGTTGCGGCGCTCGCTGGCCGAGGTCCGGCGGACGGGGGCCGCGGTGAGCAGCCGGCAGGTCACCGACGACGCGCTGTCGGTGGCGGCTCCGGTGCGCGGCGCGACCGGACAGGTGGTCGCGGCCGTCTCGGTGGTGGTGCCCGAGGCCGACGCCCAGGTGCCGGTGCTGGTCCCGGCGGTGCGGCTGGCGGCCCGCGGGATCTCCCGGGCGCTGGGCTGGCAGCCGGACCGGACGACGGGCCGGGCCGTGTAGCGTGTCCCGGTGACGACGAGCGAGGCTTACCGGGAACTGGGCGAGGCCGCCTGGACGTGGGTCCTGGGGCAGGTGCGGGACGACGAGGGCCCCTGGCTGCCGGAGACGGTGCCGGACGAGGGCACCGGGGACCCGGCCCCCGAGGAGGACCGGGACTCGCTCTACGCGGGGATCGCCGGACTCGCCCCGGTGCTGGCGGAGATCGCACGGTACCGGCCGCTGAGCGCGCCGGAACAGGACCTGGCCGCCGGGATCGTGGACCGGCTGTCGGCGCGGGCACCCGTCGTGACCGAGCCCTCGCTCTACCTCGGTCTGGCGGGCCACGCCACGGCGCTGCGATTGCTCGAACCGGGCAGCGAGACGGTCGTGCTGCGGCGGCTCGCCGAGCTCGCGACCCCCGAGGGCTGGCGGACCACCACCGCGTTCGTACCGGATTCCGACGCGCCCCTGACCGACATCGTCATGGGCGTCGCGGGCGTGGTCATGACGGCGGTCTGGGCGGGCGGCGAGTACGCGGAGCGGATAGCGACGACCGGCGGCGAGGCCCTGCTGCGGATGGCCGACCGCACGGCGGCGGGCCTGGACTGGGGGATCTCGCCGGGCAGCGAGTCGCGGTCCCCGAACTACTCCCACGGCGCCGCCGGGGTGGGCGCCGCCCTGGCGGTGGCGGGCGCGGCGACGCACCGCGAGGACTTCGTCGCGGCCGCCGCGGACGCGGCCCGCCACGTCCTGTCCATGGGCTCCCTCGCGGACGGCGGGTTCGTGGTCCCGCACACGATCCCGCCGTCGAAGCGGGAGGTGGAACCGGTGACGTACACCTGGTGCCACGGCCCGGCGGGCACCTCGCACCTGTTCACGGCGCTCGCCCACGCGGGCGTCACCGAGGTGGCGGGGCACGACGTCGGGGAGCTGCGGCAGCGCTGCCTCACCTCGACCCTCGCCTCGGGGCTGCCGGACCGGCTGCGCCCCGGGTTCTGGGACAACGACGGCCGCTGCTGCGGGACGGCCGGCGTCGGTGACATCGTCCTCGACGCGGCCCAGGACCTCGCGGGCACGCCGGAGGCGGACCCCCTGGTGCGTGCCGCGATCCGGATGGGCGACGCGCTCGTGGAGCGGGCGGTCAGGGACGCGGCGGGGGCCCGCTGGCGCTTCGTGGAGTACCGCATCGAGTCCCCGCTGCTGCCGCCGGGCACGTCGTGGATGCAGGGTGCGGCCGGTATCGCGGCCTACCTGCTGCGCCTCGCCCGGTACCTGGACAGCGGTCCGGACGCCCCGGTCGTGGACCGTCCGGACCAGTGGTGGGCGGTGCCGGCGCGGCTGCGCGGTGCGGGGCCGGCCGTGCTCACCTGACCGCCGCCGTCGCCGTCGCCGTCGCCGGGTACGTCACCTCGTCGTCGCCGTGCCGGGCGGTGCGCGGCAGGTGAGCGTCGTGGCGGTGGAGACCCGGGGGCGGGTGACGCGCCAGTGGACGGTGAGCCGTTCGCCGGGGTCCAGGCGGGGCGCGGTGGCCGCGTCCCGGGCGTGGGCGGTCCAGCCGCTCGGGATGTCGAGGGCGAGCCGGGCGGCGTTCCAGGGGCGGGCGGAGCCGTCGGCGAGCGTCGCGGTGACCGTGAACTCCGTTCCCCGGCCCCCGACTTCGAGGCGCACGCCGAACGGCCCGCACGGGGAGGCCGGCGCCCATGACTGGTGCATCGGCTTCACCGGGGCGTCCGCCCGGGCCGGCCGGGCCGCGGCCAGGCCGTGCTCCTCGCCGGGGTCCCGGCCTGGGTCGTACAGCTCCACGTCCCACTGGTCGTCCGGGGCGCGGCGGTTCTGGCCGGGGGCGAACCGGATCGCCTTGAGGTCGCCCTGCCGCAGGGCCTCGGCGAGCCGGTGTCGCCGCGGCCGTGGTCCGCGGCGTTCTGGCGGGCGGTGACGCCGTCGTGGTTCGGTAGAAGCAGAGGCTGTCGTGGCGGGCCGGGCCGGCGGAGCCGCGCAGGAGCGGGGCGACGGAGAGGCCGTCGACGTCCGCGGGGGCGGGCGCGCCGGCGAGCTCGGCGAGGGTGGGCCGATCGGTGAGCGGGGTAGGCCGGTCGGTGAGCGGGGTGGGCCGGTCGGTGGTGCCGGCCTTGACGTGCCGCGGGGACCAGGCGTTGCGGCATCGACGGCTGCTGAACCGGCCTCCGGCCGGCCCGCGGCCGCGTGGCCGCCGCCCGGCCCCCCGGCCGCTCAGGGGGCCAGTCCCGCCCGCAGCCGCCGGTCGCGCGGGGCGTGGGTGCGGTCGAGGCGGGCGTCGAGGAGTCGCCGCGCCGCCTCGCAACGCCCGTCCGACACCAGGGCGTAGAGCAGGGTCTCCTCCACCACCTCCCGCTGGGCCGCGCTGCCGCCGACCCGGCGCAGCACCGGCAGCAGCGCGTCGAGGCCGCGGGCCGCCTCCTGGAAACGCTCCTCGACGAGCGCCGCGAACGCCTCGCACAGCGGGGCGACCACCTCGCGCTGCACCCCGTCGGCGCCGGCGGCGTGATCGCGCAGCCTGCGCAGCGCGGCCAGGTCGCCCGCGGCGGTGAGGGCGACGGCCGCGTGCAGGGCGGTGAACGCGGTCTGCGGCCGCTCCAGCACGTCGCGCTCCACCGCCTCCAGCACCCCCGCGACCGGGAAGTCGCCCCGCCAGCTGTCGCTCACCCGGGCCCGCCACAGCAGCGACCCGGAGTCGACCAGGGCCCGTACCCCGCTCACCACCCGGCCCGGTGCGAGCTGGGCGAACCACCGCCGGCGGACGGCATCCGGGTCGTCGAGGGCGAGTTCGTGCAGGGCGATGTGCCAGGAGAAGTGCGCCCGGTGCACCGCCCCCCGGCCGCGCCCGGACACCCAGCCGTCGAGCCAGTCCCGGCCCGCCTCGTGCGCGCCGGACTCGTAGTGGACGTGCGCCAGGGCGTGCACCGCGTGCCCGGAGGCCGGCTCGGCGGCCAGCGCGCGGTGGGCCAGTTCGCCCGCCTCGTGCAGCCGCCCCTGCTCCTGGCGCAGGAAGGCCAGCAGCGAGGTATGGAACCAGTGCCCGTCGTAGGCGGGCGAGGTCAGGTCGAGCAGCCTGCGGGCGTCGTCGTCCTGCAGGTCGCTGACCCCGGAGAACGCGATGGTCGGCACGGCCGCCGCGAGCGCCAGCGCGTCGCCGCGGTGCGCGCGCAGATGCCGTACGAGCGCCTCGTCGCCGTCGTCAGCGGTCACCCGGCGGGTGATCACGTCCACGAAGGACCGCTCGCGGTCGTCCGCGCGCTCGCGGGCGCTGCGCTGGGCGTCGGCGAGGGCGCGCGGCACGTCGACGGCGGCGGCGCACTCGTGACCGAGCAGGGCGAGGGCCGCGTGGCCGAGCGCGAAGCCGGGGTCGAGGGCGACCGCGCGGGCGAACGCGTCCTCGGCGCCCGAGCGCACCTTGAGGACCCGGTCCAGGCCGCTGCGGTAGGCGGCGGCCGCCTCGGCGTGCGTGGACAGCGGCAGCCCCTGCCCGTCGGCCGGCCGCCGCGAGCCCCGGCGGCACGCCGGTGGCGGCAGCAGCCGCTGGGCCAGCTCAGCCGCCTGGACGCGGATCTCGGGGATCGCCGTGGTCTCCCACAACTCGCCCCGGCGCGGGGCACCGAGGGTGAACAGGGGTCCGGCGACCCGGCCCCGGGCGTCGGCGAGCTGTCCGTCGTGGGTGGCCACGCCCATGCCCAGCGGGCCGGGGACGGCCAGCCCCGCGGCGAACAGGGCCCGCCACAGCGGGGTGTCCGGACGGCGTCCCGGACCGGTGCAGTCCACCACCCAACCGGCGTGCAGGACCTGCCCGTTGGACAACTCGACGGCGAGGGAGCCGGTTCGGGTCTCGGTGGCGCGCACCACCGTGCCGGTGTGGACGTGCAGGCGCCGCGCGGTGCGGGCGCGGGAGACGTGTTCGGCGGTGGCGGGGGCCATGCGGTGGCGGTGGGTGTTCCACAGGGCGCCTTCTCGGGCCAGGAACTCCTCGCGCTCCTCCGGAGTGAGGCTGCGCCAGAGCCGGGCGGTGTGCGGGCGGAGGCTGTCCAGGCCGGGGCGCCAGTCGCCGTGGGTGCGCACCGAGCGGCTCACATGGCGGTAGACCGCGCGCCGCAGCCGGCCGAGCGAGGTGTCGTCGAGGCCGTCGGGGGCGGGCATCGCGCCGGCCGGGCCGAGGGCGTGCGGCTGGGGCAGCAGCCCGCTGCGGGAGAGCGCGTGCACGGTGCGGCCGGAGCGGTCGAGGGTGAGGGCGAGGTCGACGGCGGTCAGGCCGGTGCCCACCAGGAGGACGTCCTCGGGGCTGTCCCGTACGGGGTCGAGCGCCTCCGGCGCCCACGGGCTGGCGACGAAGCGGGGCGAGGTGCGCAGGGCGGGCGGGGCCCAGCCGGCGCTCGCCCCGGCGGGGCCGGTGGCCAGGACCGCGTTGTCGGCCGCCAGGGGTCCCCCGTCGGCGAGGTGGAGTTCCACCCGGCCGTCGGGTGTGCCGGTACAGCTCTCCGCGAGGGTGCGCAGCCGGCGTACGGCGACCGTGCCGTGGGCCCGGACGACGGCCTGGCCGAGGGTGTCGGCGAGGTAGGCGCCGAAGCGGTAGCGGGTGGCGAAGTCGGCGCCGGTGACGGCGGGTTCGCCGTGCCGGCAGAGCCAGCGGACGAAGTGCCCGGGGTCGTCGGGATAGGCGCTCATGTTGCCTGCGGGCACGTTGAGCCGGTGCCGGGGGTCGCGGGTGGCGTAGGCGGTGCCCCGGCCCGCCTCCGGGGCCGGGTCGATCAGGACGAGGTCGAGCGGAGTCCGGCGGCGGTGCGCCGTCTCGCAGAGCTGGACGGCGGTGAGGGTGCCCGCCGCGCCTGCTCCCACGATGGCCACGGTGTGCCGCTTGCGGACGTCGGTCACGGAATACCTCCGGCGGGGTCGGCTTGCTGCTTCTTCACTATTCCGATCGGGTAGGTGGGGAAGCCAGCCCGGGAAGGTGATCTCACCGGAAACTCAGGCCGCCGGTCGGGCGTTCATACTCTGTTCACGATCGGCGGAGCGGGACAACCCGGGTTCCGGCCGACTCCCCGGTCCGCGGCGGATCGGCCGCGGCTGCGCAGCGTGACGTCATCGCTCCTCATCGGAATCTCAGCGGGCGCCCCCGCGATTCAAAGGAACCACCCATACAACCGGCGCAGGATGCCCTGGCACAGGTGGACAAGTCAGGAAGGCGTGTCGTGGGCGTCCAGCACATATCGAACGGGTCCGGACGGCGGTCGGGGACATGGTCCCGGCGCGGGATCCTCGCCGCTCTCGGCGCGGTGCCCGCGGGGGCGGCGCTGGCCGGATGCAGTTCCTCCGCGGACGCCTCGGCCGGCACCGGCGGCAAGGGGGCCACCGCCTCCGTGAAGTCGGCGGCAAAGAAGGCGACGATCACGGTCACGCCCGTCTCCGGCACCCGGAAGGCCGACTTCACCACCCCGGTCGAGGTCACGGTCGCCGACGGCACGCTGGCCTCCGTGACCGTGGCGGGCAACGACGGGTCGACGCTCGCGGGGAGTTTCAACGACGCGAAGACGAAGTGGACCTCGGCGAAGAACCCGTACTCCGGCACGAAGTACACGGTGACGGCGAAGGCGCAGGGCGCGGCCGACGAGACGGTGGCCACCTTCACCACCCGGTCCCCCGGCGAGACGTTCGTCGGCTACTTCACGCCGGAGGCGGACTCCACGTCCGGCGTCGGCATGCCGGTGTCGATCAACTTCACGCACGCGGTCACGGACCGGGCGGCCGTGCAGAGGGCGATCACCGTGACCGCCGAGCCGGCGGTCGAGGTCGTCGGGCACTGGTTCAGCGACACCCGGCTCGACTTCCGCCCGGAGACCTACTGGGCGTCCGGCACCACGATCACGCTCGGCCTGGACCTGAAGGACGTGGAGGGCTCGGACGGCGTCTACGGCGTGCAGTCCAAGGACGTCACCTTCCACATCGGGCGCGAGCAGATCAGCACGGTCGACCTGTCCACCAAGCAGATGGTGGTGAAGCGGGACGGCGCCACGTACGCCACCTACCCGGTCACCGGCGGCGACTCCGACCACACCACCTGGTCCGGGATCATGGTGATCAGCGAGCGGTTCACGCAGACCCGGATGGAGTCCTCCACGGTCGGCCTCGGCGACGAGTACGACATCCCGGACGTCCCGCACGCCCAGCGCCTCACCACCTCCGGCACCTTCGTGCACGGCAACTACTGGGCGTCCACCTCGGTCTTCGGCAGCCAGAACACCAGCCACGGCTGCGTGGGCCTGCACGACGCCAAGGGCGCGGGCGACTCCTCGGTGGCGGGCTACAGGTTCTACGAGAGCTCGATGCTCGGCGACGTCGTCGTCGTCAGGAACTCCGGCGACCGGACCGTCGAGGCCTCCAACGGCCTGAACGGCTGGAACCTGTCCTGGACGGACTGGAAGGCGGGCAGCGCGGTCTGAGGCCTGCCGCGCAACGCCTCGCCGCGGTCGAGATGCCCGGGACGCGCGGAGCGGCACGTCCGTACTGGTCCCCCGGGTGGCGGGAAGCAGGGAGCCGACGCCCGCCGGGGAGCGACTTCACCACCTGAACCATGTGGAGAAACAAGGAGATTCCTTGCTTTAACTCTTGACGGCCGCAGGCACGGAGAGCACATTGGGCCCACTTTGAGAGCGCTCTCAACGGTCCCGGCACTCCGGGCGCTCTCGGAGATCCACCCGCACCCCCCAACTCCGTACCCGAGAGGCACCCCCATGAGTGAAACCTCCGGTATATCCCCTGCGGACCACAGACGGCGGCGCTCGCTGCGCCGCGGCCTGCTCGCCACGCTCGCCACCATGGGCCTGGCGGTCGCGGCCGCCACGACCGCCACCCTGCCCGCCAGCGCCTCGGCCCCCTCCGTGCCGTCCGGCTGGAGCCAGGTCTTCCTCGACGACTTCAACGGCACGGCCGGCACCGGCGTCAACACCTCCAACTGGCAGTACGACACCGGGACCTCGTACCCCGGAGGCGCCGGCAACTGGGGCACCGGCGAGGTCGAGACGATGACCAACAGCACCAGCAACGTCGCTCTCGACGGCAGCGGCGACCTGAAGATCACCCCGCTGCGCGACTCGGCCGGCAACTGGACGTCGGGCCGGATCGAGACCAACCGCACCGACTTCCAGCCCCCGGCCGGCGGCAAACTGCGCGTCGAGGCGCGCATCCAGATGCCCAACGTCACGGGCAACGCGGCCCTCGGCTACTGGCCGGCCTTCTGGATGCTGGGCGCCCCCTACCGGGGCAACTACCAGAACTGGCCGAGCGTCGGCGAGCTGGACATCATGGAGAACGTCAACGGCATCAACAAGACGTGGGCGACCATGCACTGCGGCACGGGCTCGGGCGGCCCGTGCAACGAGACGACGGGGCTCGGCAATTCGACCGCCTGCCCCAACACCACCTGCCAGTCCGGCTTCCACACCTACACGATGGAGTGGGACCGCTCGGTCAGCCCCGAGGCGATCCGCTTCTCCGTCGACGGCGTCAACTACCAGACCGTGACGGCGAACCAGGTGGACGCCACCACCTGGGCCAACGCCACGAACCACGGCTTCTTCGTCATCCTGAACGTGGCGATGGGCGGCGGCTTCCCGGCCGCTTTCGGCGGCGGCCCGACCTCCGCCACCGAGTCCGGCCACCCGATGCTCGTGGACTACGTCCAGGTGCTCTCACAGAGTGGGAGCGGTACCACGACCCCGCCGACCGGCAACCGTGACGCCTACAGCACCATCCAGGCCGAGTCGTACGACGGCCAGTCCGGCGTCAGCACGGAGACCACCACGGACACCGGCGGCGGCTCCGACATCGGCTACGTCGCCAACGGCGACTGGGCGCTCTACAGGGGGGTGAACTTCGGTTCCACGGCGGCCACCCAGTTCTACGCGAGGGTGGCGAGCGGCGCGGCCTCCGGGGTGAGCGGCCAGGTCCAGGTCCGGCTGGACAGCCCCTCCAACTCCCCTGTCGGCAGCTTCTCGGTCGCCAACACCGGCGGCTGGCAGACCTGGACGACGATCCCGGCCAACATCAGCTCGGTGACCGGCACCCACGACGTCTACCTGACCTTCAGCAGCGGCCAGCCGGCGGACTTCGTGAACGTGAACTGGTTCGACTTCGGCCACTGACACGGGAGCCGGGGCCGCTCCGCGAGGGTCACCGCGCGGGGCGGCCCCGCGCCGGCCGGAGGCCCGTGCGGCTCTCAGGGCTCCACGCCACAGCGTCGCGCGATGGCCTTCAGGCGCTCCAGTTCGCGTTGCGCCGCGGCCACATGGGCGAGGTCGAGGGCCATCCAGGCGCGGGCGGTGACGTAGCCGATGTCCTCGCGGGTGGCTGCGTCGAGGTCGCCGGCGTCGCGGAGACGGTAGCCGGTGACCGCCAGGGTGACCACGATGTGATCGAGACGGTCCCGCAGGCACAGCGGGAGCGGGGGCACCGTGTCCTTGACGTAGTCGCGGGCCTGCCGGTCGGCCTCGCAGGGACGGGGCGGCATCGGAGCCCAGGCCAGGCCGGCCGCACGGGCCGTGTCGTCCATGTCCGCCAGGCGGGCGCGGGCGACGGCCCTGTCACCCTCGGCGGCGAGTGCGCGGGCGTCGTCCAGCAGGGAGCGCAGCGCGGCCCGGACCCCTGGATCCTCGCCCGTCCGCGCATCGAGATAGCCGGACCACACGTCGAACGCCTTGCTCAACTCGGCGTCCAACAGGGCCTCGTACACATCGGGCACGCCGCCGACTCTCCCCTCCGGCCGTCCCGGGCGGACGGCAGCGGTTCACGACAGAAGGGGCACCGGACTCCCCGCGCGCGAATTTCCCGCCCGCCTCAGCGCAGCTCCGCCCGGAACGCGACCGGGCTCTGACCGGTGTGCAGGTGGAAGAACTTGGAGAAGTTCGCCGCGTCCGGGAAGCCGATCGCGGCGCCGACCCGGCCGATCGGGAGGTCGGTGTGGGCGAGGAGGCGCTTGGCCTCCAGGACGACCCGCTTGTCGATGAAGCCCTTGGGGGTCTCCCCCGTCGCGGCGCGGACCGCGCGGACCAGGGTGCGGCGGGAGTAACCGAGGCTGTCGGCGTAGGCGCTGACGCTGTGGTTGGTGGCGAAGTCCCTCTCCACCGCGTCCCGGAACAGGGTGAAGGTCGTGTCGGCCTGGCTGCGGGCCGCCTCCGCCGAGGTGGCCGCGAGGTGGGCGAGGCGCAGGAGAAACGCCGTCAGGGAGTGCCGCAGCACCGAGGTGTGCAGGCTCAGGGGGAGGGTCTCGGTGTCCTCGTACTCGCGTTGCAGGTGGGCGAGCGAGGCCTGGAGCGCGGCGAGCTGCGGGGCGTCGGGGCGCAGCAGCGGCGGCAGGTCGTAGCGGTAGAGGCCGGTCGCCTCGACGGTGGCCCGCGGCAGGAAGCCGGGCTGCATGGTCAGGACGGTTCCGCGGTACTCGCAGGTCCGCGAGAAGCGGTGCACCTGTCCCGGGCGGATCCAGAGCAGGTCGCCGGCCCGGGCCTCGTACCCGGCGAAGTCGATCATGTGGCGGACCGGGCCCTCGGTGAAGAGCATGACCACGTGGAAGTCGATGCGGTGGACGCGCTCCAGCGGGGCGTCGGCGTGCCAGAGGCGTTCGGTTCCCATCGGGCCGACCTGGATGCCGACGCCGCCGACGCTCAGATCCACCGGGAAGGGGAAGGTCCTGATTCCGTCACCGTCGCCTGGCCCGTCGGGCGTTCTGTCCGCCATGTCCTTCTCGTGCCGTCCCTGTCGAAGATCCGTGTCCCACTTTCACCACAGGCTGACACACCCCGACCTTCCCTCCCAAAAGTCAGACTTTTACTTTTGAACGCGTCAGGCCAGCCAGAACGCTTCGAACGAGGACTTCTTGAAGATGAGCACGCAGACATCGGTGGGCGTCGACGACGGCTTCGAGTGGACCGACCTCGACCGGCGCGCCGTGGACACGGCCCGCCTCCTCGCGGCCGACGCGGTACAGCAGGTCGGCAACGGGCACCCCGGCACCGCGATGAGCCTGGCCCCGGCGGCGTACACGATCTTTCAGAAGGTGATGCGCCACGACCCGGCCGACCCGGAGTGGACCGGCCGGGACCGTTTCGTCCTCTCCCCCGGGCACACCTCGCTCACCCTCTACACCCAGCTGTTCCTCGCCGGGTACGAGCTGGAGCTGGCGGATCTGAAGGCCTTCCGGACGCACGGGTCGAAGACGCCCGGTCACCCGGAGTACGGGCACACGGCCGGCGTCGAGACCACCACAGGACCGCTCGGCCAGGGCGTCGCCAACGCCGTCGGCATGGCGATGGCCGCCCGCTACGAGCGCGGCCTCTTCGACCCCGAGGCCGCCGAGGGCACCTCCCCCTTCGACCACACCATCTGGGCGATCGTCTCCGACGGCGACCTGGAGGAGGGCGTCTCCGCCGAGGCCTCCTCGATGGCCGGTCACCAGAGGCTCGGCAACCTGGTCCTCGTCTACGACGACAACCACATCTCCATCGAGGGCGACACCGCGACCGCCTTCTCCGAGGACGTGCTGGGGCGCTACGAGGCCTACGGCTGGCACACCCAGCGCATCGAGCCGACCGCCGAGGGCGACGTCGACGTGCACGCCCTGTACGCGGCCCTGAAGGCGGCCAAGGCCGAGACCGAGCGCCCGTCCATCATCGCCATGCGCACGATCATCGCCTGGCCCGCCCCGAACGCCCGGAACACCGAGGCCTCGCACGGCTCCGCGCTCGGCGCCGACGAGGTCGCCGCCACCAAGCGCGTCCTCGGCTTCGACCCGGAGCGGAGCTTCCAGGTCGACGCCGACGTGCTGGCCCACACCCACCGGGCCCTGGACCGGGGTGCCGAGGCCCACGCGGCCTGGGACAAGCGCATCGCCGAATGGCGCACCGGGAACGGGGAGCGGGCGCGGCTCTTCGACCGGGTCGTGGCCGGCCGGCTCCCCGAGGGCTGGGAGTCCGAGATCCCCGTCTTCGAGGAGGGCAAGGCGGTGGCCACCCGCGCCGCCTCCGGCAAGGTCCTCCAGGCGCTCGGCGCGCTGCTGCCCGAGCTGTGGGGCGGTTCCGCCGACCTCGCGGGCTCCAACAACACCACCATCGACAAGACGTCCTCGTTCCTGCCGAAGGGCAACCCGCTGCCCGAGGCCGACCCGTACGGCCGTACCGTCCACTTCGGCATCCGCGAGTTCTCGATGGCCGCCGAGATGAACGGCATCGCCCTGCACGGCAACACCCGCATCTACGGCGGCACCTTCCTGGTGTTCTCCGACTACATGCGCAACGCCGTCCGCATGTCGGCGCTCATGCAGCTCCCGGTGACGTACGTCTGGACGCACGACTCCATCGGGCTCGGCGAGGACGGCCCGACCCACCAGCCGGTCGAGCACCTGGCCGCGCTGCGCGCCATCCCGGGCCTGAACGTCGTCCGCCCGGCCGACGCCAACGAGACCGCGGCGGCCTGGGCCGAGATCCTGAAGAGGCACGCCACGCACCCGGCCCCGCACGGGCTCGCGCTGACCCGCCAGGGCGTGCCGACGTACGCGCCGAACCCGGACGCGGCAAAGGGCGGCTATGTGCTGCGCGAGTCGTCGACCGAGACCCCGGAGGTGGTCCTGATCGCCACCGGTTCCGAGGTGCACCTCGCCGTCGAGGCCCGTGACCTGCTGGAGGCCGAGGGGGTCGGCACCCGCGTGGTGTCGATGCCGTCCGTGGAGTGGTTCGAGGAGCAGCCCCGCGAGTACCGCGAGAGCGTCCTGCCGCCGGCCGTGAAGGCGCGGGTCGCCGTGGAGGCCGGGATCGGCCTGACCTGGTACCGCTTCGTGGGCGACGCCGGCCGGATCGTCTCCCTGGAGCACTTCGGCGCCTCCGCCGACGCCAAGACCCTGTTCGCCGAGTTCGGCTTCACCGCCGAGCACGTGGCCGCGGCGGCCCGCGAGTCGCTCACCGCCGCCCGTACCGCCTGATCCGCCAGCCAGAAACCGTTCAGTAGAGGAAGATGATCACTGTGACCGAAGCAACCGCCACCGCGGGAGCACTGAAGCGCCTGACCGACGAGGGCGTCTCGATCTGGCTGGACGACCTGTCGCGCAAGCGGATCAGCACCGGCAACCTCGCCGGGCTCGTCGCGGAGAAGAACGTCGTGGGCGTGACCACGAACCCGTCGATCTTCCAGGCCGCCATCGGCTCCGGCGAGGGCTACGAAGAGCAGCTGGCCGACCTGGCCGTGCGGGGGGTCACGGTCGAGGAGGCCGTGCGCATGATGACGACGCAGGACGTGCGGGCCGCGGCCGACATCCTGCATTCTGTATACGATGTGTCACACGGCGCCGACGGGCGGGTCTCCATCGAGGTCGACCCCCGCCTCGCCCACCGCACCGCCGCCACCGTCGCCGAGGCCAAGCAGCTCTTCTGGCTGGTCGACCGCCCCAACGTGATGATCAAGATCCCGGCGACGAAGGCCGGTCTCCCGGCGATCACCGCGGTCGTCGCCGAGGGCATCAGCGTCAACGTCACGCTGATCTTCTCCCTGGAGCGCTACCGCGAGGTCATGGACGCCTACCTGGCCGGCCTGGAGCAGGCCGCGGCCAAGGGCCTGGACCTCTCGGCGATCCACTCCGTGGCGTCCTTCTTCGTCTCCCGCGTCGACAGCGAGATCGACAAGCGGCTGACCGTCATAGGGACGGACGAGGCGCTCGCGCTGAAGGGCCGGGCGGCGCTGGCCAACGCGCGACTCGCCTACGAGGCGTACGAGCAGGTCTTCGCCGGCGAGCGCTGGGCGGCGCTGTCGGCGGCCGGCGCCAACAGGCAGCGTCCGCTGTGGGCCTCCACCGGCGTGAAGGACCCGGCGTACAAGGACACCCTCTACGTCGACGAGCTGGTGGCCCCGGGCACCGTCAACACCATGCCGGAGGCGACGCTGAACGCGACCGCCGACCACGGTGACATCCACGGCGACACGGTGACCGGCGGCTACGCGCAGGCCCGTGCGGACCTGGAGGCGGTGGAGCGGCTCGGCATCTCCTACGACGAGGTGGTGGGCAAGCTGGAGGACGAGGGCGTCGCCAAGTTCGAGGTGGCCTGGCAGGACCTGCTGGACGCCGTCACGAAGTCCCTGGACAGCAAGGGAGTTGAGGCGTAATGAGCGAGACCGCCAAGGAGGTGCGGGTGCCGGTGGTGCCCGCGGCCGACTGGGACAACCCGTTGCGCGACGCGCGCGACCGGCGGCTGCCGCGGGTCGCGGGCCCGTCGGGCCTGGTCATCTTCGGGGTGACCGGCGACCTGTCCCGCAAGAAGCTGATGCCGGCGATCTACGACCTGGCCAACCGCGGTCTGCTGCCGCCGGGCTTCTCACTCGTCGGCTTCGCCCGCCGGGACTGGGAGGACCAGGACTTCGCGCAGGTCGTCCACGACGCGGTGCGCGAGCACGCCCGGACCCCGTTCCAGGAGGAGGTCTGGCAGCAGCTGGCCGAGGGCATGCGGTTCATCCCCGGTGACTTCGACGACGACACGGCGTTCAAGCAGCTGAAGTCGGCCGTCGACGAGCTGGACTCCTCCCGGGGCACCGGCGGCAACTTCGCGTTCTACCTCTCCGTACCGCCGAAGTTCTTCCCGAAGGTCGTCCAGCAGCTGAAGAAGGTCGGCCTGGCGACCCCGCCGGAGGGCTCCTGGCGCCGGGCGGTCATCGAGAAGCCGTTCGGGCACGACCTGGCCTCCGCGCAGGACCTGAACGCGGTCGTGCACGACGTGTTCGACCCGGACCAGGTGTTCCGGATCGACCACTACCTCGGCAAGGAGACCGTCCAGAACATCCTGGCGCTGCGCTTCGCCAACCAGATGTACGAGCCGATCTGGAACCGGTCGTACGTCGACCACGTGCAGATCACGATGGCCGAGGACATCGGCATCGGCGGCCGCGCGGGGTACTACGACGGCATCGGCTCGGCCCGTGACGTCATCCAGAACCACCTGCTGCAGCTGATGGCCCTCACCGCGATGGAGGAGCCGATCGCGTTCGACGCGGACGCGCTGCTCACCGAGAAGCTGAAGGTCCTGAAGTCGGTGCGGCTGCCGGAGGACCTCGGCCGGCACACCGTGCGCGGCCAGTACGCCGAGGGCTGGCAGGGCGGCGAGAAGGTGATCGGCTACCTCCAGGAGGACGGCATCGATCCCAGGTCGAAGACCGACACCTTCGCGGCCGTCAAGCTCGGCATCGACAACCGCCGCTGGGCGGGCGTCCCCTTCTACCTGCGCACCGGCAAGCGCCTCGGCCGCCGCGTCACCGAGATCGCGGTGGTCTTCAAGCGGGCCCCGCACTCCCCCTTCGACTCCACGGCCACCGAGGAGCTCGGCGCGAACGCGATCGTCATCCGCGTCCAGCCCGACGAGGGCATGACCGTCCGGTTCGGCTCCAAGGTGCCGGGCACCTCGATGGAGATCCGGGACGTGACGATGGACTTCGCGTACGGCGAGTCGTTCACGGAGTCCAGCCCGGAGGCGTACGAGCGGCTCATCCTGGACGTGCTGCTCGGCGACGCCAATTTGTTCCCTCGTCACCAGGAAGTGGAAGAGTCCTGGAAGATCCTCGACCCGATCGAGACGTACTGGGCCAAGCATGGTAAGCCCGCACAGTACGAGTCGGGCAGCTGGGGACCGCAGGAAGCCGACGAGATGCTCGCACGAGACGGACGGAGCTGGCGCAGGCCATGAAGATCGACCTGACCGACACCACGGCAAGCAAGATCAACAAGGCGCTGGTGCAGGGTCGCCGCGCCATCGGCACGCCCGCCGTGGGCATGGTCCTGACGATGGTGATCGTCACGGACGAGGAGAACGCCTACGACTCGATCAAGGCGGCCGAGGAGGCCTCGCACGAGCACCCCTCGCGCACCCTGGTCGTCATCAAGCGGCACGCCCGCACCCTGCGCGACCGCACCACCTCCCGTCTCGACGCGGAGGTCCGGGTCGGCTCGGAGGCCGGCACCGGCGAGACGGTCGTGCTGCGCACCTACGGCGAGGTCTCCGACCACGCCGACTCGGTGGTGCTGCCGCTGCTGCTGCCGGACGCCCCGGTGGTGGTCTGGTGGCCGGTGGAGGCCCCGGAGACGCCGTCCAAGGACCCGCTGGGCGCCCTCGCCCAGCGCCGGATCACCGACCTGTACGCGGTCGAGCGGCCGATGGAGGTCCTGGAGACCCGCGCCCGCAACTACGCGCCCGGCGACACCGACCTCGCCTGGACCCGGCTCACCCTGTGGCGGTCCATGCTGGCCGCCGCCCTCGACCAGGCCCGGGTCGACGTGACCTCGGCGGCCGTGGAGGCCGAGGCGGACAACCCCAGCGCCGAACTCCTCGCCCGCTGGCTGGAGGCGCGCCTCAAGGTCAAGGTGGACCGCGTGGTCTCCCCCGGCCCGGTCGTCACGAAGGTACGGCTCGGTACCGCCACCGGCGAGATCGTCATCGACCGCCCCGAGGGCCCGCTGGCCACCCTGACCCTGCCGGGCCAGCCGCCGCGCACCCTCGCCCTGAAGGTCCGCTCCACCTCCGAACTGATCGCCGAGGAACTGCGCCGCCTCGACGCCGACGAGATGTACGCCGTCGCCCTGCGGGGCGAGGGCACCAAGGAGACCGTCTCCCATGCCTGACACCCCCGAGCTCACCCGGCGGCCCGAGTGGGCCGCCCTGGAGGACCACCGGGCCGAAGGCCAGCCCGTCCTGCGTGAGCTGTTCGCGGCCGACCCGGCGCGCGCCGAGCGGTACGTCGTACGGGCCGGCGACCTGTACATCGACTACAGCAAGCACCTGATCACGGACGAGACCCTCGCCCTGCTCCGGGAACTGGCCACCGCCACCGACGTGTTCGGGCTGCGGGACGCCATGTTCCGCGGCGAGAAGATCAACATCACCGAGCGGCGGGCGGTCCTGCACACCGCCCTGCGCGCCCCGCGCGACGCGGTGGTCGAGGTCGACGGGGTGAACGTCGTCCCCGGCGTGCACGCCGTCCTCGACAAGATGAGCGCCTTCGCCGAGCGGGTCCGCTCCGGCGAGTGGACCGGCCACACCGGCAGGCGCATCAGGAACGTCGTCAACATCGGCATCGGCGGCTCGGACCTCGGCCCGGCGATGGCCTACGAGGCCCTGCGGGCCTTCACCGCACGGGAGTTGACCTTCCGTTTCGTGTCCAACGTGGACGGCGCCGACCTGCACGAGGCGACCCGCGACCTGGACCCGGCGGAGACGCTGTTCATCGTCGCGTCGAAGACGTTCACCACGATCGAGACGATCACCAACGCGACCTCGGCGCGCACTTGGCTCCTTGACGGGCTGGGCGGCGACGAGAAGGCCGTGGCCAAGCACTTCGTGGCCCTTTCCACGAACGCCGGCAAGGTGACGGAGTTCGGCATCGACCCGGACAACATGTTCGAGTTCTGGGACTGGGTCGGCGGCCGCTACTCCTACGACTCGGCGATCGGCCTCTCCCTGATGATCGCCATCGGCCCGGACCGCTTCCGCGAGATGCTGGACGGCTTCCACCTGGTCGACGAGCACTTCCGCACCGCCCCCGCCGAGGCCAACGCGCCGCTGCTGCTGGGCCTGTTGGGCGTCTGGTACGGCAACTTCTTCGACGCACAGTCGCACGCGGTGCTGCCGTACTCGCACTACCTCTCCAAGTTCACCGCCTACCTGCAGCAGCTGGACATGGAGTCCAACGGCAAGTCGGTGGACCGGGAGGGCCGTCCGGTGCAGTGGCAGACCGGCCCGGTGGTGTGGGGTACGCCCGGCACCAACGGCCAGCACGCGTACTACCAGTTGATCCACCAGGGCACCAAGCTGATCCCGGCGGACTTCATCGGCTTCGCCGAGCCCGTCGCCGAGCTGAGCGATGAACTCAAGGCGCAGCACGACCTGCTGATGGCGAACTTCTTCGCCCAGACCCAGGCGCTGGCCTTCGGCAAGACGGCGCAGGAGGTCCGCGCGGAGGGCGTGGCCGAGGAGCAGGTGGCGCACCGCACCTTCAAGGGCAACCACCCGACGACGACCATCCTCGCGAAGGAACTCACCCCGTCGGTCCTGGGCCAGCTGGTCGCTCTGTACGAGCACAAGGTCTTCGTGCAGGGCGCGATCTGGAACATCGACTCCTTCGACCAGTGGGGCGTGGAGCTGGGCAAGGTGCTCGCCAAGCGTATCGAGCCCGCGCTGACGGAGGGCGCGGACGTGCCCGGCCTCGACCCGTCCACCACCGCCCTCGTCTCGACGTACCGAACGCTTAGGAAGTGAATGACATGCAGCTCGGACTGATCGGCCTCGGCAAGATGGGCGCCAACATGCGCGAGCGGATCCGCCGCGCCGGCCACACCGTCATCGGCTACGACCGCAATCCGGACGTCTCCGACGTCAAATCGCTCGAGGAGCTGGTCGAGAAGCTCGACGCCCCGCGCGTGGTGTGGGTGATGGTCCCGGCGGGCCACGCCACCCAGTCCGTGGTCGACGAGCTCAAGGACCTGCTGTCCGAGGGCGACACCGTCGTCGACGGCGGCAACTCCCGCTGGACGGACGACGAGAAGCACGCCGCCGAACTCGGCATCAAGGGCATCGGCTTCGTCGACGCCGGTGTCTCCGGCGGCGTGTGGGGCCTGCAGAACGGCTACGCGCTGATGGTCGGCGGCGACAAGGAGCACGTCGAGCGTCTCCACCCGGTCTTCGAGGCGCTCAAGCCGGAGGGCCCGTACGGGTACGTCCACGCCGGCAGGGTCGGCGCCGGACACTTCTCCAAGATGGTCCACAACGGCATCGAGTACGCCATGATGCAGGCGTACGCCGAGGGCTGGGAGCTTCTGGAGAAGGTCAAGTCCGTGGACAACGTCCGCGAGGTCTTCCGCTCCTGGCAGGAGGGCACCGTCATCCGCTCCTGGCTGCTCGACCTCGCGGTCAACGCCCTGGACGACGACGAGCACCTGGACAAGCTGAAGGGCTTCGCGCAGGACTCCGGCGAGGGCCGCTGGACCGTCGAGGCGGCCATCGACAACGCGGTGCCGCTGCCGGCCATCACGGCCTCCCTCTTCGCCCGGTTCGCGTCCCGCCAGGACGACTCCCCGCAGATGAAGATGATCGCGGCGCTGCGCAACCAGTTCGGCGGCCACGCCGTCGAGTCGAAGTAGGTGTGCCGTGGGGGACCTCCTCCTGGTCCGCCACGGTGAGACGGAGTGGAGCGTGTCGGGCCAGCACACCAGCTGGACCGACCTGCCCCTCACCCAGCACGGCGAGGAACAGGCCAAGTCCCTCGCCCCGCTCCTCACCGACCGGACCTACGCACTGGCACTGTCCAGCCCGCTGGACCGCGCGGTACGCACCGCCGAACTGGCCGGTCTGACCGGGGTGGTACCCGACCCCGACCTGCACGAATGGGACTACGGGGGCTACGAGGGCATCACCACGGCGGAGATCCACCGCACCCGTCCCGACTGGTACCTGTGGACCGACGGCGTCCCACCGGGCCCCCAGGACCATCCCGGCGAGTCGCCGGAGCAGATCGGCGAGCGGGCCGACCGGGTGCTCAGGAAGATCGAGACGGCGCTGGCCTCCGGCACGGGTGACGTGGTCCTGGTGGCCCACGCCCACTTCCTGCGCGTGCTGACCGCCCGCCGCCTGGGGCTGCCGCCCGCCGAGGGCCGGCTGTTCCAGCTGGCGACCGGGACGGTCAGCCGGCTCTCCACCGAGCACGGGTGGCCCGTGATCGCCGAGTGGAACAAGCAGCCATAGGGAACCTCGCCACGGCCCGCCGGTGACAACCGGCGGGCCGTTTCGCCGTGTTGGCCCCCGACAGCCGTCATGCCTGTTTCTATGGCCCATTTCCTAACCCCTTGTCGAAAGTCCCGCGAAGCCCATAGCCTGACGCCGCGCCGGTGCCGTCGTACGCCCCGGCCCGACCGCCACGGGATGGGAGGGGCAGCCGCGTGAAGCGCACGTCGCGTGACATCCGCACCGCGAACCGCTACGAGGTGCTGCGCCAGATCATCGCCCGGTCCCCCACCTCCCGGCAGACGCTGGCGGCCGCCACCGGACTGAGCGTCGCCACGGTCGCCACCCTCGTCGGGGAGCTGCTCGACCTCCGGATGATCACCGAGGTCGGCTTCGAGGACTCGGCCGGCGGCCGGCCCCGCGGCCTTGTCGCCGTCAACTGCGCGGGCGGCGCGCTGATCGGTGTCGACATGGCGGAGACGTACGTCCGGGTGGAGCTGTTCGACCTGGGGCTGAACGTGCTGGCCCGCGCGGTGGAGGACATGCGCCCCGGGCAGAGCCGCCCCGAGCAGGCGGTCGGCCAGGTGGCCACGGCCGTCGGGTCGGTGGTGGCGCAGGCCGGCGTCGAGGGCGCGCGGGTGCTGGGCGTCGGGGTGAGCGTGCCGGGGCAGGTGGACCGGGCCACCGGCATCGCCGAGTACGCGCCCAACTGGGACTGGCACGACGTGCCGTTGCTCGACCTGCTCGCCGAGCACGTCGCCTACCCGCTGCACCTGGACAACCCGCTGCGGGCGTGTGCGGTGGCCGAGCAGTGGTTCGGGGCGGCGCGCGGGCGCGGGGACGCCGTGGTGGTGAACCTCGGCACGGGCGTCGGCGCCGGGCTGGTGCTCGGGGGCGGGCTGTACCGGGGCGTGAGCAACAGCGCCGGGGAGTGGGGTCATACGACGCTCGTCCTGGACGGGCGGCCGTGCCACTGCGGCAACCACGGCTGCGTCGAGACGTACGTCGGCGCCCCCGGCATCATGCTGAACCTGCGCGAGCGGAGCCCGGAGAGCCCGCTGCTGCACCCCGGGGACCAGACGGCCACGGTCGACGCGCTGGCCGACGGGGTGGCCGCGGGCGATCCGGTGGCCGTCGAGGTGGTCCGCGACACCGCCCGTTACCTGGGCGCGGGCATCGCGGACCTGGTGAACCTGTACAACCCCGAAGTGGTCGTGCTCAGCAGCTGGGTCGCCCGGAGGCTGGGCACCCCCCTGCTCGACGAGGTGCGCGAGGCCGTCCGGCGGCACGCGCTCGGGCGGCCGTTCGCCGCCACCGAGATCGTCCTCTCCCCCATCCCCACCGACCCGGTCTGCCTGGGCGCGGCCACGTTCGCCCTGGAGGGCGCCCTGCTGGCGGTGGGGCAGCGGACCGCCAGACGCACCATCACCACCGCACGGAGCCGTACCGCGCCACCTTCATGACGACGGAAGGATGCACGTGTCCCACCTTCACCGCAGGAGATCGGTCCTCCTGACGGCCGCGGCCGCACTGGCCGTCGCCGGACCCCTGGTATCCGCCCCGCCCACCTCGGCTGCCACCGCCGGCGCACCCGCCGCCGAGGTCTCCCCGCACGCCGCGCAGACCATCGACGACATCGGCGCCTCGGGCGCCTGGTGGGTCAACGACCTCCAGCACTTCTCCCCCAAGGTGCAGGCCCGGGTGGCGAAGCTGCTCTTCTCCAAGCAGGGCCTGGACCTCAGCTCGTACCGCTACAACATCGGCGGGGGCGGGGCCGCGGTCACCACCCCGGCCCGGGTGGCCGAGGACTTCCTGACCTCCGACGGCTCCTACGACTGGAGCAGGGACAAGGGAGGCCGGACGTTCCTCGGGTACGCGGCGAAGTACGGCGTCGAGGACCTGATCGGCTTCGTCAACAGCGCCCCCGCCCGGTGGACCACCAACGGGCAGAGCTGTGGCGGCCGGCTGAAGCCCGAGGACGAGACGGCTTACGCCAAGTACATCGCCGACGTCACGGACCACTTCTCCCGCCAGGGCGTGGAACTGGACTACATCAGCCCCTTCAACGAGCCGGACGACGACTTCGGTTCGTGCGGCCAGGAGGGCATGCAGGTCACGGTCGACCAGCGCGACGACATCGTGCGGGCGCTCGGCGCCGAGCAGCGGGCCCGGCACCAGAGGACGACGGTCATCGCGGACGAGTCGAGCCAGACCACCCAGTTCGTCTCCGAGCTCCCGCAGTGGATCTCGCAGCCCGGCACCGCGCAGTACGTGTCCGCGCTCGCCCACCACACGTACAACAACCCCAGCGACGGCCAGCTCGGCAACGTCTACGAGACGTCGAGGGCGGTCGGCCAGAAGTCCTGGGCCAGCGAGATCTGCTGCTTCGGCAAGGGCTCGACGGGCTGGAACCAGGAGTACGACCCGTCCATCGACAACGCCCTGCTGATGTCCCGGATCATCTACAAGGACTTCGCGAGCGCCCACGACTCCGCCTTCCAGTGGTGGGTGGCGCTGGCCGGCGGCTACGGCACCGACCCGTACGCGAAGAACGACGTCGGCTGGAACGACGGCCTGATCTACTACGACCCCGACTACGCGACGAACGGCAACCAGACGCTGTACTTCACCAAGCGGTACTACGCGCTCGGCCAGTACAGCAAGTTCGTGAGACCGGGCTCGGTCGCACACAACGTGACCGGGGCGCCGGACGGGGTCGAGGTGTCGGCGTACGACAGCGGCGGCAAGTGGGTGGTCGTGGTCAACAACCAGAACGCCACCGACACCCCGGTGAGTCTGCACTTCAACAACGCGGCACCGGTGAAGGCCAGGCAGGCGGTGCGCACGTCGGCCACCGAGGACTGGGCGGACGTGGCGAAGCCGTCGGTGGCCGCGGGGACGGTCTCGGCCACCCTCGCCGCCCGCTCGATCACGACGTACGTCCTCGACCAGAAGGGCCGCGGCAGTTCGGCCGTCACCGGCGCACTGGCGGGTCGGCAGTCCGGCAAGTGCCTGACGGCGGACGCCTCCGGGGCCGCGATCGCCACCTGCACGGGCGCGGCGGACCAGTCCTGGTCGTACGACGGGAAGGGCACCCTGAAGGGCCCGAACGGCTATCTGACGGCCTCCGGTTCCGGCCTGACGGCCACCGCGGACCCGACCGGTGACGCGAGCCGGCGGTGGCTGCTGAACGCCAACGGGCAGATCCTCGGCGAGGCGTCCGGCAAATGCCTCGACGTCAGCGGGCAGGCCACCGCCGACGGCAGCAAAGTGATCCTCTACAGCTGCAACAGCGGCGCCAACGAGGCCTGGACCAGGCGGTAACCGCACGCCTCGGCACCGACCGAGGGCCGCCGGGCACTCCCTGACCCGGTGGCCCTCAACTCGCTTTTCCTTCGGCCCTGTTCGTCATCCCGAACCGGGTGCAACGTTTCACGCAGACTTCGTCCAACCTCTTGCCGAAGCATTAGCCGAAGGTTAACGTCCCGCTCCGCGACGCATTTTCAGCCATCTGGTCTCCGAGGTCCCACGGGCCGTAGAGGCACCGCCGCACTCGACAGACAAGGACGTCAGCATGTCGGCACTCAGCAACACCAACTGGTCCCGCCGGTCTCTCTTCCGCGCGGCCGCGGGCATGGCCGCCGCCGGCACGCTGGCCGCGTGCGGCGGCAACAACGGACGGAGCGGCGGCTCCGGTTCGGGCGAGCAGCTCACGCAGATGTACCACGCCTACGGCGAGGCGGGCGTGGAGCAGGCGCTGAAGCGGTATGCCTCCGGCTACAAGAGCGCGAACGTGACCACCCAGTGGATCACCAGCTCCGACTACGAGAGCAAGCTCTTCGCGACGCTGCTCACCAAGAGCGCGCCGGACGTGTTCGAGTTCCACCCGCAGATCCAGCTGGTGAAGAGCGGCCAGGTCGCGGACCTGAGCGACCTCATCGACCCCGTCAAGGACGACTTCAACCCGGCCGACATCAAGTCGCACACGGTCGACGGCAAGATCTACGGCATCAGGATGATCGACGACCCGCAGTTCTTCTTCTACCGGCCCTCGCTCTTCGAGAAGGCCGGTGTCAAGGTCCCGGAGACCCTCGACGAGCTGATCGAGGCCGCCGCCAAGCTCACCACCAGCAAGATGAAGGGCGTCTTCCTCGGCAACGACCTGCACTCGATCATCAGCCCGCTGATCTGGTCCGCGGGCGCCGACACCCTCGACGACAAGAACCAGATCGCCTATCACACGCCCGGCGTCGCCGAGGGCCTGAAGAAGTTGCGCAAGCTGTTCACCAGCGGCGACCTGCTGCTCGGCGCCCCGACCGACTACTGGGACCCGTCCTCGCTCAACCAGGGCCTGTGTGCCATCCAGTTCTGCGGTATGTGGGCGATGCCTCAGTTCCAGAAGGTGCTCGGCGACGACCTCGGGATCTTCCCCTTCCCGAAGACGGTCGACTCCGGCAAGCAGTCCGTCTACAACGGCGGCTGGTCGATGTTCGTCAACGCCAAGGGCGACAACGTGGACGCGGCCAAGGAGTACGTCAAGTGGCTGTGGATCGACCAGAAGAAGGACCAGGAGGATTTCGCGACCTCGTACGGCTTCCACATCCCGCCGCGCACCTCGATCGCCGCGTCGGCCACGAAGCTCAAGTCCGGTCTGCCCGCGGAGGGCGTGAAGCTCTTCAACGAGTTCGGCCACTTCGACAACATCGGCTGGACCCAGGCGATGATCCAGGCGTCGTGGGACGTCCTGTCCAACTGCGTCCGCAAGGCCGGTGACCCGGAGCAGGCCCTCGACCAGTGCGACAAGACCGTCAACCGTGAGCTGAAGAAGCTCTTCGGATAAGTCGCGGACGGGCCCGGACCATGTCGACGACCACCACGCGCGACCTCGCGAACCCCGCCCCGGCGAAGGCCAGTCCGGCCAAGCCGCGGCGGGGCCTGCGGGGCAGCCGCACGCTCAACTTCTGGCTCTTCATCAGCCCCTTCCTGATCGGGCTGATCGTCTTCGTCTACGTGCCGATCGGCTGGAGCCTCTACCTCAGCTTCTTCGACGCACGCTTCACCGTCACACCGGACAAGTTCGTCGGCTTCGACAACTACACCTACATGCTGACGGACCCCAAGTTCACGGGGTCGCTCGTCACCTTCACCGTGTTCGCCGCGTTCATCGTGCCGACCACCTGGGGGGTGTCGCTGGGCCTCGCACTGCTGGTGGACCGGATCCGGTTCATGCGGGCGTTCTTCCGGTCGGTGTTCTTCCTGCCGACGGCGTGCAGCTACGTCGCCGCCTCGCTGATATGGAAGATGTCCCTCTTCAGCGGTGTCCGCTTCGGCCTGCTGAACACGGTCCTCGGCTGGTTCGGCATCGACAGCGTGGCCTGGCTGGCCTCGCCGAGTCCGCCCTGGTACTGGCTCGTCATCGTCACGCTCCGGCTGTGGCTGCAGTCCGGTTTCTACATGATCCTGTTCCTGGCGGCCCTGCAGAACATCCCGGGCGAGCTGTACGAGGCAGCCGCCATCGACGGTGCCAAGCGGGGCTGGCAGACCTTCCGGTACATCACGCTGCCCCAGCTGCGAGCCACCTCGACGGCCGTGGTCCTGCTGCTGCTCATCGCCGCGTACCAGGCCTTCGACGAGTTCTACAACCTGCTCGACAAGACCACCTGGGGCCGGCCGCCGCTGGTCGAGCTGTACGCCACTGCCCTGGGCACGTCCCAGGACTACGGCGCCGGCAGCGCGGGAGCCGTCGTCCTGACCCTGCTGATCATCATCGTCACCCTGTTCCAGGGCAAGATCATGGGCTTCGGAAGGGGGGAGGAGTCCAAGTGACCACCACCACGCCCGGCACACGCAAGTCCGCGCCCTCGAAGGGCCGGCGCGGCGGACTGCTCGGCAACACCGGCCTGTGGATCGCCACCGGTGTCGCCACCTTCCTCTTCCTCGTCCCGTTCTACGTCCTGGTCCGCAACTCCCTCACCACGGACGCCGCCATCACGGGGCCGAGCTGGCAGTTCTTCCCCACGCACCTCCAGTGGGGCAACATCAAGGAGCTGTTCGACGACCCACAGGTCGACTTCGCCCGCTCCATGTGGAACTCGCTGGTCGTCGCCGTCTCCATGACGGTCGGCATCCTGCTGGTGTGCTCGCTGGCCGGCTACGCCCTGGCCCGTATCCCCTACCAGCACGCCAACAAGATCTTCTACCTCGTCCTGGGCACCCTGATGGTGCCGACCTCGGTGACCTTCGTACCCAGCTTCGTGCTGGTCTCCTCGCTCGGCTGGGTGGACACCTACCGCGGTCTGATCATCCCGGGCCTGTTCAGTGGTTTCACCTGCTTCCTGTTCCGGCAGTACTTCCTGGGGTTCCCCAAGGAACTGGAGGAGGCGGCACGCGTGGACGGGCTCGGCTACTGGGGTTCGTACTGGCGTGTCGTCGTACCCAACTCGCTGAACTTCTTCGCGGCGATCGCCACCATCACCTTCATCGGCGCCTGGAACGCCTTCCTGTGGCCGCTGGTCATCGGCCAGGATCCGGGAGCGTGGACCGTCCAGGTGGTGCTCTCGTCGTACATGACCAACCAGACCGTCGTCTTCCACACGATCTTCATGGCCACCGCCATCTCCATCCTGCCCCTGGTGTTCGTGTTCCTCTTCCTCCAGCGCTGGCTGGTCCAGGGGATCGCGCAGACCGGCATCAAGGGCTGACCCTCCTCGAAAGACCTGGAGACCGATGTCTTTGCGCACCACCACCGACTACGTCGAGGACGTCTCGCCGGGCTCCGGGGCCCTGCCGCCCCGTGCCTGGTACCCGGCGTCGGACGCCGCGGCCCTCTCCCTGAACGGCAGTTGGCGGTTCCGGCTGTCGCCGACGGCGGACGCGGAGGACGCCTCGTTCGCCGCGCCGGGGTACGACGCCGGCGGCTGGGCGGAGGTGTCGGTCCCTGGGCACTGGGTGCTCCAGGGGCACGGCGCGCCGATCTACACGAACCACCTCTACCCGTTCCCGGTCGACCCGCCGAGGGTCCCGACCGAGAACCCCACCGGTGACCACCTGCGGTTCTTCGACCTGCCCGCGGGCTGGGACCCGGCGGAGGGCGAAACGGTGCTGCGCTTCGACGGCGTCGAGTCCTGCGCCCGGGTGTGGCTGAACGGCACGGAGATCGGCGAGTTCAAGGGCTCCCGGCTGCCGCACGAGTTCGCCGTCGGCCAGCTGCTGAAGCCGGCCGGCAACGTGCTGGCCGTGCGCGTGCACCAGTGGTCCGCGGGCTCGTACCTGGAGGACCAGGACCAGTGGTGGCTGCCCGGCATCTTCCGGGACGTGACCCTCCTGCACCGCCCGGCGGGCAGCGTCCGCGACTTCTTCGTGCACGCCTCCTACGACCACGTCGCCGGCGCGGGCACCCTGCGCGTCGACTCCGACGTGGCCGGCAGGGTGACCGTCCCGGAGCTGGGCGTCGACGTCGCCACCGGCGAGCCGGTCACCGTCCCGGTCGAGGCGTGGACGGCCGAGACCCCGAGGCTGTACGACGGGGTGCTGGCCACCGAGGGCGAGCGGGTGCCGTTGCGGATCGGCTTCCGGACCGTCGTCGTCGAGGACGGGCTGGTCAAGGTCAACGGCAGGGCGGTCCTCTTCAAGGGCGTCAACCGGCACGAGTGGCACCCCCGCAACGGCCGCGCCCTCGACGCGGAGACCATGCGCGCGGACGTGCTGCTGATGAAACGGCACAACATCAACGCCGTCCGCACCTCCCACTACCCGCCGCACCCGGCCTTCCTCGACCTGTGCGACGAGTACGGCCTGTGGGTGATCGACGAGTGCGACCTGGAGACCCACGGCTTCACCGAGCAGGCCTGGCGGGACAACCCGGTCGACGACGACCGCTGGACCCCGGCCCTGCTGGACCGGGCGGCCCGGATGGTCGAGCGGGACAAGAACCACCCCTCGGTGGTGATCTGGTCCCTGGGCAACGAGGCCGGCACCGGGCGGGGCCTGACCGCGATGGCCGAGTGGATCCACGGCCGGGACGCGTCACGGCTCGTGCACTACGAGGGTGACATCGACTGCCGGGACACGGACGTCTACTCACGGATGTACGCCGACCACGCCGAGGTGGAGCGGATCGGCCGCAGGCTGGACGGCGGTACCCACCGGCGTCGGCAACTGCCCTTCATCCTCTGCGAGTACGGGCACGCGATGGGCAACGGCCCCGGTGGCCTCGCCGACTACCAGCGGATCTTCGAGTCCTACGACCGGCTCCAGGGCGGCTTCATCTGGGAGTGGATCGACCACGGCATCGAGGACGAGCGGTACGGCTACGCGTACGGCGGCGACTTCGGCGAGGAGCTGCACGACGGGAACTTCGTCTGCGACGGGCTGGTCTTCCCGGACCGGGAGCCCTCCCCCGGTCTGGTGGAGTACAAGAAGGTGATCGAACCCGTCCGCATCGAGGGCGACGGCGGCAACGGGACCGTGCACGTCACCAACGCGTACGACTTCGCCGATCTGTCCGCGCTGGACTTCGAGTGGTCGTACCAGGTCGGCGGTGAGACCGTGGCGTCGGGCTCGCTGACCGTACCGGCCCTGGCGGCGGGTGGGTCGGCGGAGGTGAAGCTGCCGGAGCCGCCGGTCGCCGCCGGCAGCGGCGAGACGCAGTGGACGGTGCGGGCGGTGCTGGCGGCGGACGCCGGCTGGGGACCGCGGGGGCACGTGGTCGCCTGGGGCCGGTTCCCGGTCTCGGGGCGGCAGTCGCCGTCCTTCGCCGCGTCCGCAGGCCCGGTGGTGTCCGGCGACGGGTCGGTCAGTCTCGGCCCGGCCGTCTTCGACGCGCGCAGCGGCGCGCTGCGGAGCATCGGCTCGGTGGCGGTGACCGGACTGCGGCTGGACGTGTGGCGGGCGACGACCGACAACGACGACGGTGCCGCGTGGCAGAGCGACCTCCGGTACGGCGCGCTGTGGCGGAAGTTCGGTCTGCACCGGATGCGGCACCGCCTGGACGCGGTGGAGCCGTCCGCCGAGGCGCTGACCGTGCGCACCCGGGTGGCGCCCGCCGCCTGGGAGTTCGGGCTGGCGACCGTGTACCGGTGGACCACCGACGGCAGCCGGCTCCGGCTCACCGTCTCCGTGACCCCCGACGGCGACTGGACGGTGCCGCTGCCCCGGCTCGGCGTCCGCTTCGGACTGCCGGCGGCGGACCGTGTGCGGTGGTTCGGCGGCGGCCCGGGCGAGGCGTACCCGGACACCAGGGCGGCCTCGCTGGTGGGCCGTTGGCAGTCCACGGTGGACGAGATGCAGACGCCGTATCTCCGTCCGCAGGAGAACGGGGCCCGCGCGGACGTCCGTTGGGCGGAGCTCGGCGGACTGCGCATCGAGGGCGACCCGGAGTTCTGGTTCACGGCCCGGCGCTGGACCACCGAACAGCTGGACGCGGCCGCTCACCGCAGTGATCTCATCCCGGGTGACACGGTGTGGGTCAACCTGGACCACGGCCAGCACGGCATCGGCTCTCAGTCCTGCGGGCCCGGTGTCCTGCCGCCGTACCAGCTCCACGCCGGACCCGCCGAGTTCTCCTTCGTGTTCTCGGACATCGGCTGATCCGGCGCACGCTCACCCTCCGTGGCCCGGTCCGCAGCGGTACAGGGTGTAGGCCGAGACGCGCACCGGCGCGCAGTGGCCGACGGCCCAGCGGACCAGGGCCCGGCCCGGGGTCCGCGCGCCCCGGGCGCGGCGGGTGAGGTCGTCCGCGGAGAGCACGACGTAGCGCAGCCGTCCGGTGTCGATCAGGTGGTGGAAGGTCCCGGGCGCCGGGTACGGCACATGGGCGGTGAAGCCGCCGAGCGGGAGGATGGCGGCGTTGTCCGAGAGGATGTACGGCGCCGCCATCTGCCAGCGGGGTACGGCGGCCAGGTAGCGGGCGCCGTCGCGGTGGGCGGTGAGGTAGGCGAGAACGTGCCGCTGGGCCGGGTCCAGGGCGGCGACACCGTTGCGGGTGACGGTGCTGCCGGGGCCGATCCGGCCGAACCCGCCGGGCTGGTTGTAGCGCAGGGAGGTCGCGGAGGCGGACCAGACCGTGGGGACGACCAGGACGGCGGCGAGGGCGACGGCCAGGGCGGCCCGGCGCGGACGTGACCCGCCGGCGGCGAAGAGGACCAGCGCCGGCAGGGCGAGGACCGCGGCGACACCGACCGACCAGGTGAAGAAGCGCGGGTAGTACAGGGTGAGGGCCGCGCACCAGCCGACGTTGACGGCGAGGACCGCGCCCAGCACGCTGCGGTGCCGCACCCGGGTCACGGCCGTCGCGGCCAGGGCCGACAGGCCGACCGCCACCACGCCCATGTAGTAGGTGTGTCCGGTCACGCTGCCGAAGCTGAAGACCAGGAAGAACGTCACGAGCCAGATGCCCCACAGCAGGTACCCGGCCAGGAAGGGGTCGGTGCGCGGCGGGCGGCGGCGCCACAGGCCGTACAGCCCGGCGGCCAGGCCCAGCGCCGCCAGCGGGTACAGCCAGCCCGTCTGGCTGGCCAGTCCGGGGCTGAACATCTTCCAGACGCTCTCCCCCATCCCGGCCGAGGCCCTGCCGTGCGCCCGGTCGGTGACGATGCTCCCGGTGCCGGCCGCGTCGACGCCCAGCGCCTGGAAGCGGGTCAGGAAGTTGTAGCCGACGACCAGGGCGACCGGCGAGTTGTCGGTGGTGCCGTCGAGATAGGGGCGGGCGGCGGCCGGGGTGAGGCCGGCGGCCAGCATCCAGGACAGGGACACCGCCAGCATGACCGCCCCGGACACGGCGAGGTCCCGCAGGCGGCGGCGCAGCGTGGCCGGAGCGGCCACCAGGTAGGTGGTGGTCAGCGCGGGCAGCACCGCCCACGCCTCCAGCATCTTGCACTGGAAGGCCACCCCGACCCAGACACCCGCCAGCACGAGGGTGCGTAGCCGCGCACGGGCGGTGGCCCGCTGGGTGGCCTCGGCGGCCAGCAGCAACAGCAGGACGAACGGCGCGTCCTCGGTGACCGAACGGCCGAGGCCCGCGGTCACCGGGGTGAGCGTGAGGAAGACCGCGGCCAGCAGCCCGGCCGGGACGCCGGCCCAGCGGCGTACCACCACGTGGAGCAGGACCACCGAGGCCACGCCCTCCAGGGCCTGCGGGACCACCAGGGACCACGGGTGGAAGCCGAGGACCAGCGCCGACAGGGCCTGCGGCCACAGGAAGCCGGGCAGCTTGTCCAGGGTGATGGAGTTGCCCGGGTCGAAGGAGCCGTAGAGGAAGGCGACCGGGTTGTCGGTCATGCTGCGGACCGCGCTCGCGTAGAAGGTGTGGTAGGCGCTGTGCCAGATGCCCCAGAAGTCGAGCAGCGCGGCGACGGCGGCGATGCCGGCGAGGATCGGGCGCTCGTAGCGCCGGGTGCGGCTCCGCGCCGGGTCCGGCGGGGGCGGCGGCTCCTCGGCACGTTCGAGGGGCTCGGCGCTGACAGGGCTCGGCATCGCGGACGGCCTCCAGGACTCCCGGTGTCCAGGGCTTCCGGAACGCCCTGGATTGCTCCGGCCTGTAGGACGACCGGATTCCGGTGAACGTCACGTCCGGGCTGTCAAGGAACATTCAGGATGTTCGTGAGTATCGGTCATGGAGGTTGTAAGAATCCTGAGTCCTGCCCGTGTCTCACCGCCGGGCGTGCTGGGCGGCGAGGCGTACCGGGGCGTTCTGGGCGCCGTACCCGCGATATCCGGGATCCCGTTCGACCAGTTCGAAGAAGACCCGGCCGACCGTCCGCGTGTAGCAGTGCCGGAAGACACCGCCCGCGTCCCGGTCGTAGAGGATGCCGAGGTCGCGGTACGTGTCCAGCTCACCGTCGGCGAGCTCGTACCGGGCGGCGAGGTCGTCGTGGTAGTTGGCGGGGACGGGCAGCAGGCCGCCGCCGGCCGCCCGGAGGGCGCGGGCGGCGGCGACCACGTCCGGGACGGCCAGGGCGATGTGCTGGGCGTGCAGGGTGTCGTCGGCCGGGGCGGCGCCGACCCCGAGGACGATCCGGACGGTGCCGTCGGCGTTGGTGACGGCGCGGGAGCGCAGCAGCCCGTAGGGGTCGGCGACGTCGACGCTCTCCTCGGGGTGCAGGCCGAGGACGCTGCGGTGGAAGAGGGTCGCCTCGTCGTACTGGTGCCAGGGCTGGGTGAGCGCGAGGTGGTCGATGCGCGCCCCGGCCGCCCCCGGTTCGTGCGGTACGGCGGTGAAGTCGGCGCGCCAGTCCGCACGTTCCGGATCACGGCCGGCGGCGCAGAAGAACAGTTCGGTGCCGTCGGGGGCGGCGACCGCGTCGAGCGGAGTGTCCTGCGGGGCGCGGCGGCGGGGCAGCACGGGGGCGAGCAGCGCCTCGGCCCGTCGGGCGGCGGCCCGTGGGTCGGGGGACTCCAGGCCGATCGCGGCCAGGCCGGTGCCGTCGCGGCGGGCGACGGGACCGGTGTTGACCAGGATCCGGGCCTCGCCCTGCTCCCACAGGTCGACGGGCTTGCTCCGGTGACGCGCGGTCCGGGCGAAGCCGAGAGCACCGAGCAGCGCCGCGACCGGCTCGGCGTCCGGCGTGACCAGTTCGGCGAAGGCGACTCCGGTCGGCACGACCGGCGCGGGCAGCTCACCTGCACCTACCGCCTCTTGCAGCACCAGCAGCGAACGGTGCGCGTCGACGGCGGTCGGTCCGGCCTCGGCCTGCCGGAAGACGTCGTTGAAGACCTCGAGGGAGAGCGGCCCGTCGTACCCGGTGCGCAGCACGTGCCGCACCAGCCCGGCGACGTCGAACCCGCCCTGCCCGGGGAAGCACCGGTGGTGCCGGCTCCACTGGAGCACGTCCATCGCAAGCAATGGGGCGTCGGCCAACTGCAGGAAGAAGATCTTCTCGCCGGGTATCTCCTCGATGCCCTTCGGATCGGACCCCCGCGAGAGGATGTGGAAGCTGTCGAGACACGTCCCGAGCGCGGGGTGCCCTGCCGCCTCGACGATCCGCCAGGCGCGGTCGTACGTACTGACGTGCCGCCCCCAGGCGAGCGCCTCGTAGGCGACGCGGACGCCTGACTGCTGTGCGAGCGTGGCCAGTTCGGAGAGCTGCTCGGCTGCGAGATCGTCGTCGTCGATCGCGAACGGAGAGACCGAGGAACAGACGAGGACCGTGTCGGCGCCCAGCTCCCGCATGAGCTCGAACTTGTGCCGGGCGCGTCGCAGATTGCGTGCGAACTCGTCGTCGGGGACGGCTTCGACGTCCCGCATGGGCTGGTAGAGATCGACGGTCAGCCCGAGATCGGCGCACCGGGTCCGTATCTCGCGGGGAGACAGCGGGCTGGCGAGCAGGTCGTTCTCGAAGATCTCGACCCCGTCGAACCCGGCCCGGGCGGCCGCGGTGAGCTTCTCGGTGAGAGATCCACTGAGCGAGACGGTAGCGATGGAAGTACGCATTGCCTTTGTCCTTGAGGAGGGGGCGGCGTCCCTGTTTTCAGGGGCGCGGGGAACGGCGCGACCAGCCACGGACAACCCGCGGCGATCACACGGCATTGCGCTCCACGGACCCGGCCAACTCCGCGATGTCGGCCAGCATCCGCCCGCTGTCCGCCTCCCTCCCCGTGAACAGCCGAAAGGCGTCCACGGCCTGGAACACCGCCATCCCGCCCCCGTCGAGCACGGCACATCCCAACGCCCTTGCGGTACGGACAAGTTCGGTCTCCAGCGGCCGGTACACCACCTCGGCCACCCACAACCCGGGGCGCAACAACTCCGCAGGCAAGGGCAGCCCCGGATGCGCGGCCATCCCCGTGGGCGTCGCGTGCACGAGCCCGTCGGCGCCCGCAAGCAGCTGCGGCAACCGGTCCGGCGTCGCGGCGACCGCGCGCCCCGCGCCGAAGTGCCGGTTCAGCGAGCCCGCTAGATCGACGGCCCGGTCGGCGAGCGCGTCCACCAGGGTGACCCGCTCCGCCCCCAACGTGAGCGTCGCATGCGCCACCGCGGCCCCCGCGCCCCCGGCACCGAGCTGCACGACGCTCTCCAGCGAAGCGTCCCGCAGCCCGCGTGCGAACGACGCCGCGAACCCGGTCACGTCCGTGTTGTGGCCGACGGTCCTCCCGTCGGCCTCGAACACCACCGTGTTGACCGCGCCGAGCGCCTCGGCCTGTGGGGAGAGGGCGTCCAGATGCTCGATGACCAGCTGCTTGCAGGGGTGCGTGATGTTCAGCCCGTCGAAGCCGAGATCACGCGTCGCCCGCACCAGCTCTCCCACGCCCTCCGGCGGGACGCCGACCACGTCGATGTCGATCAGCCGGTACACGTACCGCAGTCCCTGCCGGTCGGCCTCGCGCTCGTGCAGGGCAGGGCTGAGCGACGGGCCGACACCGGCACCGATCAGTCCGACGAGATACGAGTCCTTGGCCACGTGGCCCTCCAGAGCGGCGACACGAACAGCTAATGTACGAACTAGTACGTTAGCTATAACACCGGCGACCGCCACGGGGGAAGACCTCGCCTGCAACACCTCCCGTTCGGGCTTCTAGAATCTCCGCACCGGACTCCCCCGTGAAGGAACCCGACAGGAACCCGAAGGAACCCGATGACCAGCGTCGACGAACCGGCACAGACCAACGGGCGGCTCCGTGACGCCGCCCGCACCCGGGCCGAGATCCTCGACGTGGCCACCCAGGAGTTCGCCCGGGCCGGCTACGACGGGGCCCGCGTCGACGAGATCGCGGCCCGCACCCGCACCACGAAGCGGATGATCTACTACTACTTCGGCGGCAAGGAGCAGCTGTTCACGGCGGTCCTGGAGCGCGCGTACGGCGTGATCCGCGAGGCCGAGCAGCAGCTGGACGTCGAGCACCTGGACCCGGTCGCGGCGATCCGCCGGCTCGCCGAGCTGACCTTCGACCACCACGAGCAGCACCCGGACTTCATCCGGCTGGTCAGCATCGAGAACATCCACGGCGCCGAGCACATCGCGGCCTCCGAGAAGCTCGGCAGGATCGGCTCCCCGGCCCTGGAGGTGATCCGCCGGATCCTGGCCGCCGGGCAGGAGTCGGGCCTGTTCACGGCGGACGTGGACGCCGTCGACCTGCACGCGATGATCAGCTCCTTCTGCTTCTTCCGGGTGGCGAACCGGGCGACCTTCGGCGCCCTCTTCGGCCGCGACCTGGTGGACCCCGCGCGGCGCGCGCGTTATCGGGCCATGCTCGGCGACATGGTGATCGCCTACCTCACCGCGGAGCGCGCGGCGGACTGACCGCGCCGGACGGCGGAAACCGGGTGGGGACCGTACGGCACCGGCACGACCTCTTGACACCGGGGAAACGCGAGCGCAACATCCGTACCCATCGCGACTAACTATCCAGTGGGTTAATTAGCACTCGGCCCCCTGGTGCGCCGTCCCCGTCATCCCTGGGAACCGGCCTTCTCCCCCGCCGCTCACTCCGCCCACGCCGGAGTCCCCCGAAGGAGCACCGCCGTGTCCGTCCCCGCCCAGCCCGCCGCCACCGCCGAACCGCCCGATGGCCAGCCGAGAAAGGCCGCCCTGGCCGCCTGGATCGGCAGCGCCCTGGAGTACTACGACTTCTTCATCTACGGCAGCGCGGCCGCGCTGATCTTCCCCAAGGTCTTCTTCGACGAGTCGGACCCGGCCAACGCCACCCTGCTGTCGCTGGCCACGTTCGGGGTGGCGTACGCGGCCCGCCCGGTCGGCGCCCTGTTCCTCGGGCACTTCGGGGACCGGGTCGGCCGCAAGAAGATCATGGTCTTCACGCTGCTGCTGATGGGCCTGTCGACGTTCCTGATCGGCTGCCTGCCGACCCGCGCCCAGGTGGGCGGCCTCGCGCCGGTGCTGCTGGTGCTGTGCCGGGTGCTGCAGGGCATCTCGGCGGCCGGCGAGCAGGCCGGCGCGAGTTCCATGAGCCTCGAACACGCGCCGCCGGACCGGCGCGGCTTCTTCACCAGCTTCACGCTCGGCGGCACCCAGGGCGGTCAGCTGATCGCCACCCTGGTCTTCATCGCGGTCTCCCAACTGCCCGAGGAGCAACTGATGTCCTGGGGCTGGCGGGTGCCGTTCTGGCTGAGTGTCCTGGTGGCCGTGGTCGGCTGGTTCATCCGGCGCAGGCTCCAGGAGACCCCGGCCTTCGCCGAGCAGGCGGCGACCGAGGGTGTCGTACGGCTGCCGCTGGTGACGCTGCTGCGGTACCACTGGGCGGACGTGCTGCGGGTGGTCGGGGGCGCGCTGATCGCCTCGGTGAGCACCATCTTCACGGTATGGGCGCTGGCGTACGCGACGAGCGACTCGGTCGGGATGTCGAAGACGTCGATGCTGTGGGTGGGTGCGCTGGCGAACCTGGTGGCGCTGGGCGCGATCCCGGCGTGGGCGACGCTGTCGGACCGGATCGGCCGGCGGCCGGTGTACCTGGTGGGCGCGGTGGGCAGCGCGGTGGCGATGTCCGGCTACCTGTGGGCGATCTCCACCGGTTCGTACCCGCTGGTCATGCTGCTCGGGATCGTCGCCTTCGGTGTCGTCTACAGCGCGGCGAACGGGGTCTGGCCGTCCTTCTACGGCGAGATGTTCCCGACCCGGGTGCGGCTGTCGGGCATGGCGATCGGTACCCAGATCGGGTTCGCGGTGGCCGGGTTCGCGGTGACCTTCGCGGCGCGGATAGCGGGTCCGGGCGGCGACGACTGGGCGGCGGTGGCGCTGTTCACGGCCGCGCTGTGCGTACCGCCGGTGATCGCCGCGCTGTCCGCCCGCGAGACCCACACGGTGGCGACCGAGGACCTCGGGTCCCGCACCGCCCGCGAGGCGTCCCGGCCGAAGACCGTGACGGCCTGAGCCCCCGCCGGGCAGCGGGCAGTCGTCCGCCCGGGCCTCCGGTGCCCGGGCGGACCGTCGCCGTTCCTCCGAAGGAGATTTGGTCCCGCGCCGTTCACACCCTGGACATGCGCGACGACCTGCGGGGATGCCGTGCGGTGCGACCGTGGGGCGCAGGCGGCACCGTGTCCGACATCCTTGAGCAACGGCGGGGAACCGATGAACCCGAGCACAGCTGACCGTCCCGAACAGACCGTCGCCCAAGGCGACGCCGACACCGCAGCCGGAGCCCGGCCGCTCCTGGACGCCCCGCAGAACGCCGCGGCGGGCGCCGCGATGTGGATCTTCGTGGTCGGCCCGCTGATCTGCCTGGTCGTCGCGGTGCCACTGCTGTGGGGGCGGGGCCTGTCGGCACTGGACGTCACCATGGCCGTGATCGCCTACCTCGTGTCCGGCTTCGGCCTCACGGTCGGCTACCACCGCCTCTTCACGCACCGCTCGTTCAAGGCGAAGCGGGGGCTGCGCATCGCGCTGGCCGTCGCGGGCTCGCTGGGGGTCGAGGGCTCGCCCGTGCAGTGGGTGGCGAACCACCGGCGCCACCACGCCTTCGCCGACCGCGAGGGCGACCCGCACTCGCCCTGGCGCTTCGGGACCGACACGCGCGCGCTGCTCAAGGGGCTGCTCCACGCGCACATCGGCTGGATGCTCAAGCGCGAGCTGAGCAACCGGGCCAGGTTCGCGCCCGACATCGACGCCGACCGCGACCTGCGGGTCGTCGGCCGGCTCTTCGGGCCGCTGACCGTCGCCTCGCTGCTGGCCCCCGCGCTGGTCGGCGGGCTGGTCACCGGCACCTGGGCCGGTGCGCTGACCGGGTTCTTCTGGGCCGGCGTGATGCGGATGGCCCTGCTGCACCACGTCACCTGGTCGGTGAACTCGGTCTGCCACGTCGCGGGCAGGCGCCCGTTCGCCAGCCGCGACAAGGCCACCAACTTCTGGCCGCTGGCCCTGCTGTCCTTCGGCGAGAGCTGGCACAACTCCCATCACGCCGACCCCACCGGCGCGCGCCACGGTGTGCTGCCGGGCCAGCTCGACCCGTCGGCACGGCTGATCCGGATCTTCGAGAAGCTCGGCTGGGCCTACGACGTCCGCTGGCCGACCGCCGACCGCCTCACCGCCCGGCTGCTCCCCGAGCCGGCCGGTCACCAGGAGTCGGCGGCCTGACCCCCCTCGGTCGGCGCGTGTCTCACCCGGACACCAGCAGCTGCGTCCACTCCCTCGCCACGCGCTCCAGCGAGAACCCCTCCCGTACCTGCTCGCGGGCCGCCGCCCCGGCGGACTGCCAGTCGTCCTGTTCGGCGAGTCCGGCGACGGCGTCGGCCATCGCCTGCGGGGTGTCGTGGATCCAGCGCCGGTCGTAGATCTCGTCCGCGCCGGGCCAGGGCAGCAGCGCGGGGACGGCGCCGGAGGCCATGCCCTCGGCCGGGGAGAGGTGGAAGCTCTCGTCGTCGCTGGTGGACAGGACGTGGCCGACGCGGCGCAGCCAGTTGGGGACGTCGGGGCCGAACTCGTCGAAGACGACGGCCCCTTCGAGCAACGGTGAGGTCTGCATGCGGCGCAGGACCGCGTCGTAGTGCGCGCGCTCCTCGGGCTTGTTCCAGATCCACCAGTACTCCCACGGCGGCTTGGACTTGACCGAGAGGTGCCAGCGCCGGTCGCGGGCGCGGAGTGCTTCGAGGACGTCGAGGCCGAGGTCGAGGCGCTTGCGGCTGGGGGCGATGCCGATCATGCCGAGGCGGTGGCGGGCGCCGGGTGCCTTGGGCCGGTCGAGCTGGTCGACGTCGACCCAGTTGCCGATCGTGGTGATCTTCGCGGCGGGCCAGCCGGTGCGGTCCCGGGTGGCGCGGGCGTAGTAGGGGCTGACGCACACCACCCGGTCGACGGCGTCGACGTCGACCTGGCGCGGGTATCCGGCGTCGAGTTCGAAGCGGTGCAGGCGCACGATCAGCCGGCTGCCGCGCCGCTTGTGGCGGCTGTACCAGATGGCCGCCGGCCCGCACCACTCGACGACCACCACGTCGGCCCAGGCCGCGAGTTCGCGGCTGGCGGCCGCGTCGTGCCGGGCGAGCGCGGGCCAGGCGTCGATCCGGACGTCGAGGCCGGGCAGCGCACCGAGGTGGTCGAGGAGGCGGGTGAGGAACTTCAGGTCGTGGCCGGCGACCCCGACCCGCAGCGGGCGCGCCCGGCCGGTGACGGCGGCGGGTGCGGCGGGGAAGGCACGGTCGAGGTGGCCGCGCCAGCGGGCCGCCGCCGCCTCCATGGTGTACTCCCGGGCGGCCGCGGCGCACCGGTCGGCGGCGAGGTGCCGGGCCGCGGTGTCGCGTACGGCGAGGGACACGGCGTCCGCCGCGTCCGCGAGGGTGGCGGAGCCCGGTACGAACAGGGGGTAGTCGGCGCCGAGCAGGGCCTCGTGGGCGGGGGTCCGGTTGAGTACGACGGGCAGGCCGAGAGACCCGAACTCCAGCACCTTGGTGGAGAGTTCGAGGCTGGCGTCGAGGGAGGCGTGACGCCAGCCGAGGCCGAGGTCGCAGTCGGCGGCCAGGCGCATCGCCTCATCGCGCGGCACGCCGCCGTGGTGGACGACCTCGGGGGTGGTGCGCAGCGCCTCGGCCATGGCGGTGTCGAAGCCGGGGTGCCCCGGATCCGTGTGGATCTTGTCGCCGACGGTGTGCAGTTCGGTCCTGATCCCGCGTTCGGCGAGCATCGCGGGCAGCCGCGTCATGGGCAGGGTGTTCCAGCGGGGTGCGAACTTGCCGGTGTAGACGAGGCGTACGGGACCGTGCAGGCCGCTCCGGTCCGGCACCGGGAAGCCGGGCTCGGGCACCGCGGGTGGGCAGAGCACGGACCGGCCGCAGGCCTCCGGCACCCAGGCCTCCAGGAAGCAGCGCAACTCCTCCGTCTGACACAGGAGCTGACGGGAGGCGGCGGCGATGCGGGCGAGGTCCGCGCGGGCCTCCTCGGTCATGTCGGCCGGGGACTGCGGGATGTCGGTGAGGTAGGCCCAGATCCGGCCGTCGAACGCGCCGTCGCCGACGATCTGCTTCACCAGCCGGCGGCCGCGCAGCACCAGCAGGTCGCAGGGCTCCTCGGCGTCCAGCCGGGCGAGCAGCTGCGAGGCCTGGAAGGGCGAGAGCGGGTGCGCGCCCTGACCGGGGACGAGGTGTTCCTCGTACGGCCGCACCACGGTGACGCCGGGCAGGCCCGCGAGGGGGTCGGTCAGCCTGCCCGTCTCGACGGGGGCCTTGAGGACGAGGCGGGTCCGGCAGCCGGCACGGGACAGGGCCTGGACCGTCGACTGGGCCCAGACGGCGGAGCCGTCGATGAGGTTCAGGTCCACGTCGCCGTAGACGAGCGCCCTGAGGGTGCGGGTCATGACGGTTCCTTTCCACGCACGGCGAACAGGCGGTGCCCGGCCCGCGACCAGGTGTCCGGCGGGGTGCCGGTGTCGAGGAGGGACCGGCGCACGAGCAGCGGCTTCAGAGCCGGTACGAAGGCGTAGTCGTCGGCGGCGGGGGTGTGGCCCACCGCGTCGGCGCCCGAGAACTCCTGGGCGCAGAGCAGGTCGAGGAGGAGGGTGTCCGGGCGGTCCTCGGTCAGGTCCGTCCAGTCGGCGACCCAGGGTGCGGTGGGCGGTCCGGCGTGCACGGCGACCGAGGCGGCGGTGAGTTCGTCGAGGGCGAGGCCCGCCGGGTCGGCGACGACCACCTCGGCCGGCCGGTGCAGCTGGCCGAGCGCCTGGGCGACGAGCCGGGCCACGTCGGTGGCGTCGCGGGGCGCGGCGAGGACGGCGATCCGGCGTTCGGCGAGCGGGTCGGGACCGCCGATGAGGGCGGCGAGCCGGGCCAGCCGGATGCGGGTGCTGTCCTGGAGGAAGACGTCCCGGAGCCGGTCCCGGCCGTCGGTGACCGGGTCGAGGCGGAACAGCGCCGTCCCGGTGTCGCCGTCGAGGACGGTGTCCCAGGGCAGCAGGGACAGGCCGGGGGCGGACGACGCCGGGCCGTCCCGCCACAGCACCGCGGTGCGGCCCAGCCCCCTTGCCTGTGCGACCAGTTCGGCCAGGCGCCGGTCCAGGTCGGGGGCGAGTCCGGTGCCGGTGAGCGACCAGGGCCCTTCCTGGGCCGCGCACGCGCTCAGCTGGACGAGGAAGACGTCCGGGTCGGTGCGCTCGACCAGCAGCCGGCCGTCGTGCGGCAGCACCCGGCTGACCACGGCGTCCGCCGCGAAGTCCCGGGCGGTGCCGTCGGTGAGCACGCCGGTGATCACCAGCCGGTCGCGGGGCGCCACGGACAGGGCGCGGTGGGCGAGGTGGAAGCGGTCGTCGGCCTGCGGCTCCGGCGCGGGGGCGACGGTCGCGGGCCGCGGGCCGGCCGGGCGGCCGCCCTTGGCCTTCCGCTGCCGCCACAGCCCGTACAGCTCGCCGGGCAGCTGGGCCGCGCGGCGCTTCGGCGACCGGGCCGCGGACACCAGGGCCTTGCCGACCCGCAGCGAGGTGGAGCCCTCCAGCATGGCCACCCGGGCCTCCAGGACGCCGGTCCGCTCCCGGGCCCGGCGCAGCGCGGAGGAGAGCTGGTCCTTGTCCCGGAGCGCGGCGGCGAGCCGTTCGGCGAGGCCGTCCTCGCGGGCGTTCTCCAGCGCGCGGGCGGTGTCCTCGGCGGCCCGCTCCAGGTCGATCAGGCGGGCCCGCTGGGAGCGGGAGACGAAGTCGGCGAGGACGTACTCGTCGGCGATCCTGAGGGCGGTGGCGAAGCCGTCGGCCGGCAGCGGGTGGCCGAACCAGTCGTGCGGCGGCAGGAGTTCCTCGGTGCACGCGAACACCGCGCCGGAGTGCAGGTGGGTGTAGCCGAGCGCGGCCGCGTGCAGCACCTGGCAGCGGTGTGCCACCAGGGAGTCGAGGAGCCGGTGGTAGGGCAGGTCGGTGCCGGGGTGGCCGAAGACGATCAGGCCGCGGCCGCCGGGCCGCATCCGTTCCAGTGCGGCGAGGCAGTCCGCCTCGGCGCCGTGCAGGGCGAGGTCGGGGCCGTAGCAGAGGAGCATCAGCTCCCCTTCGCCGACGGGTTCCTGGTGCCGCCGCAGCTCGACGCCGGGCGGCAGGTGCAGATAGGGGTCCAGACGCAGGCCGCCGCTCGTCGCGTCCACGACCGAGGTCACGTCGTCCAGGTGCGGGTGGAGCAGATCGGTCAGGCGCATCAGCGGGTCCTTGTGAAGACATGGAAGCCGACCCGGTTCTCACGGAAGCCGTAGGGCCGGAAGAGGGTGTGGCGCAGGCCCAGGGGATCGAGTTCCCTGCGGTAGGCGGCGATCGGCCGGTGCACGATGTAGTCGCCGCGCGGTACGGGTTCGTCGGTGTTCTCGTCGGTGACGATCAGCCGGCCGGTGATCCGGACGAGTGAGGCGAGGTTGCGCAGGCTCGCCGCCCACTGGGCGTCGTCCAGGAGGTGGAAGAGGACGTCCACGCACAGCACCACGTCGTAGAGCCAGGGGCTGCGCCACTCGTCGAGGCCTGCCACGGCGTAGCGGGGGCCGCCGCCCTCGGTCCGGGCGTGGGCGACGGCCGTCCCGCTGGCGTCGAAGGCGTCGACGTGGTGGCCGCAGCGGGCCAGCGAGCGGGCGAAGTGCCCCTTGCCGCAGCCCGCGTCGAGGACGAAGAGCGGGGCGGCGGGGCTGGCCAGGTCGCCGATCAGGGTGAGGAGCTGGCCGAGCCGGATCGCGTAGAAGATCTCGTTGCCGGGCCGGTCCAGGCCGATGTGGCCGCCGGAGGCGAGGTCGTCGCGTTCGCGGTGCCGGGTGTCCCAGTAGGTGAGGGGGGCTTCGGCGCAGGTGCGGGTGGCGTCGGTCATGGCGCTCCAGCCACTCGGTGGTCGTGGCGTTCCAGCCACTCGGTGAGCACGCGGGCGATCCGGGGACCGGCCTTGCCGTCCCACAGCGGTGGTCCCTCGGGGCCGGCGGCCGGCTGCCCGTCGAGGACCTTGCGCAGGGCGGGCACCAGTTCGCCGTGCCTCACCAGGCGGTTGGTGCCGTGGGTCACGGTGACCGGGCGTTCGGTCGTGGTGCGCAGCGTCAGGCAGGGCACGCCGAGCACGGTGGTCTCCTCCTGGACACCGCCCGAGTCGGTGATCACGGCGGCGGCACCGCGGACCAGGCCCATGAACTCGACGTAGCCGAGCGGTTCGAGGAGGTGGATGCCGGGCGCGTCGGCGAGGCCCGCCCTGCGCAGCGCCTCGCGGCCGCGCGGGTGCAGGGGCACGGCGAGGTCCAGGTGGCCGGCGGCCTCGGTGAGGGCGCGGGCGGCGGCCGCGGCGGCCTCGGGGTCGTCGACGTTGGCCGGGCGGTGCAGGGTGACCACGCCGTACCGTTCGGGCAGCGCGTGGGCGGCGCGGGCGGCGGCCGGGTCGAAATGCTCCAGATGGGTGAGCAGGGTGTCGATCATGGGGTTGCCCACGAAGTGCACCCGGCCCGGGTCGACGCCCTCGCGGGCGAGGTGGCCGACGGCTTCCGGGCTGGTGACGAAGAGCAGCTCGGCGAGCTGGTCGACCAGGCGCCGGTTGACCTCCTCCGGCATCGCCATGTCGAAGCTGCGCAGGCCTGCCTCGACATGGGCGACCGGGATGCCGAGCTTGGCGGCGACGAGGGCCGCGGCCAGGGTGGAGTTCACGTCGCCGTAGACGACGACGAGGGCCGGGGCGTGGGCCGGCAGCTCGGCCTCGAGGGCCACCAGCAGGTCGGCGGTCTGCCGGGCGTGGCTGCCGGAGCCGACGCCGAGGTCGGTGTCCGGGGCGGGCAGACCCAGCTCCCGGAAGAAGACGTGCGACATCCGTTCGTCGTAGTGCTGACCGGTGTGCACCAGGACCTGGTCGTGCCCGGTCGCGCGCAGGGCGGCGACCACGGGCGCGGCCTTCACGAAGTTCGGCCTGGTCCCTACGACATGGAGTACGCGGCCGTTCATGTCGTACGTTCTCCGCTCTGTCGGCCTACCTTGGCGACATGGCCCGACGTCCGTCCCGGCACCAGCCGCGTCGTATCCCCCGTGCAATCAGCTTGGCCGCATCCGTCGCCTGGGGCGAGTTGCGGCACGACCCCGCCCGGGCCGCGCTGCTCGCCGTGCGGCTGCTGCCGGGGCGGGTGCGGCGCGGGCTGGAGCCCGTCGAGAAGCAGCTGGCCGGCCGGGCCCGTACGGCCGGGCCCACCACCGCCCCGTCCGCCGCCCGGGTGCCGGCGCCCGCCGGGCGGCCGGTGCGGCCCGAGCCGGGCCGGGTGCTCCATCTGGTCACCAACGGGCTGCCGTTCAAGCACGCCGGTTACACCGTGCGCACCCAGGCGCTCGCCGAGGCCCAGCGGGGCGCCGGGCTCGACCCGCACGTGGTGACCCGGATCGGGTTCCCGGTGGCGCAGGGCGTCCTGGACGCCCGTCCGCTGCAGGTCGTGAACGGGGTGCCGCAGCACCGGCTGCTGCCGTACGCGCTGCCCCACGGGCCGGGGGCGGTGCTGGCCCGCAACGCCGAGCTGGCCGGACGGCTGGTGGAGCGGCTGCGGCCCGCCGTGCTGCACGCGGCCACCGACCACGGCAACGGCCGGATCGCGCTGGCCCTGCGGGAGACCTACGGGCTGCCGGTGGTGTACGAGGTGCGGGGTTTCCTGGAGGAGACCTGGCTGACCCAGGCGCCCGGCCGCAGTGCGGACGACCCCTCGTACCGGGCCCGGCGTGCCCTGGAGACGTACTGCATGCGCGGGGCCGATCTGGTGCTGACCCTGGGCGCGGCGATGAAGGCCGAGATCGTGGCCCGCGGGGTGCCCGGGGAGCGGGTCCTGATCGTGCCCAACGCGGTGGACGACGGCTTCCTCGCCCCGCTGCCGGACGGGGCGGGACTGCGTGCCCGGCTCGGGATCGCCGCGGGCGACTTCGTGGTGGGCACCGTGAGCAGCCTTACTCCACACGAGGGAATCGGCACATTGCTCCATGCGGGTGCCGCGCTGCGCCGCCGGGGGGTCCCGTTGCGGCTGCTGATCGTCGGCGACGGGCCCGAGCGCGGCAGGCTCCAGGAGCTGGCCGGACGGCTCGGTCTCGGCGACGGCACGGCCCTGTTCACCGGCCGCGTGCCGCACCGCCAAGTGCGCGCCTACCACGCGGTTCTGGACGTCTTCGCGGTCCCGCGCACCGACGAACGGGTCTGCCGTCTGGTCACCCCGCTCAAGCCGGTCGAAGCGATGGCGAGCGGTGTTCCCGTGGCGGCCAGTGATCTCACCGCCCTACGGGAACTGGTCCAGGACGACGTGAACGGGCGGCTCGTCCCTCCCGGATCTCCACAGGCTTGGGCAGAAGCTCTCGAAGTATTGCTTTACAGTCGAAAACGGCGGGATGAATGGGGAGCATCCGCCCGCGCGCTGGTGGCGCGTGAACGCACCTGGAAAAGGGTCGCTGCCACGACCCGAGACGCGTACCGCGCTCTTGGATGTGTCTGAGACCCCGCGCCCGGAACCGCTCACCGTCCGGGCTCTTCGGATCCATACGGCGTCTGCCGTTGCTGCCGTCGAGGGCGGAGTGAATCCCTATGCAGGTCGAAAAGGCCGTACCGCTCGGGGAATCGAGCGCATCGCTCGGGGATGAGGAACAGACCGACAGTTTCGAACTGGCCGTCATCGGGCTCGGCTACGTCGGGCTCCCGCTCGCGCGGGAGGCGTCGCTGGTCGGCCTGAGAGTGGCCGGGCTCGACCTCGACCCACGGGTCGTGGAGGGCCTCAACGCCGGGCACTCGCACGTGGACGACGTCTCCGACGAGGACGTCGCCCGGATGCGGGCGGCCGGGTTCACCGCGTACACCGACGACAAGTGCCTGGCCCGGGCGCAGACCGTGGTGATCTGCGTGCCGACCCCGCTCAGCGAGGACGGCGGCCCCGACCTGAGCGCGGTGACCTCCGCGGTACGGGCGGTGGCGGGCCGGCTGCGCCGCGGACGGCTCGTCGTCCTGGAGTCGACCACCTATCCGGGCACCACGGAGGAGATCGTCAGACCGCTCCTGGAGGAGTCCGGGCTGCGGGCCGGCGAGGACTTCGCACTCGCCTTCTCCCCGGAGCGCATCGACCCCGGCAACACCACCCACGGGCTGCGCCAGACACCCAAGGTGGTCGGCGGCTGCACCCCGGCGTGCGCGGCGAAGGCCGCCGCCTTCTACGGCAAGCTCGTCGACACGGTCGTGCAGGCGAAGGGCACCCGCGAGGCCGAGATGGCCAAGCTCCTGGAGAACACCTACCGGCACGTCAACATCGCGCTGGTCAACGAACTGGCCATTCTGTGCCGTGAGTTGCGCGTCGACGTGTGGGACGCGATCCGCTGCGCCGGGACGAAGCCGTTCGGTTTCCAGCCCTTCCGGCCGAGCGCCGGGGTGGGCGGTCACTGCATCCCGATCGACCCCAACTACCTGTCCTACAAGGTGCGTTCGATCGGATACGAGTTCCGGTTCGTGGAACTCGCCCGGGAGATCAACGCGCACATGCCGGAGTACGTCGTCCGGCGCGCCCAGGACCTGCTCAACCACGAGGGCCGCGCGCTGCACGGCTCCCGGGTACTGCTCCTCGGCGTCACCTACAAGCCGGACGTCGCCGACCAGCGCGAGGCACCGGCGGTGCCGGTGGCCCGGCTGCTGCGGGAGCGGGAGGCCGAGATCGCCTTCCACGACCCGTTCGTACCGGCCTGGTTCGTGGACGGGGTGGCCGTGCCGCGCGTCACTGACGTCATGGCCGCGGTGCGCTCGCACGACCTGACGATCCTGCTCCAGGACCACTCCGCGTACGACCTCCCGGTCCTCGGCGACGAGGCCCGCCTGCTCTTCGACACCCGGGGGCGGATCTTCCGGCCCGGTGTCGAGGTGCTGTAGCCGACCTGTGGAGCAACTCCCCTTCCGTGGCTCGGAGTCGAAGGGCTCCGGGCCACGGAGTCGAAAGGCGCTCAGATGCGGATACTCGTCGTCACCGTCGTTCACCACCCCGAGGACGCGCGCATCCTGCACCGGCAGATCGGTGCGTTGCGGGACCGCGGGCACCATGTCGTCTACGCGGCGCCGTTCTCGGCCCGCGAGGTACGGCCCCGCCCGGACCTGGAGGGCATCGACCTGCCGCGGGCCGCGGGCCGCAGCCGCCGTACGGCCGTCGGCGCGGCCCGGGCCATGCTGGCCCGGCACGGCCACGAGGCGGACCTGATCCTGCTCCACGACCCGGAGCTGCTGCTGGCCCTCCCCGGCACCCTGCGCCGCTGGCGGCGGTCCGGCACCTGTCCGGTGGTCGTCTGGGACGTGCACGAGGACACCGCGGCCGCGCTCGCCATGAAGCGCTGGGTGCCGAGAGCCCTGCGGCCGCCGCTGCGGCTCGGCGTCCGCGCGGCCGAGCGGCTGGCGGAGCGCCATCTGCGGCTGCTGCTCGCCGAGGACGCCTACCAGGAGCGGTTCCGCCGTACCCACCCGGTGGTGCCGAACTTCACGACCGCCCCGGTCGAGGCACCGGAGCCGCCGGGCACCGAACGGGTCGTCTACGTCGGCCATCTGTCACGGGCGCGCGGCGCGCTGGACCTGATAGCGACGGCCCGGCACCTGGGCCCGGGCGTGCGCGTCGAGGTGGCCGGCGCGGCCGACCCCGACGTCCGGGAGGCGCTCAGGGCCGCCGACCGGGACGGTGTCCTGCGCTGGCACGGCTTCCTGCCCAACGACCGCGCCCTCGCCCTGTTCCCGGGCGCCCTGGCCGGCCTCTCGCTCCTGCACGACCAGCCCAACTACCGCCATTCCCGGCCCACCAAGGTCGTCGAGTACATGGCTCACGGCGTGCCCGTCATCACCACGCCCACCCCGCTGGCCGCGGACATGGTGGAGCGGCACGGCTGCGGAATCGTGGTCCCGTACGAGGATCCGCGAGCGGCCGCGGAGGCGATCCACCGGCTCGGCGCCGACGCGGTCCTGCGTCACACCGCGGCCCAGCGTGGCCGCGAGGCGGCCCTCACCCACTTCAACTGGCCCGACAAGGCCGCTGAGTTCACACAGTGGCTGGAGACCTGGGTGCGGGAGGAGACCGGCACTAGGCGCGCGGGTGACGCGGCTCGTACAGGGCGACCTCGCCTCCGCCCGGCAGCCGGAAGCCCGTCACCCGGCCCCAGGCCGCGATCTGGACGGGTCGGCTGAACGTGACGCCCTTGACGGTGAGTTCGGCGACCGTCTCGTCCAGGTCGTCGCACATCAGCATCAGCTCGTGCGACGGTTCGCCGTCGGCCGGATGGCACGCCACCTCGGCCGGCGGCAGCCGGAAGACCAGCCAGCCGTGTCCGGCGTCGACGTGCGGCCAGCCCAGCACGTCCCGGAGGAAGACCCGGTCCGCCTCGGCGTCGCGCGTGTAGATCACCACATGTGCCCCATTGATCACGCGCGGAGGCTAGCCCCGGGAGAGCCGGGCGGCAAGGACCTCCACTCACGCGTTGGACCAGCCCCGCTCGCAGAGCACCAGCCGGTACCCGTCCGGGTCCTCGACGGTGACCCCCCACCGGTTCCAGTACGGGTTCGGGGAGGGCACCCGGCGACCGCCGCACTCCTCCAGCCGGGCCACCAGGTCCTCCGGAACCGGCCCGTCGAGGTAGATCACCAGGAGGTCCTCCTCGGTGGGGCGGGGCGCCACCGGCCGGACGGGCTCGTGCACCAGCTCCAGGTGCCAGTCGGCGTCCGGCCAGCCCGTCATCAGCAGGTCGTGCTCGCCGGGCTCGGGACCGCCCTCGGCCCGCCACAGCACGCCGAGCCCGAGCCCCCGCACCCAGAACCGCTCGGCCGCCGCCAGGTCCCGGGAGGGCCGGGCGATCCGGATCCGACTACGGCCGTTGACGGGCATCGTGACCTCTTCCTGAGCTGCCGCTTCCTCTCCGGCAGCCTAGGTGCCCGGTGCTCGCGCGACCATCGGCCGATCGCCCTGCGTCACAGGTCCTAGGCCCGGCTGCGCCCGCCGTCAGGCGCGCGGCACGCCGTACGCCCGCTCCACCCGCAGCCGCAGCACCAGCCGCCTGTCGCGGACCATCGCGGCCCGGTAGTCCTCCCAGTCGGGGTGCTCGCCGCGGACGTCGCGGTAGAGGCGGATCAGCTCCTCGACGGTCGCGTCGTACGGGTCCTCGGCCACCGGCGACAGCTCCGCGGTGCCCTCGGCGACCGTGTAGGCCCAGCGGTCCGGGCTGGTGACGTGGTACGAGGCACGGGGGTCGCGGCGCAGGTTGCGGGTCTTGGCCCGGCCGTCGGTGATCGACACGCGCACGGTCCGCTCGTCGGGGTAGTAGGCGTGGTTGACGTTGGACAGCTGGGGGCGTCCGTCGGTCTTGAGGGTGACCAGCACCCCGTCGTGTCCTTCGGCGAGCAGCTTGAGAAGAGCGTCCTGGGTCATGTCAGGTGAAACCCTCTCGCGACCGTCGCGCATTCCCGCCCGCTCATCGCCCGTCGCGTGCCGGGGCGCGCGGAGCCGGCCGTGCGCGGAGGGTGGCCGCCCGGCCACGCTGCGGCCGCGCCCGGCGCACAGGTCGCCGCAGCGGCCGGGGTGTGCCCGGAGTCGGCGCGGGCCGTAGCGGGCAGGTATGTACTGATGAGCCGTCATCACCCGCCGTACGACTCCGGCCCGCGGCCGTGGCCGCGCCGTACGACGGGTTCCGGCCGACGAACGCGGGTTCGGCACGGGTACGGCGGGGCGCCCGGCGCGTGGCGGGGGCGCGCCCGTTTCCCGGTGCCTCTTCTATAGCGTCCGTCACACCACACGCGGTTGAGCGGGACCGTTCCGCTCTTCCTGCGCGACGATGAGGTCCGAGGTCGGACCGCACCGCGGACGACACGACCCAAGGAGAGCGATGGCACAGCTGCGACAGGAAGTCGACCCCGGTGAGGTGGGGCTGGACGTGAAGGCGCTCGACCGCCTCGACCAGCACTTCGCCCACTACGTCGACGAAGGGCGGCTGCCGGGTTACCTGGTGGCCGTGGCGCGCGGCGGCCGGGTCGCCCACCTCACCGCCCAGGGCCACCGCGACCTCGCGGCCGGGCTGCCGGTCGAGCCGGACACCATCTGGCGGATCTACTCCATGACCAAGCCGGTCACCGCGGTCGCCGTGCTGCTGCTGGTGGAGGACGGGCTGCTGTCCCTGGACGACCCGGTCGACCGGTTCCTGCCGGAGTTCGCCGCCCCGCAGGTCCATGTCTCGGGTTCGGGCGACGCCATGGTGACCCGGCCCGCCGACGGGCCGATCCGGATCCGCCATCTGCTCACCCACACCGCCGGGCTGACCTTCGCCTTCTACCACACCCACCCCGTGGACGCCCGGTACCGCGAGGCGGGCCTGGAGTTCTCGGTGCCGTCGGGCGCGGACCTCGCCGAGGCGATGGCGGTGTACGCCCGGATGCCGCTGCAGTTCGAGCCGGGCACCCAGTGGAACTACTCCGTCGGCTTCAACGTGCTCAGCCGGGTCGTCGAGGTGGCCTCCGGCCAGCGGCTCGACGAGTTCTTCGCGGAGCGCATCTTCCGTCCGCTCGGCATGCCGGACGCCGGCCTGTACATCGTGCCCGAACAGGCCGACCGCCTCTCGGAGTTGTACGGCGAGACCGAGGGCGGCGGCATCGAGGCGATCCCCGGCCTGCCGTTGCGCGGCCGCCCCCGCTTCCTGTCCGGCAGCGGCGGCCTCGCGGCGACGGCGTACGACTACCACCGTTTCATGGAGATGCTGCGCCGGGGCGGCGAACTGGACGGCGTCCGGCTGCTCTCGTCCGACTCGGTCGGGCTGCTCTCCGGCAACCACCTGCCCGGCGGGGCCGATCTGCGGACCTACGGCGCCCCGGTCCACCAGGAGCCCGGCAACGACGGGCTCGGCTTCGGTCTCGGCGTCTCCGTGGTGATCGACCCGGGCCGCACCCTCTCCCCGAGCAGCCCCGGCGCCTACGGCTGGACCGGCGCGGCGACCACCGCGTTCTGGGTCGACCCCGCCCACGACCTGACCGTGCAGTTCCACACACAGGTCCGGCCGAAGACGCTGAAGATCTTCCCGGACCTGCGCCGGCTGGTCCACGAGGCGATCCAGGACTGAGCGCCGCTCACACGAGGTTCGACTCCGGGCGCTGGGCGTCGGCCGCGAACCGGCCGGCGCCCAGCGGGCCGACGTCCAGGAAGGGCGCACGGCCCAGGTACAGGTCGCGGACCACCTCGCCGACGGCCGGCGCCTGGAGGAAGCCGTGGCCGGAGAACCCGGTGGCGTACAGGAACCGGGAGACCCCGGGCGCCTCGCCGATCAGGGCGTTGTGGTCGGGGGTGTTCTCGTACAGGCCCGCCCAGCCGCCGGTGCGGCGCAGGTCGAGCAGGGCCGGGGCGCGGCGTTCCATCGCCGCGTACAGCCGCGGGATCCAGCGGTCGTGGGTGTCGGTGGCGAAGCCCGGCCGCTCGTCGGGGTCGGACATGCCGAGCAGCAGGCCCGGGCCCTCGGCGTGGAAGTACAGGCCGGTGGTGAAGTCGATGGTCATGGGGAGCGTCGCCGGCAGCCCCCGGACCGGCTCGGTGACCGCGATCTGGCGGCGCAGCGGCTGCACCGGTAGGTCCACGCCGGCCATCGCGCCGACCGCCAGCGACCAGGCGCCGGCCGCGCAGATCACCGTGCCGGTCGCGATCCGGCCGAGGGTGGTGTGCACGGCGGTGAGGCAGGCGCCGTCCCGTTCGATGCCGGTGACCTCGGTGTGGCGCAGGATGCGGGCGCCGTGGGCGCGGGCGGCGGCCGCGTAGCCGTGCACGACGGACTCGGGCGTGCAGTGGCCGTCGTCCGGGGAGTAGGCGGCGGCCAGCAGTCCGTCGGTGGTGATCAGCGGGGAGAGCCGGGCCGCCTCCTTCGGGGTCAGCATCCGGCTGGGCACGCCGAGGTGGTTCTGCAGCCGGACCCCTGCCTCGAAGGAGACGACCTCCTCGGGGGTGGAGAGGAGGAACAGGTAGCCGACCCGGTGCAGCCCGATGTCGTACCCGGTCTCCTCGCCGAAGCGGGCGAAGGCCTCCAGGCTGCGCGCGCCCAGCTGGATGTTGAGCTCGTCGGAGAACTGGGCGCGCACCCCGCCCGCTGCCTTCGAGGTGGATCCGGCGGCGAGTTCGTCGCGTTCGACGAGGACGACGTCGCGGACGCCCGCCCTCGCGAGGTGGCAGGCGATGCTGGTCCCCATCACCCCGCCGCCGATGATCACGACCTGGGCCCGAAGATTCACGCGTGTACCTCCTGTCGGTCTCCCCGGATCCTGCCCCGGGAGGCCGCCCGGTACCTCAGGACCAGTGCGCCACCGCGTCCAGGTGGGGCAGCACGTGGTCGAGCCGCTCGCGCTTCGTGCGCAGGTAGGTGATGTTGTTCTCGCACGGCTCGATCAGCAGCGGGACCGTCTCGGCGACCTCGACGCCGTGCCGTACCAGGGACTCGCGCTTGCGCGGGTTGTTGGACATCAGGCGGACCGAACGCACCCCGAGGTCGTTCAGGATGCCGGCGGCGACCCCGTAGTCGCGGGCGTCCACGGGCAGGCCGAGCGCGAGGTTGGCCTCGACGGTGTCCAGGCCCTCCGCCTGCAGGGCCATCGCGCGCAGCTTGGCGAGCAGGCCGATGCCGCGGCCCTCGTGGCCCCGCAAGTAGACGACGATGCCGCTGCCTTCGGCGACGACCGCGCGCAGTGCGGCGGCCAGTTGGTCGCCGCACTCGCAGTGCTGGGAGCCGAACGCGTCCCCGGTCAGGCACTCGGAGTGCAGCCGGGTCAGCACCCGGTCGCTGTCGATGTCCCCGTAGACCAGGGCGACTTGCTCGTCGCCGCGGTCGTGGTCCAGGTAGCCGATCGCCTGGAATTTCCCGTACACGGTGGGCAGCGGTGCATTCACGACGCGTTCCACGCCCGAACGCCGTGGGGACTTCGTGCCGAGTACGCCGATGTTTTCTGTCATGATCTGATTCCTAAGCAGAGACGAAAGGCCGTGAAAAGATGAGTGGTTCGGGCGCGCGTACCGCGGCTGACGGTTTGTTGCCGGCGGACACTACGGAAGAGGTACGGACCAGGGCGGCGGGCGTTTCAACACAGGTGGCCGTCCTTCCCGTGGGGAGCTTCGAACAGCACGGCCCCTACCTTCCGCTCGCGACGGACACCCTCGTCGCCTGTGCCGTCGCCCGGGAGATCGCCGACGCATACCCGGTGCACCTCCTCCCTCCGGTCACGGTCTCCTGCTCGCACGAGCACGCTGCCTGGCCGGGGACCGTCAGCATCTCCGCGGTGACACTGCACGCGGTGGTGAACGACATCGCCGGCTCGCTGCGCCGCTCGGGCGTCGAGGCGCTGGTCGTGGTCAACGGCCACGGCGGCAACTACGTGCTGGGCAACGTCGTGCAGGAGGCGTCCGCGCGGGGCGAGCGGCTGGCGCTGTACCCGGCCGTGGAGGACTGGGAGACAGCGCTCACGCGGGCCGGAGTGGAGACCTCGGCGCTCTCCGACATGCATGCCGGAGAAATCGAGACCTCCATCCTGCTGCATACTCATCCCGAATTGGTCCGCCCTGGTTACGAGTCTGCCGATTTCACCGCTGACGACCGTCGTCATCTCCTCACCCTGGGAATGTCCGCCTATACCGAGTCGGGCGTCATCGGCCGTCCTTCCCTGGGATCGGCGGAAAAGGGGAAGGAACTCCTGTCGAGCCTCGCGGATTCCTTCGGCCCGCTTTTCGAACTGCTCACCGCCGGGCGGGAGTAGCGCAGTCCGGCGTACCAGCGGACGACCAGGACCGCCAGACCCGGCAGGGCCGCCACGAAGCTGAGGACGCCGTAGACCACGGCGGTGGCGAAGCCGCTGTCCGCGCCGAGGCCGGCCGCGGCGAACGCCCAGGCGGTGACACCCTCCCGGGGGCCCCAGCCGCCGACGTTCAGCGGCAGGCCCATCGCGACCAGGGCGAGGACGGAGATCGGGACGAGGACCGCCACGGACGCGGCCGATCCCGCGACCCGCGCGGCCACCACGAACATCCCGACGTGCCCGGCGAGGATGACCGCCGAGGACAGTGCGACGCCCGGCCCGCTCCGGCGCGACAGCAGCGCGCGGCGGGCCTCGCCGAGGGTGGCCCGCAGGGCGCCGGCGCGCCTGCCCGGGGCCTTGTTCATGCGGAGCGCGACCACGATCGCGCACGCACCGGCCAGCCCGGCCGCCGCCAGCGGGGCGAAGCTGCGCACCTCGTCACGGACCGGCGAGGGCAGGATCAGCAGTGCGGCCGCGCCGAACACCGTCAACGCGATCTGCCCGGCGGCGCGTTCGAGGACGACGGCGCGGACCCCGCGGCCGATGTCGCCCTCGCTCTGCCCGTGCCGGACGGCCCGGTGCACGTCCCCGAGGACCCCGCCCGGCAGGGCCGCGTTCAGGAACAGGGCCCGGTAGTAGTCGCCGACGGCGGGCCCGAGCGGCAGCCTCAGGCCGAGGCTGCGGGCCACCAACTGCCAGCGCCAGGCGCTCAGTACGGTCGTGACCGCGCCGATCACCAGGCCGGCGACCAGGGTCGGGGTGTCGATCCGGCGCAGGCCGTCGAGGAAGACGCCGGTGCCCAGCCGCCACAGCAGCACGGCGATGATGGCGGCTCCGGCGACGGTGCCCAGGTGGGTGCGGACCGCACGGAGGTCGAGGCGCCGGGGCACGGCCGGCGCAGCGACGGGCTGCCGGACCAGGGTGGGGGTACTCATGAGGTGCCTCCGGTCGGCCGGGCGAGCGCGAGCAGGTCACTGTGGTGCACGACGACCCGCAGTTCGCCGGCCGCGTTGGCGGCGAGCCGCTCGGCCAGGTAGGCCTCGGCGCGCCCGGCCAGTTCGGGCCGCTCCTCGACGGCGGCGCCGACCCAGCCGCGCAGCCACTGCTCGGCGAGCGCCTTCTCGTCCGTGCCGAGCCGCCAGGCGCTGGGGTACAGCTTCACGGTGGCGCCCCGGTCGGCGAACGCCTCGCAGGCGGCGTTGACGGCGTCCGGGCCGAGCAGGCCGCCGCGCCGCTGGTGGGCGTTGAAGGCGTCGGTGAGCTCGGCGTCCAGCGGGTGGGCGGGGGTCAGTTCGACCCGCCCGGCGACCGAGAGGGTGAGCAGTGCGGGGCAGCCGGCCCCGGTGCAGGCCGCGGCGAGGGTGTCGACCTCCTCCCGGGTGAGGACGTCGAGGAGCGCGGACGCGGTCACCAGGGAGGCGCCGACCAGCGCGTCGGGGGTGAGCCGGGCGACGTCGCCGCGCCGGGTCTCCACGGTGACCCGGCTGCCGTCGGCGGCCGCGCGGGGCGAGGCGACGGCGGCGAAGTGCAGCAGGTAGGGGTCGCGGTCGTGCAGGATCCAGTGCTGGGGGCCGTCGAGCCGGGGCGCGAGCCAGCGGCCCATCGAGCCGGTGCCGCAGCCCAGGTCGTGCACGACGATCCCGCCCGCCTTGCCGGGCAGGTTGGCCAGCCGGATCCGCAGCGGGTCCAGCAGGTCGTGCGCGCGGGCGGCCGCGTCCGCGCTCTCCCGTAGCTCCAGCCACTCGGGGGCGTACCGCGGCGGCTCCTCGGGCCCGGTCTCGCGCAGCCGTACGGTGGCCCGCTCGCCCGGACCGACGACGGGGCCGGCGCCGGGTATCACCTCGGAAGACGTCTGTTCGCGTTCTCGTCCCACTCCAGTATCCGTAACATCCGTCGATCCCGGCTGCGCGGGTATCGCGCCGACCGGAGCAGTGGTGGTGGTCTCGCTGGTCATGCCGCCCTCCGGGGTTCGTCAGGGAGCCGCAGCAGGACTCCGGCCAGGCTCCGGGCGGTGGTCGCCCAGCCGTCGAGCGCCGCCCGCCGGCCGCGCGCGGCGGCCTTGAGACGGCGGCGTACGTCCGCCTCGCCGAACCAGCCGCGCAGTTCGACGGCGAGCGCGGCGGGGTCCTCCGGCGGCACGAGGATGCCGGGTACCCCACCGTCGGGTGCGCGCCCGACCGCTTCCGGCAGGCCGCCGACGTCGGTCGCGAGCACCGGGATGCCGCGGGCGAGGGCCTCGGTGACGGCCATGCCGTAGGTCTCGGCGTAAGAGGTGAGGACCATCAGGTCGGCGGCCGCGTAACTGGCGTCCAGGTCGGCGCCGGCGCGCGGGCCCGCCAGGTGCAGGCGGTCCGTCAGCCCGTGCTCCGCGATCAGCGACCGCAGGTGCGCGACGTACTCGGGAGCGGTGTCGAGCCCGCCGACGCAGGTGCAGGTCCACGGCAGGTCCCGGACGGTCGCGAGCGCCTCGATCAGCCGGTGCTGGCCCTTGCGCGGGGTGACGGCGGCGACGCACAGCAGGTGCGAGACGCCGTCGGTGCCGCCGGCCAGCGGGGCGATGTCCGCACCCGGTGCGGCCACGTGCACCCGTTCGGGTGCCAGGCCGTGGTGCGAGACCAGTCGTCGTACCGCCCAGTCGCTGGTCGCGATCACGGCCGGCACGGCGCGCAGCACCGTCCGCTCGCGGGCGTCCAGGTCGGCGGCCACGGCCGCGTCGAGGCCGGTCTCGGCGCCGAGCGGGAGGTGCACGAGGACGGCGAGCCGCAGCCGCTCCGTCTCCGGTACGACGATCTCCGGGACCCCGCAGGCCACCAGGCCGTCGAGGAGGACGACGGTGCCGTCGGGCAGCTCCCGCAGGGTGCGGGCGAGGGCGTCGCGGGCGGCGGCTTCGGGGCGCGGCCAGGAGCCGGCCACCGCGTGCCTGGTGACCTGCCAGCCGAAGCCGGGCAGGTCCAGGCAGACCCGCCGGTCGTAGGCGTTGCCGCCGCTCGGGCTGGCCGGGTCGTCGACGCCGCCCGGCATGACGAAGTGCACGTTGCGCAGGGACATGGGGAGGATCCCGATGCTCGCCGGAGCCTTGCTGTCGGTGGTGGCCGCGCGCTGCGCGGGCACGTAGGTGAGGGCCGCCGGGCGGCCGATGGCCATGTCGGTCACAGGGCACGCTCGTAACTCGCCCAGGCGACGTGCGACTCGTGGAGGGTGACGGTCAGACCGGCGAGGCCCCGGGCTCCCTCGCCGAGCGCGCCCTTCTCGATGCGCTCGGCGAGCCGGTCGGCGATGACCTTGGCGAGGAACTCCGTGGAGGTGTTGATCCCGGCGAAGTCGGGCTCGTTGTCCAGGTTTCTGTAGTTCAGCTCGCTGACCACGGCGCCGAGTTCCTGGGTGGCAAGACCGATGTCGACGACGATGTTGTCGTCGTCCAGCTGCTCACGGCGGAAGGTGGCGTCCACCAGGAACGTGGCGCCGTGCAGTCGCTGCGCGGGCCCGAACACCTCGCCGCGGAAGCTGTGGGCGATCATGATGTGATCGCGGACGGTGATGCTGAACAACGGACGACCCTCCAGGTGCGGCGCGTCTGGTCCCCCGGCGGATCCCTGCCGGGGGATGCCCTTAATACGGCTCCTCGCTTCCCCGTGTTCAGTCCACTCTCACTCTTTTCTCAGGTCAGGACCTCTTGGCGGCCCCCACCGGCCGTTATTGGACGATCCGTCAGCCGTTGTCGCCGTAGCGGACCCGGTGGCAGAGGGCCGGAAACTCCCCGGAGGCGAGCCTCGGGAGCACCTCCGGCAACTCCTCGAACGCGCTCTCCCCGGTGATGAGGGCGTCCAGCGCCGGATCGGCCAGCAGGTCCAGGGCCAGGGTGAGCCGGTCGGCGTAGGTGCGGCCGGCGCGGGCGGCAGGGGAGACGGTGCCGACCTGGCTGCTGCGCACGGTGAGCCGGCGGGAGTGGAAGGCCTCGCCGAGCGGAAGGGCGATCCGCCGGTCGCCGTACCAGCTCAGGTCGAGGACCGTGCCCTCCGGCGCGAGGAGCTCCAGGGCGCGGCCGAGGCCCTGCTCGGTGGCGCTGGCGTGCACGACCAGGTCGCACTCGCCGAGCGCGTCCTCGGGGGCCGCGAAGTCCACGCCGAGGGCCTCGGCGGTCTTGGCCCGGCCCGGGTCGGCGTCGACCAGCTGGAGCCGGACACCGGGGAAGCGGGCGAGCAGGGCGGCGACCGAGCAGCCGACCATGCCGCCGCCGACGACCGCGATCCGGTCGCCGAGCAGCGGCGCCGCGTCCCAGAGGGCGTTCACGGCGGTCTCGACCGTGCCCGCGAGTACCGCACGCGCCGGGGGTACCCGTTCCGGTACCACCGTCACCGCGTTCACCGGAACGACGTAGCGGGTCTGATGCGGATACAGGCAGAAGACCGTGCGCCCGGCCAGGTCGTCGGGGCCCTGCTCGACGACGCCGACGCTGAGGTAGCCGTACTTCACCGGACCGGGGAAGTCGCCCTCCTGGAACGGCGCCCGCATCACGTCGTGCTGGCTCTTCGGCACCCCGCCCCGGAACACCAGTGTCTCCGTGCCCCGGCTGACCCCCGAGTACAGCGCGCGCACCAGCACCTCGCCCTCACCGGGGGCCGCGAGGGTGACGTCACGCAGCTCTCCGTGGCCCGGGGAGCGGAGCCAGAACGCGCGGGCCGAGGAGTTCATCGGCATCCTCCTGAACGATCGGGAAGTGGTTCACGTACGGAGTTGTGCACAGCGAGAAGTGCACAGGCCGCGCACAGTACGCGGCGTTGATCGACTCTGTCACTCGGCCGGAGGACGTGCGGTGGCCCTGAACAACACTTACGAAGCCAGGCTGGTCCAGCAGGAGACCGCTGTCGGAGCGGGCGTACAGGTCCTGTTGCTGGCCCTGCTCGGGACGGCGATCGGCATGGGGCCGGCCGGCTGGCTCACGGGTCTCGCGTTCGCGATAGCCACCTGGGCGGTGCTCTCCCGGGCCCTGCACCGCACCCGGCCGCGCTCCTTCGGCCCCGCCAACCGGGTGACGCTCGGCCGCGCGATCCTGGTCGGCGGCGTGACCGCCCTGGTCGCCGACTCCTTCGAGAGCTCCCCGCCGGTCACCCTCCTGGTCGGCCTGACGGCCGTGGCCCTCATCCTCGACGGCGTGGACGGCAAGGTGGCCCGCAGGACGGGTACGTCCACCGCGCTGGGCGCCCGCTTCGACATGGAGGTCGACGCGTTCCTGATCCTGGTGCTGAGCGTGTACGTGTCCACGCAGCTCGGGCCCTGGGTCCTCCTGATCGGCGGGATGCGCTACGCGTTCGTCGCGGCCGCCAGGTTCGCGCCCTGGCTCAACGCCCCGCTGCCGCACTCCATGGCCCGTAAGACGGTCGCCGCGATGCAGGGCATCTGCCTGCTCCTCGCCGGCGCGGACCTGCTGCCGTACCTGGCCAACCTGGGCGTGGTGCTGCTGGCGCTCGGCTCCCTCGTGTGGTCCTTCGGCCGGGACGTGCGGTGGCTGTGGCGCAACGCGCGGCCGGCTGCCCGGGAGGCGGCCGCCGCCGCGGCGGAGCGGGTGCCGGATTCCGCCGAGGAGCTGGAGATCCTGGAACTGGCGGTGCGCTGAACCCGGCACACAAAAGGGGCCCGGACCGTTCACCGGTCCGGGCCCCTTCCGTGTCTGCCGACGGGTGACGGCCTACGACTTCGCGCCCCGCGTCCGTACGACGGCGAACGCGGCGGCCGCCAGGCCGAGGACGCCGACGATCAGGCCCGCGATGCCGAGGCCGCGGGCGGTGGAGTCGCTGGAGTCGGCGGTCGTGGTGGCCGCCTTGCCGCCGGTCTTCGTGGCCGGGGCGGCCGACGCGGCGGAGTCGTCGCCCGCGGCGTCGGCGCCCGCCGCGGTTAGCTTGAGCGTCGGCGCCGGGTTCTCCGGCTCGTCGTCGCCGCTCTGCGCCTCCTCGATCCAGCGGACGACCTTGCCGTCGGAATACGTCTGCAGGGTCTTGAAGGCCAACTGGTCGGTGTCCTCGGGCAGCTGCCCGAAGGCGACGTCGAAGTCCTCGAACTGACCGGCGCCGATCTTGCCGCCGGTCCAGGTGATCTCGGAGGCGGCCTCGGTGATGGTGCCGTCGTCGGTCTTCACCGGCGTCTTGAGCTTGGTGGTGGTCACCTTGGCGGTCCAGCCGTCGTGCGGGGTGACGAGGACGCCCAGGACCGGGTGGTCGGTGGGCAGGTAGACCTGGACCTTGGTGGTGGAGGCGGTGTCCTCCTCGTTGGGCACGCGGAAGGTCAGCACACCGTCGGTGGCGCCCTTGGCGTAGCTCTCGGGGTGGACGGTGACATGCGCGGCGGCGATACCGGCCGCGGCCAGGACCGACACGGCGGTCAGCGCGGTGACGGTGGCGGCGCGGCGGAGGGTGAGCCTGGTGCTGGACATGAGTGAGTCGATCTCCGTACGGGTGAAGTCTGTCAGAGGGCCTTGGAGGCGTTACGCCGTGTACGGGACCGGGGTGGGGGGCCCGCGCCGGCTCACCGCGTGCCGCAGCGCGCGCAGCGGGCGGGGCCGGATCGGGCCGGCCGGGGCCAGGCGGGGGCCGCCGGCCGGGGCGGGCAGCGGGGCGTCGCGCCACCAGGCGGCCAGACCGGGGACGAGCGCGGCGGTCCGCCGCAGCACCGACCACAGCGCGGCCTCACCGCGCCGCAGCCACCAGGAGGCGACGAGCGCGGCGACGATGTGGGCGAGGGTGGCGTGCGCGGTCAGGACATGCAGGTGCGGATGCTGCTGCGCCACCCCACGCATACCGGCCATGCCCGCCATGGCATGTCCGTGCATGCGCATCTGGGCCATGGGCATGGCGGGCGCGTGAGCAGCGGGGGTGACCGCGCGGGCCGCGTCGAAGCCGAAGTGCAGGCCTGCCTGGGTGAGCAGCATGCCGACGCCGATCTCCGGCAGTCCGCGCTCGCGTCCCGCGAGTCCGCGGCCCAGGGCGAACACCGCCACGAACCCGGCCGCGTCGGCCCACAGCGGCGGCAGGTCGCCCATGGCGAGCCCGTGCCCGGCGGCACCCAGCAGCACGCACACCGCGGCGAACACCGCGGCACGCAGGCTCCGTACCGCCGGCGACGCATTCATGGTGAGCGATCCTCCCACGGTGGGGTGGTACGCGCGGCGGGGACGCCCCGTTCACTCATGGCTGGGGCTTTCCCGTGCGACGGCCGCGGTCTGCTGTGAGCGCGGTCTGCTGTCACCGGATCCCAGTTGCGTCGAGCAGCCGCAGTAGCTCAGCACGGCCGTGACCGGCCCGCGTCGAGCAGCGTGGCTCCGAGGCGCTCGCAGCGCAGCGCGATGTCACCCGTTCCTCGGCCACACATCCGGCGGGCGGGTCCGTATGCCGCCCCGGGTCTTCATGCACGCGCCGCCTCGCCTCCTCGGCGTCGGCCGCTGTGAAGGTGAAGCCAGCCGGAATGCATCCCCCTGACACGTGAACGTCCCGAGGATCAGGCCTCGGCGACGAACGCCACGAACTCCGTCCAACCGTCACGGCACACGGCGAAGTGCGGTCGGGACACATCCTTGGAGTCCCGTACGCAGACAGCCCGCTCAGTGACAGCGACCTCGATGCAGCTGTCTCCCTGGCTACCGCTGTGGCTGGACTTGAACCAGGCGAGATCCGTCGTGCTCATAGTTCTCCTCGCAGTCGCTCCAACAAGCCCTGCGATTCTTTGGGGTTGAGGGCCTGCGAGCGCAGTGTGTCATAGCGCTGCTGGAGAAGGCTCACCTCTTTCACGTCACCGATCAGCCGCCCGTTCTGCTGCCCTTCCGAATAAGCGAAGCGCCGCCCCTCCGGCGTCTCCAAGAGTTGGACCGGTCCGTCCAGACACGCGTGCAGCCCCGCTTCCAACGGCACGATCTGCAGCGTCACGTTGCGCAGGGCGGCCCGCTCCAGCACGTGGTCGTACATCTCGCGCATCAGCTCCGCGCGCCCGAACCGCCGCAGGAACACGTGCTCCTCGACAATGAAGCTGAACGGCACCGTCGGCCGCTCGAACAGCATGCGCTGCCGCTTCATCCGTACGTCGAGCAGGTTCTCCAGCCCCTCGTCGGTGACCACCGGAATGGTGCCGTCGAACACGGCCCGCGCGTATCCGTCCGACTGCAACAGCCCCGGCACCAGCCGGCATTCGTAGGTGCACAGGCTGACCGCGATCCGCTCCAGTTGGGCCCACCGCCGGAACCAGACCGCCAACCCCTTGTCGCCCCGCGTCAGGAACTGGGCCGCCTTCCGTAACGCCCCGGTGTTGCCGAGCACTTCCTCGGCCCGCTCCACCAACGCCCGGTCCGGCATCCGCCTTCCCAGCTCCACGGACGCGACCGTGTGTTTGGAGTACCGCACCAGCTCGGCGAACTCGGACCTGCTGTACCCGGCGTGCTCCCGCAGGGCATGGACGACGGCCCCGAAGGTCCGCAGGCTGTCGGAGGGATCGGGCTCGCGCTCCACCTCGCAGCCCACCAGGTCGTCGCCGTCACTCTCGTCCACACCGTTCGTCATACGCGGCCACCTCCAGGTACGTGCGCACTCCGCTCCCCGCGCTCAACTCACCCAGAGTGACGGCAAGATCCACGTACGGTCCACGCATTGCCCTCGTACGCCGAGGCAGCGTACGCATCGCGCACCTGGAAGGGTGCGTTGTCGTCGCTCACGCGTAGGACGGTCGAACATGCGGTGGACGCGGCACTCCCCCGGTCCGCGCCCACCGCGGTGCGTGTCAGGCCGCCCGGTGGGCCTGTCCCCGGTGCTCGCGGATGATGTCCGCGTACCGGTGGCCGCTGCCCTTGATGGTGCGGACCTGGGTCTTGTAGTCGACGTGGACCAGGCCGAAGCGCTTGTCGTAGCCGTACGCCCACTCGAAGTTGTCCAGCAGCGACCAGGCGAAGTAACCGGCCAGCGGGGCACCCTTGCGGGCCGCCGAGGCGCAGGCCGCCAGGTGGCCGACCAGGTACTCCTGGCGCTCGGGGTCGTCGACCGTGCCGTCCGGGCGGACCACGTCCGGGTAGGCGGAGCCGTTCTCGGTGACGTAGATCTTGCGGGCGCCGTACTCCTCGGTGAGGCGCAGCAGCAGCGTCTCGATGCCGCTCGCGTCGATCTCCCAGTCCATGCCGGTGCGCGGGACCCCGGGGCGGTGGACCGAACGCGCGTAGGGCGCCGGGCCGTCCGGGTCGTTCTCGATGTAGGCCGGGAAGTAGTAGTTCAGGCCCAGCCAGTCGAGCGGGGTGGCGATGGTCTCCAGGTCGCCGGGGCGCTCGGGGAGTTCGACGCCGTACGTCTCGACCATGTCGGCGGGGAAGCCGCGGCCGTGCACCGGGTCCAGCCACCAGCGGTTGACGTGCCCGTCGTGGCGGCGGACGGCGGCCGCGTCCTCGGGGCGGTCCGTGGCGGCGAACACGGTGGAGAGGTTGTTGACGATGCCGACCTCGGCGCCGGGCGCGGCGGCGCGGATCGCCTGGGCGGCCAGGCCATGGCCGAGGAGCAGGTGGTAGGAGGCCCGGACGGCGGCCGTGAGGTCGGTCCAGCCGGGGGCCATCGTGCCCTCCAGGTGGCCGATCCAGGCCGAGCAGGACGGCTCGTTGAGCGTGGTCCAGTGCTTGACCCGGTCGCCGAGGCGTTCGGCGACCACGGAGGCGTACCCGGCGAAGTGCTCGGCGGTCGCCCGCTCGGGCCAGCCGCCCCGGTCCTGGAGGGCCTGCGGCAGGTCCCAGTGGTAGAGGGTGACCGACGGGGTGATCCCGGCCGCCAGCAGGGCGTCGATCAACTCGTCGTAGAAGTCGAGCCCTTTGGCGTTGACCGGGCCGTCCCCGGCGGGCCGCACGCGCGGCCAGGCGACCGACAGCCGGTAGGCGTTGGCGCCCAGCCGACGCATCAGGTCGATGTCCTCGGGCCAGCGGTGGTAGTGGTCGCACGCGACGTCGCCGTTGTCGTCGCCTGCGATCTTCCCCGAGGTGTGCGAGAAGGTGTCCCAGATGGAGGGCGCGCGGCCGTCCTCGGCGACGGCTCCCTCGATCTGGTACGCCGCGGTTGCCGTGCCCCACAGGAAGTCGTGCGGGAGGGCGGCGAGGTCGATGGTCACGAAATTCCCTTCGGAACTGGCGAGTTCACTTGACGGCGCCGGCGGTCAGCCCGGCGACGAGGTAGCGCTGGAGGAGCAGGAAGCCGGCCACGACGGGAACGCTGACCACCAGTGAGGCGGCCATGATCTGGTTCCAGTACACGTTGTTGAGCGTGGAGTAGCCCTGGAGGCCGACGGCCAGGGTGCGGGTGGTGTCGTTGGTCATCACCGACGCGAACAGCACCTCGCCCCAGGCCGTCATGAAGGCGTAGACGGCGACCGCGACGATGCCGGGGATCGCGGCGGGTACGACGATCCGCAGCAGCGCGCCGAGCGGTCCGCAGCCGTCCACCAGCGCCGCCTCGTCCAGGTCCCGCGGCACCGAGTCGAAGTACCCGATCAGCATCCAGATCGAGAACGGCAGCGAGAACGTCAGGTAGGTGAGGATCAGGCCGCCGCGGGAGCCGAACAGGGCGATGCCGGTGGCGTTGCCGATGTTGACGTACAGCAGGAACAGCGGCAGCAGGAAGAGGATGCCCGGGAACATCTGCGTGGACAGCACGGTGACCGTGAAGACGCGCTTGCCGCGGAACTCGTAGCGGCTGACGGCGTAGGCCGCGAACACGGCGACGACGACCGAGCAGACGGTCGCCGCGACCGACACGATCAGCGAGTTCACGAAGTACCGGGCGAGCGGGATCGTCGACCAGATGTCGATGTACGGCCGGACGGTCAGCCCGCTCGGCAGCCAGCGGAACTTGCCGGTGACGTCCGAGAGGGGCTTGAGCGAGCTGGAGATCATCACGTACACGGGGACCAGCACGAACCCGGTGAGCAGCGTGAGGAAGATCCGCCGGGACCAGAGGAAGGACCTCGGCGGGGCCATGGGCGAGCTAGACATCCGAGGACCTCCGTCCGCGCGAGGTGAACACCAGGTACACGCCGGTCACCACCAGCAGGAAGAGCAGCAGGAGCACGGACATGGCCGAGCCGGTGCCGAAGTTCCAGGTGACGAAGGAGGCCTGGTAGATGTGGACCGAGATCAGGTCGGCGGCCTCCGGCGCGGACTTCCCGAACAGCACGTACGGCGTGTTGAAGTCGTTGAACGTCCACAGGAACAGGACCAGGACGAGCACCTGGTTGACCGGGCGCAGCGACGGCAGGGTGATGCGGCGGATCTGCTGCCACAGGCCGGCGCCGTCCAGGGCGGCCGCCTCGTACAGCTCGCGCGGGATGTTCTGGAGGCCGGCCATCACGATCAGGAAGGCGAACGGCCAGCCCTTCCACACCGACACGGTGAGCAGCGCGTAGAAGCTGTTGTCGCCGATCAGCCAGAAGGACGGCTTGTCGGTCAGGTGCAGCTGGTCGTGCAGGACGTGGTTCACCAGGCCGTTGTCGTGCTGGAACATGAACACCCAGGTGATGACGGCCGCGTAGACGGGCAGCGCGTACGGCACCAGGAACAGGGCGCGCAGCAGGCCGCGGCCCCTGAAGGTGTCCTGCATGAACACCGCGGCCGCGGTGCCGATCAGCCAGCACAGGCCGACGGAGAGCAGGGTGAAGCCGACGGTGACGAAGAACGAGTGCAACAGGGCGTTGCCGATGGGGGCGTTGAACTCGACAGACAGCTTGTAGTTGCCGAATCCGGCCCAGGGGGCGGTGGTCCAGTCGCGGATGTAGAACTGGGTGAGCTCCTTGAAGCTCATCACGACGCCGATGACCATCGGGATGATGTGGACGAGGAGTTCGAGCAGCAGGGCGGGCAGGAGCAGCAGGTAGGGCAGTCCGATGCGGCGGATCCGCCCGGGGCGGCGGCCCGAGCCGCCCGCCGCCCCGGGGGAGTTCACCCGCGCCGGTTCTTGCACAGCGGTGGTGGTGGTCGTCATGGTGCTCAGGCCGCCGGCATCTGCTGCTGGGCCTTCTCCAGCTCGGCCTTGACGGTGTCGGTGGTGATGGCGCGGCCGGCGGCGGCGTCGGCGAACAGGTTCTTCACGGCCGTACCGACCGTGGTCTCGAACTGCGACTCGGCCGCCACCTGGGGCAGGGCCGCGGCGCTGGTGGCGAGGGTGTTCTTCAGGACCGAGTTGGCCGGGGTGTTGAAGGCCGCGTCCTCCTGGGCGGTCTTGACCGGCGGGATGGAGGTGTAGGCCGTGTTGAGGATCTTCTGCTCGTCGTCGCTGGTCATGAACTTCACGAACTTGGTGGCGCCGTCGAGGTTCTTGGTGTTCTTGAAGACCGCCAGGTTGATGCCGGCGACCATCGAGTTGACCTGGGTGCCGGTGCCGGGGGTACCGGACTGCACGGGCACCGGGGCGATGCCGTAGTCGCTGTCGCTCATGCCCTGCGACTTGAGGTTGGAGGACGCCGACTGCCACAGCAGCATGGCCTGCTTGCCCTTGGCGAAGTCGCTGACCGACTGGTTCTGCGCGTACTCGGCGTCACCGGTCGGGATGACCTTGTCCTTGGCCATCAGGTCGACGTACTGCTTGACCGCGTCGACGACCTTCGGGTCGGTGAAGTTGGGCTTGCCGTCGGCGGTGAAGAAGTCCGCACCGTGCTGCTTGGCGAAGACGAAGACGTGGTGGATGTTCTCCGAGACGTTGCCGCCCTCGGCGCCGAGGACCGACTTGCCCTTCGCCTGGATCTTCTTGCCGTCCGCGATCAGCTCGTCCCAGGTGACCGGGGGCTTGGCGATGCCCGCGTCGGCGAAGATCTTCTTGTTGTAGTAGAGGGCGTAGGCCATGGAGTACAGCGGGACGGACGCCGGGTCCTTGCCCTCGGCGCCCGTGGAGCCGAGCGCGGAGTCGACGAAGCGGTCCTTGCCGCCGATCTTCTCGAAGTTCTTCGCGTCCCAGGGCAGCAGCGCGCCGGTCGCCTGCAGCGAGGCGCTCCAGGTGTTGCCGATGTTGAGCACGTCGGGGCCCTGACCGGAAGTGGTTGCGGTCAGGATCCGGTTGAGCAGGTCCGACCAGGGCACGACCTCCAGCTTGACCTTGATGCCGGTCTGCTTCTGGAACTTGTCGAGCTCCGGCTGGAGCACCTTCTTGTCGACCTCGATGCTGGCACCCTGGTTGGAGGCCCAGTAGGTGAGCGTCTTCGGGGAGTCGTTGGACCCGCCGCCGGTGGACGAACCGCCACCGCAGGCCGTGGCCGCGAGGGCGAGAGACATGGTGACGGCGCCTACGGCCGCGGCTCGGATGCTGCGCATGGCTCCAGCTGTGCCTTTCCGGGAGTCGAGAACCCCGAGAGGGCTTCGCGAAGGCCGGGCGCCCGCTGATGCGGACGCCTGGACCGACGTTCGGCTTCCGAAGCCCCTCATGGCTTAATTTAGGACGTGAGTTAATCCCCCGGAGACTGGCTCGTCAAGGGATCCGGCACGGGTATCCGTGCAGGCGGGCCGGGGAACAGCCGGTTCCGGAGCGATGTTGCGCCCACCCCGGCGGCGTGACCTGGGCCGAAGCAGGATGACCTGCGCGGCGAGCGGCCGGCCGCCGTTGCACAACGGTTGTGTTTCGACGGCGGTTGCGGAGGGCGCGGGCCGGCCGCGGAGCACGCCGGCGGGGGGTGGGGAACAATCCCTCGTCGCTAGACTCCCGACGACCCAGAACAGTTGCACGCCGGGCG
>NZ_JBFBJI010000031.1:0-97614 GCF_040702065.1 Streptomyces sp. NPDC086777 | reverse complement strand
ACTGGGGGGCCGGGCCCCCCCCCGCCTGGGGCGCGGGGGGTCCCCCCGGCCTGCGGCGGGGGGTACCCCCGGCCGAAGGCCGGGGGAGGAACTGCGCGACCAGCCATGGTGGCGCCGCAGTCGACCGACGGCCTGTTGCGCGCTTGTTCGGCCGCGGGTCGTCCGTGGTTGCTCGCGCCTCCCCGCGCCCCCGAGGGGGCTCGTCAGCGCAGGCCCGTCGACCGGTTGAGCGCGGCCTGGATCAGGCGGTCGATCAGCTCGGGGTAGGCGACGCCGGTGGCCTGCCACATCTGGGGGTACATCGAGATCGGCGTGAAGCCCGGCATCGTGTTGATCTCGTTGATGACGAAGCGGCCGTCCTCCGTGAGGAAGAAGTCGGCGCGGACCAGGCCCTCGCAGGAGGCGGCCTCGAAGGCGTCCACCGCGAGCCTCTGGACCTCGGCGGTCTCCTCGGGGGTGAGGGGGGCCGGGACGATGCCGGGGGTGGAGTCGATGTACTTGGCCTCGAAGTCGTAGTACGCGTGCTCCGAGGGCGGCGGGATCTCCGCCGGGACCGAGGCGCGCGGACCGTCCGCGAACTCCAGGACGCCGACCTCGATCTCGCGGCCGCGGACGGCCGCCTCGATCAGGATCTTCGGGTCGTGGGACTGGGCCCCGGCGATCGCCTCGTCCAGCCCGGACAGGTCGTCGACCTTGGTGATGCCGATCGACGAACCCGCGCGCGCGGGCTTCACGAAGAGCGGCCAGCCGTGTTCGCCGGCGAAGTCGACGATCCGCTTGCGGGCGGCGGACTCGTCCTGCTGCCACTCGCGGGGCCGGACCACCAGGTACGGGCCGACGGCGAGCCCGAAGGAGGCGAACACCCGCTTCATGTACTCCTTGTCCTGGCCGACGGCCGAGGCGAGTACGCCCGAGCCGACGTACGGGACGCCGGACAGCTCCAGGAGGCCCTGCAGGGTGCCGTCCTCGCCGTACGGGCCGTGCAGCACCGGGAAGACCACGTCGACCTCGCCGAGCGCCTTGGGCACGGAACCGGGCTCGCTGTAGACGACCTCGCGGCTGGCCGGGTCGACGGGGAGCACCACGCCGCCCTCGGTGGACTCGGCCAGGTCCCCGACCTCGGGGGTGCGGCGCTCGGTGATGGCCATGCGATCGGGCTCGTCGGCCGTGAGCACCCAGCGGCCTTCCCGGGTGATACCGATCGGCAGGACGTCGTACTTCGTCCGGTCGATGGAGTTCAGGACGGCTCCGGCGGTGACCGTGGAGATCCCGTGCTCGGAGCTGCGGCCGCCGAAGACGACGGCCACGCGCGGCTTGCGAGCGGGCTGCTCAGGGCTCTGGGGGAGGTTCTCGGTGCTCATATCGCGTTGAGAGTACCCGTTGGTAGGGCCCCGAGACAGCGTCGGCAAGGCGGGGTCGCTCAGCGTCGCTCGGGCTTCGCGCTGCGCGACATCAGCTCCTTGAGGGCGACCACCGGAGGCTTGCCTTCGTGCACGATGTCGACGACCGTCTCCGTGATCGGCATCTCCACGCCGTGCCTGCGGGCCAGATCGGCCACGGACTCGCAGGACTTGACGCCCTCGGCGGTCTGCTTGGTGACCGCGATGGTCTCCTCCAGGGTCATGCCCTTGCCGAGGTTGGTGCCGAAGGTGTGGTTGCGGGAGAGCGGGGAGGAGCAGGTGGCCACCAGGTCGCCGAGCCCGGCGAGCCCCGAGAAGGTCAGCGGGTCGGCGCCGAGGGCGGTGCCCAGCCGCGCGGTCTCCGCGAGACCGCGTGTGATGAGCGAACCCTTGGCGTTGTCGCCGAGGCCCATGCCGTCGGCGATGCCCACGGCGAGGCCGATGACGTTCTTGACCGCACCGCCCAGCTCGCAGCCGACCACGTCGGTCTCGGTGTACGGCCGGAAGTACGGCGTGTGGCAGGCCGCCTGCAGCCGCCGGGCGACCGTCTCGTCGGTGCAGGCGACCACGGCGGCGGCCGGCATGCGGGCCGCGATCTCCCGGGCGAGGTTGGGGCCCGTGACGACGGCGACACGGTCCGCACCGACCTTGGCGACGTCGTCGATGACCTCGCTCATCCGCATGGCGGTGCCGAGTTCGACCCCCTTCATGAGGGAGACGAGGACCGTCCCGGGCGCGAGCAGCGGTGCCCATTCGGCGAGGTTGGCCCGCATGGTCTGGGACGGCACCGAGAGGAACGTGAAGTCGGCGCCGGCTGCCGCCTCGGCGGGGTCGGTGGTGGCCCGCAGGTTCCCGGGGAGTTCCACACCCGGCAGGTAGTCGGGGTTGGTACGGCCGGAGTTGACGGCCTCCGCCACCTCCGGGCGCCGCGCCCACAGGGTGACCTCGCACCCCGCGTCGGCGAGCACCATCCCGAAGGCCGTACCCCACGAACCCGCACTGAAGACCGCCGCCTTGGCAGGCATGCTCACTTGCCGCTCTCCTCTTCCAGACCACTCTGCGCACGCGTGCGGCGTCGCTGCTCGATCCGCACCTGGCGTGGATCGTAGGGGGTCTCGGGAGCCTTCTCGCCGCGGATCTCCTCCAGTAGGCGGGTGACGGCCGCCATGATGACCTCGGTCGCCTCCTTGAGGACGTCCTGGGTCATCTCCCTGCCGTAGAAGCGCGTGAGGTCGACGGGCGGGCCGGCGAGGACGTGGTGCGTCTTTCGCGGCAGCAGATGCGGTTTCTTCGCGTACGGCGGGAGGAGTTCGTTGGCGCCCCACTGGGCGACCGGGATCACCGGGCACTTGGTCTGCAGGGCGACCCTGGCGGCACCGGTCTTGGCGGCCATGGGCCACTGGTCCGGGTCGCGGGTGATCGTTCCCTCGGGGTAGAAGGCGACGCACTCGCCGCGCTCCACGGCGTCGATCGCGGCCCGGAAGGCGCTGAGCGCGTCGGTGGACTCGCGGTAGACGGGGATCTGGCCGGTGCCCCGCATGGCGGCGCCGACGAATCCCTTCTTGAAAAGCCCGCTCTTCGCGAGGAATCGCGGAACACGGCCGGTGTTGTACTGATAGTGGGCGTAGGCGAAGGGATCGATGTGGGAATTGTGGTTCACCGCGGTGATAAAACCGCCCTCGGCCGGAATGTTCTCCATTCCGCGCCAGTCCCGCTTGATCAGAACCACCAGCGGAGGTTTGCAGAGCACCGCAGCGAAGCGGTACCAGAAGCCGATTCTCCGGCGGGGCACGCGGACACCTTCCTCTAGGACTTCTTCCCGGCCTGGGATCGGGAAGAAGTGTGGCCCCGGCCCGCCGGCCTGTCGAGAACACCGTACGCCTCGGTGTCGCGACCACCCCGTGGGCCCGGGTGACAATGAGGCAACAAGGGAGGGACGGTACGACCGTGCAGTGGACCCTGGTCATCCCGCTCAAGCCGCTGGCCCGTGCCAAGAGCAGGCTCGCGGACACCGCGGCGGACGGTGTGCGCCCGTCCCTGGCCCTCGCCTTCGCCCAGGACACGGTGGCGGCCGCCCTGGCCTGCGAGTCGGTGAAGGATGTGGCGGTCGTCACGGACGACACGCTGGCCGGGCGGGAGCTGTCGGCGCTGGGCGCGCGGATCGTCCCGGACACGCCGGCCGGCGGTTTGAACGCGGCACTGCGACACGGGGCCGCGGCCGTCCGGGCGTCGCGTCCGGAAAGCCCCGTGGCGGCCCTGAACGCCGATCTCCCGGCCGTTCGCCCACTGGAATTGGCCCGGGTCCTCGACGCGGCGGCGGAATTCCCGCGCGCTTTCCTCCCGGACGCCGCGGCAATCGGCACCACCCTGCTGGCGGCGGCCCCCGGCCAGGAATTGGCGCCCGCATTCGGCCCGGGTTCCCGGGCCCGGCACACCGCCTCGGGCGCCGCGGAACTGCGCCTGGTGGGCGTGGACTCGGTACGCCAGGACGTGGACACCGGCGCCGACCTGCGCGCGGCCCTCGCCCTGGGCGTGGGTCCCCGCACGGCCGCGGTGGCGGCCCGCCTGCTGATCCCGGACCAGTAGGCTGCGCTCATGCAGGCGACCGCATACACGTACGACCCCGAGACCCGCAGCGGTCAGGTGCTCCTCGACGACGGCACCCCGGTGCCCTTCGACGGCAAGGCCTTCGAGGCGGGCGGCCTGCGACTGCTCAGGCCTGGGCAACGGGTACGGATCGAGACCGAGGGGACCGGAGACGAGCTTCGGATCACCCTGGTGACGTTGCAGACGCTCTGAGATCGGAGACTCAGGGGCGCGGGGACCTGCGCGGCGGGCCCCCACCGGCCGGCCCCCGAATGTCAACGCGTCCTCCAAAACACACCGCGGGCCGGACTCCCCGAGGGAATCCGGCCCGTCGCGTGAGTGACCCAGCCCTGCCCTGAAGCGGGCCCCGGCTCAGCGAGCCGCGGCCTTCTTGGCGACAGCCTTCCGCGCCGTCGACTTCTTGGCCGGCGCCTTCTTCGCGGTGACCTTCTTCGCCGGCGCCTTCTTCGCGGCCGTCTTCTTCGCCGTCGCCGTGGTCTTCTTGGCGGTGGTCTTGGCCGTGGTCTTCTTCGCGGCCGCGGCGGTGGTCTTCTTCGCCGTCGTGGTCTTCTTCGCCGCGGCCGTGGTCTTCTTCGCCGCCGCCGTCGCCTTCTTGGCGGTGGTCTTCTTCGCCGCAGCCTTCTTGACCGTTGCCGAAGCGCCGCCGGACAGGCTGCCCTTGGGTGCCTTCTTGACCGCGACCTCACCGCCGCGCGGGAGCTTCTTGGAGCCGCTCACCAGGTCCTTGAAGCCCTGACCGGCACGGAAGCGCGGCACGGAGGTCTTCTTGACCCGAACCCGCTCGCCCGTCTGGGGGTTACGGGCGTAGCGGGCGGGGCGGTCCACCTTCTCGAAGGACCCGAAGCCGGTGACCGAGACCCGCTCACCCGCGACGACCGCGCGGACGATGGCGTCCAGGACATGGTCGACAGCCTCGGCGGCCTGCTGACGGCCGCCCATCTTGTCGGCAATCGCTTCTACGAGCTGCGCCTTGTTCACGTCTTCCCCTTCGGAGACATCGCCAGAACGAATGTGTTCAAGCTTTTTCGCACGTTAGGCAGATATATACCGCAAATCAAACACGAAACGGGCTTATCACCCTTGTGCCGCAACGGACTCGGCCGGTTCGTACGGTTCGGTCAGCGGTCCTCTTCGGGGATTCGACCCGCGTCGAGGTCCGCGTTGAACCGTTCGAGCCGCCGCGCCGCGTCGGCGACGTCGTGTTTGGCCGCGGCCGTAATGACCAGCAGCTTCCGGGCCAGCGCCATCCGTACGCCCTCCGGGACTTGCAGTGCGCGCACTTTTGTGTGCGCTTCCTTGAGTTGGTCCGCGACCGCCGCATAGAGCTGGAGTTGGCCGTCGTGTTCCATGCACAGATTGTGCCATCTGGGGCGAGTTGTCGCCTGCGCAGGGTGCAACTGGCGCCTCAAATGGCCTTCCGGGCACTTGCGGAAGCCGCGGGCACAGCACTCACGTACCCCGACAACATCCGCCCAACCGTGGGAAGTTGGCAAGACCTGCGACAACGCGAGCGCCCGTTCGGGTGCAGACATGGCTGTACCCCCAATCGTGGCGATCGGGGGTACAGGCGGGGTGTTCCGGTGGCTGAAACCAGCCGTATTCAGATGTGGCGGATCCCGCCGAAGCGGGTCCCGGGTCAGACCTGGAGCGTCCGCGGCTTGTACGACGGCCGCTTGGCCTCGTAGGCAGCGATGTCGGCCTCGTTCCGGAGGGTGATGGAGATGTCGTCCAGGCCGTTCAGCAGCCGCCAGCGGGAGTTCTCGTCCAGCTCGAAGGAGGCGGTGATGCCCTCGGCACGGACCTCGCGGCTCTCCAGGTCGACGGTGATCTCGGCCTGCGGGTCGTTCTCCGAGAGCTCCTGCAGCGCCTCCACGATCTTCTGGTCCAGGACCACCGTGAGCAGGCCGTTCTTCAGCGAGTTGCCCCGGAAGATGTCGGCGAAGCGGGAGGAGATCACGGCCTTGAAGCCGTAGTTCTGCAGCGCCCAGACGGCGTGCTCACGGGAGGAGCCGGTGCCGAAGTCGGGGCCGGCGACCAGCACCGTGGCCCCCTGTCGCTCGGGGCGGTTGAGGACGAAGTTCTCGTCCTTGCGCCAGGCCTCGAAGAGCCCGTCCTCGAAACCGTCCCGGGTCACCTTCTTGAGCCAGTGAGCAGGGATGATCTGGTCGGTGTCGACGTTGGAGCGGCGCAGCGGGACGGCCCGGCCGGTGTGCGTGGTGAATGCTTCCATGGCTGATCAGACTCCAGCGGGCGTACGAGCGTCGGACAGGTCGGCCGGGGAGGCCAGGTGGCCCAGGACGGCGGTCGCGGCCGCGACCTGCGGCGACACCAGGTGGGTACGGCCGCCCTTGCCCTGCCGCCCCTCGAAGTTGCGGTTGGAGGTGGACGCGGAGCGCTCGCCGGGGGCCAGCTGGTCGGGGTTCATGCCGAGGCACATCGAGCAGCCCGCGTGCCGCCATTCGGCGCCGGCGTCCTTGAAGACCACGTCGAGGCCCTCGGAGACGGCCTGCAGCCCGACCCGCGCGGAGCCGGGGACGACCAGCATCCGTACGCCGTCGGCGACTTTGCGGTCCTTGAGGATCTCGGCGGCGGCGCGCAGGTCCTCGATCCGGCCGTTGGTGCAGGAGCCTACGAAGACGGTGTCCACGTTGATCGAGCGCAGCGGCTGGCCGGCCTCCAACCCCATGTACTCCAGGGCCTTTTCGGCGGCGAAGCGCTCCGAGGCGTCTTCGTACGAAGCCGGGTCGGGGACGTCCGCCGAAAGCGGTGCGCCCTGCCCCGGGTTGGTGCCCCAGGTGACGAACGGGGAGAGCGCGGCGGCGTCGATGTACACCTCGGCGTCGAATTCGGCGTCCGCGTCCGTCCTCAGGGTCTTCCAGTACGCGACCGCCGCGTCCCAGTCCTCGCCCTCGGGGGCGTGGGCCCGGCCCTTGAGGTAGGCGAAGGTGGTCTCGTCGGGGGCGATCATGCCCGCGCGGGCGCCGGCCTCGATCGACATGTTGCAGATGGTCATGCGGGCCTCCATCGAGAGCTTCTCGATGGCGGAGCCGCGGTACTCCAGGATGTAGCCCTGGCCGCCGCCGGTACCGATCCTGGCGATGATCGCGAGGATCAGGTCCTTGGCGGTGACGCCCTCGGGCAGCTCGCCGTCGACCGTGATGGCCATGGTCTTCGGGCGGGCCAGCGGCAGCGTCTGGGTGGCCAGCACGTGCTCCACCTGGGAGGTGCCGATGCCGAAGGCGAGCGCGCCGAACGCGCCGTGCGTGGAGGTGTGCGAGTCGCCGCAGACCACGGTCGTGCCCGGCTGGGTCAGGCCCAGCTGGGGGCCGACGACGTGCACGACGCCCTGCTCGACGTCGCCCAGCGGGTGCAGGCGCACCCCGAACTCGGCGCAGTTCTTGCGCAGCGTCTCCAGCTGGGCACGGGAGACCGGGTCCGCGATGGGCTTGTCGATGTCGAGGGTCGGGGTGTTGTGGTCCTCGGTCGCGATGGTGAGGTCGAGGCGGCGCACCTGCCGGCCGTTCTGGCGCAGGCCGTCGAAGGCCTGCGGGCTGGTCACCTCGTGCAGCAGGTGCAGATCGATGAAGAGGAGGTCGGGCTCGCCCTCGGCGCGCCGGACGACGTGGTCGTCCCAGACCTTCTCCGCGAGTGTCCTACCCATCGCTTTCCCTCCGGCCGGCAAGCGTGCACCGGCCCAACTAGAGATCTTGAGGAGGCGGCTGCCCGTGTTCCGGGCCCCTGAAGTCGTGGTTCCGGGCGTCCGCCGCCGGGCCCGTTGGTCTGCGGGCCACTGTGTGATTCCAGGGTGGCGCGTTCCACGGAAAATTGAACTTGCGTTTCACAGAGTGAGACGTGAGTATCGTTTCATGGACAACAGTAGCGGCGTCGGGGTGCTGGACAAGGCGGCCCTTGTCCTGAGCGCCCTGGAGTCCGGTCCGGCCACCCTCGCGGGTCTGGTCGGGGCCACCGGACTGGCACGACCCACGGCCCACCGGCTGGCCGTGGCCCTGGAACACCACCGCATGGTGGCACGCGACATGCAAGGCCGTTTCATTCTCGGCCCGCGACTCGCGGAACTGGCCGCGGCGGCCGGCGAGGACCGCCTGCTCGCGACGGCGGGCCCGGTGCTGACGCACCTCCGTGACATCACCGGAGAGAGTGCGCAGCTGTATCGCCGCCAGGGCGACATGCGCATCTGCGTGGCCGCGGCGGAACGGCTGTCCGGCCTTCGGGACACGGTGCCGGTCGGCTCGACGCTGACGATGAAGGCCGGTTCCTCGGCGCAGATCCTGATGGCCTGGGAGGAGCCGGAGCGGCTGCACCGTGGTCTCCAGGGCGCCCGCTTCACGGCGACGGCCCTGTCGGGGGTGCGCCGCCGCGGCTGGGCGCAGTCCATCGGCGAGCGGGAGCCGGGCGTCGCGTCGGTGTCTGCGCCGGTGCGGGGCCCTTCGAACCGGGTGGTGGCCGCCGTCTCCGTCTCCGGCCCGATCGAGCGCCTGACCCGCCACCCGGGCCGCATGCACGCCCAGGCCGTGATCGACGCAGCGGGCCGCCTCTCCGAGGCGCTGCGCCGTTCCGGCTGACCTCACGCCGAGGAGAGGCCGGCCTCAACGCCGCGGCAGGCCTCTCCCGACGGGAGCGGACCCACCTGGGGGCGCTGGGGGTACCCCCGGCCGGAGGCTGGGGGAGGAACTGCGCGACCGCCCGCACGCTGCCCGCACCCGCTCAGTGAGCGAAGCCCCTACGGCGCAGAATGTGCCACCACAGGCCGTCAACCGTCCGCGACGCCGTCGTGGCTGGCCGCGCAGTTCCCCGCGTCCCTTACCGGGCGCTGTTGCCGGCGCCCCTGTGCGCGAACCGGTCCTTCGCGTAGCGACCCCGGCGCTCCACGGGAACCGTCCCGCTCGCCGCGCCCAGGCCGAACTCCGGCATGTCGAAGTAGATCGACTCGTACCCGCCCTCGGGGGCCACGTACGTCTCGTGCCACAGGCCGACATGGCCGCGCAGCTTCCCCTCGCGCTCCTTGCGGTTCACGATGCTCCACATCCCGTGGTGGACCATGTCCGGCGAACTCGCGTACGCGTACAGCTTCTCCTTCGACTCCCAGTACTGGACGACGTAGTACGTCCGCGGCGACGCCGTCAGCAGCACACGGCCGAGCAGCCCCCGGCCGGGGTCCCGCGCCAGCTCCTTCAGCATGCGGAACATCGACAGCATGACCGGGAGCCACTGGTGGACCGCCCGGAAGTGGTTGATGCGCATGCCGATGAGCAGAACCACCGCGTCGCCCTCGCGGGCAGCGGTCGTACGGCCCCGAATCGGTTTGGCGAACATGGGAACGGCACCCCCGGAGACCTATGGGATAGCGGCACTATCCTTGTGTCGATGCTTGGATAGTGGCACTTACCAAGGAGGCACGCAAGACATGCGGCTTGCCCGGTTGAGCGAGCGCAGCGGGGTGTCCGCCGCGACGATCAAGTACTACCTGCGCGAGGGACTGCTGCCGCCCGGCCGCCAGGTCAACGCCACGACCTCCGAGTACGACGAGGAGCACCTGCGGCGGCTGCGGCTGGTGCGGGCGATGATCCAGGTGGGCCGGGTCCCGGTGGCGACGGTCCGCGAGGTGCTCGGGCATGTCGACGACGACTCGCTGGGCCGCACGATCCGGGTGGGCGCCGCGTTGTGGGCGCTGCCGCAGCTGCCGGAGCCGGACGAGGACGACGAGTACGTGCGGGGCGCGCACCGGGAGGCCGACACCCTGCTGGACGTCCTCGGCTGGGACAACGCCAGGCAGCTGACGACGATCTCGCCGGCGTACCGGCAGCTGGTGGTCGCGCTGGCCGCGTTCCGCCGGCTCGGCTACGACTGGGACGCCGAACTCCTCGTGACACGCGCGAGGTTGATGCACCAGGCGGCCGTCGCCGATCTGGACTTCCTGGAGACGCAGCCGTCGGAGGCGGAGAAGGCGGAGGCCGCGGTGGCCAGCGCGGTACTGATCGAGCCGATGCTCCAGGCGCTGCACCGGCTGGCCCAGGAGGAGGAGTCGGCCCGCCGCTACGGCTTCGAGTAGGGCACCGTGACCACGCGCAGAAGGCCCCCCGCCGAAGCGGAGGGCCTTCCTCGTGTACCCCCGACCGGATTCGAACCGGCGCTACCGCCTTGAGAGGGCGGCGTGCTAGGCCGCTACACAACGGGGGCGTGGATCTTACGAGCGTTCACAACTGCACCGCCGCAGATCCGAGCTGGTCTACCTGGACTCGAACCAAGACTAACTGAACCAGAATCAGTCGTGCTGCCAATTACACCATAGACCAATGATGGTTTAGACCAGTTCGTACCCCCGACCGGATTCGAACCGGCGCTACCGCCTTGAGAGGGCGGCGTGCTAGGCCGCTACACAACGGGGGCCCTAGCGATCATCCGTGGAAGATCTCCGTACCCCCGACCGGATTCGAACCGGCGCTACTGCCTTGAGAGGGCAGCGTGCTAGGCCGCTACACAACGGGGGCTTTGCAGATGAGCTCTGCGAGCTGGCCTACCTGGACTCGAACCAAGACTAACTGAACCAGAATCAGTCGTGCTGCCAATTACACCATAGGCCACTGGAACGCAAGCCCCGGAGGGGATCTTGTTCTAGTTTTGCGCTTTCGGTTCCGGCCTTTCGGCCCGCTCCCCGGCGGCGCAGGAAGAACATTACCTGAAGGTGGACGGGGCTCCAAAACGGGTATCGGCGCGGAGGATCGCGGGCAGTTCGGCGAGGGAGGCGATCCGGTGCGGGCCGCCGGGAGTGTCGGCCCCGGCGGCCGGGCCGGTGGCCGGTCCGTGGCGGTCGATCCACACCGACAGCAGCCCGGCGTCGGCGGCACCGCGCCCGTCGATCTCCGGATGGTCTCCGACGTACGCCACCTCGTGGGGGGCGAGTTCCAGGGCCTCGCAGGCCGCCAGGAAGGCCCCGGCGGCGGGCTTGGACACGCCCAGTTCGGCGGCGCAGAGGACGGCCTCGAAGCGGTCGTGCACCCCGAGCGTGCGCAGCTTGCGGTCCTGGACGTGCAGGCTGGAGTTGGACAGCACGGCGTGCCGGTAGCCGGCCGCGAGGGCGTCCAGGGCGGGCAGGACGTCCGGGAAGAGGGCCCAGACGGACTCGTAGTGCGTCAGGTAGCGGCGGAACCAGCCGTCGGCCTGCGCGTCGGTCAGCTCCGCGCCGAGGAAGACCCGCACCCGGTCGCGGCGCTGGTCCTCGAAGGAGAGCTCGCCCGCCGAGAACCGCGCCCACTGCTGGTCGGTGATCTCCCGCCACCGCACCAGCGCCGCCTCCGCACTCCCCCACCCCGCGAGCAGCCCCTCCGCCGCCAGGTGCGCCCGCATCCCCTCGCGGTCGGCGCTCGTGTAGTCGAAGAGGGTGTCGTCGACGTCCCAGACCACGGCTCTGATGCTCATGGCTCCGACGGTAGCGCGGGCCGGCACCTGATCGACAAGACCGCAACCGTCCCGCCGGGACGTGCGTGAGGGGCGGCCCCCGGTGACTCCGGGTGCCGCCCCTCACGCAGGTCGGGAACGTCAGGCGCTCAGCTTCGCCAGTGCCGCGTCGATCCGTGCCAGGGTCTTCTCCTTGCCCAGGATCTCCAGGGACTCGAAGAGGGGCAGGCCGACCGTGCGGCCGGTGACGGCGACGCGGACCGGGGCCTGGGCCTTGCCGAGCTTGAGGCCGTGGGCCTCGCCGGCGGCCAGGACGGCCTCCTTCAGGGACTCGGGAGAGGACCAGTCGGCCGCCTCCAGCTTCTCGCGGGCCGTGCCGAGGAGCGCGTCGCTGCCCTCCTTCATCGCCTTGGCCCAGGACGCCTCGTCCTCGACCGGCTCCGCCAGGAACAGGAAGTCGACGTTCTCGGTGATCTCCGAGAGGACCTTCAGGCGGGTCTGGGCGTGCGGGGCGATCGCCTGCCACTTCGCCTCGTCGAAGTCCTCCGGCGCCCAGGGGGCGAAGGGGGCCTGCAGCCAGGGGGCGCAGCGCTCCGTGAAGTCCTTCACGTCGAGCATGCGGATGTGGTCGGCGTTGATCGCCTCGCACTTCTTCAGGTCGAAGCGGGCCGGGTTGGGGTTCACGTCGGAGACGTCGAAGGCCGCGACCATCTCCTGGACCGAGAAGATGTCCTGGTCCGCGGAGAGCGACCAACCCAGCAGGGAGAGGTAGTTGAGCAGGCCCTCGGGCAGGAAGCCGCGCTCCCGGTAGAGGTTGAGGGAGGACTGCGGGTCGCGCTTCGACAGCTTCTTGTTCCCCTCGCCCATGACGTAGGGAAGGTGGCCGAAGGCCGGGATCCGCTGGGCGAGGCCCAGCTCGATCAAGGCCTTGTAGAGGGCGATCTGGCGCGGGGTGGAGGAGAGCAGGTCCTCGCCGCGCAGGACGTGGGTGATCTCCATCAGGGCGTCGTCGACCGGGTTGACCAGCGTGTACAGCGGGGCGCCGTTGGCGCGGACGATGCCGTAGTCCGGGACGTTCTCCGGGGTGAAGGTCAGCTCGCCGCGGACCAGGTCGGTGAAGGTGATCGTCTCGTCGGGCATCCGGAAGCGGACGATGGGCGTACGGCCCTGGGCCTTGTACTCCGCCACCTGCTCCCCGGTCAGGTCGCGGCAGTGGCCGTCGTAGCCGGACGGCTTGCCGGCGGCGCGGGCGGCCTCGCGGCGGCTGTCCAGCTCCTCCTGGGAGCAGTAGCAGTGGTAGGCGTGGCCGGCGTCGAGGAGCTTGGCGGCGACGTCGGCGTAGATGTCCATGCGCTGCGACTGGCGGTACGGCGCGTGCGGGCCGCCGACCTCGGGGCCCTCGTCCCAGTCGAAGCCCAGCCAGCGCATCGCGTCGAGCAGCTGGGTGTAGGACTCCTCGGAGTCACGGGCCGCGTCGGTGTCCTCGATGCGGAAGACCAGCGTGCCCTGGTGGTGCCGGGCGAACGCCCAGTTGAACAAGGCGGTGCGGACCAGGCCCACGTGGGGGTTACCGGTGGGGGACGGACAGAAACGAACGCGAACGGGAGTGCCGGGTGCGCTAGCCACGCTTGACAACCTTGTTGGTGAGAGTGCCGATGCCTTCGATGGTGACGGCGACCTCGTCGCCGACGCTGAGGGGGCCGACCCCTGCCGGGGTGCCGGTGAGGATGACGTCGCCGGGGAGCAGCGTCATGGCCTCGGTGATGTTGACGATCAGGTCCGCGATGGAGTGGATCATCTCGCTCGTACGGCCGAGCTGGCGCTGTTCGCCGTTGACCGTGAGCTGGATCGTCAGGTCGGACGCGGTGGCCAGGTCCAGGTCCGTCTCCACCCAGGGGCCCAGCGGGCAGGAGGTGTCGAAGCCCTTGGCGCGGGCCCACTGCTTCTCGCGCTTCTGGACGTCGCGGGCGGTGACGTCGTTGGCGCAGGTGTAGCCGAGGATGACGTCGGCCACGCGCTCGCGCGGGACCTCGCGGCACATGCGGCCGATGACCACGGCCAGTTCGGCCTCGTGGTGGAGGTCCTGGGAGAAGGACGGGTACTGGATGTCGTCGCCGGGGCCGATCACCGAGGTGGACGGCTTGAAGAAGGCGAAGGGAACGTCCGGGACCTCGTTGCCCAGCTCCTTCGCGTGCTCCGCGTAGTTGCGGCCGTAGGCGACGACCTTGTTCGGGAGCACCGGCGGCAGCAGGCGGACCTTGCTCAGCGGGACCTTCGTACCGGAGAGCTCGAAGTCCGCGAACGGAATGCCCTTGATGATGTCGAGGACGAGTTCGTCCTGCTTGTCGCCCTGGACGGCGCCGAAGGCGACGTTCCCGTCGATGGAGAACCTGGCGATGCGCACGGGATCCTGGCGCCCCTCACTGAACCGGCTGGAGTCTGACGCCCCAGGCTAACGCGGTGAGGGGTGACCGCCGCGGAATAACCCGGTCACCGGGTGGGTGAGTGATCGACGGCCGGGTCCCGTACTACTCGGCGACCGAGGTCCCGGCCGGGATCTCCATGAGGATCGTGCGCCGGGGGTTGGCGGTCTGGGAGGGGAGATCGAGGGAGTGCTCGGGCAGCTCGGGGGTCTGCAGTTCCTCGGCGTCCTTGAGGTGGGCGAGGGTGGTGCGCCGGGGGTTGGCTATGTTGCGGAACATCATCGTCGTCTTCACGGTTGTACGAGACTCCGTCATGTGTGGGTTGGCAGAGACTTCCCTCTTGTAAAGCGCCAGGCTAAACATCGAATTCCCGGCCGAAGTCGTGAAGAGGCCTTGATCTGGGTGTGAGTTTGCTCACGACCCGAGGCTCAAAGCGGTCATATGCGACTCACAAGTCACCGCAACGAAACGGACATTGGCGAACTGAACCTGTCATTCCGCTCCTGATCATGGCGACTGGGACACGGTCCGCACACCGGCGACTGACAGGGATACGCCCTTTATGTACGCGATCGGCTTCCACATCTCGTAACGTGTCACTCACACGCTGTCACAGAGGTCACAGCTCGGTCCACGGCCCTTGTTGGAGATCCGGCACTGTGCTGGAATTCCACGGACCGCCGCAGGATCGAGCCGGCGCGCAGGGGGCGCAACGCAGCGCCGAGTGGCGGCGAGACAGGGGGAGCCAGCGCCGGTCACACTCACGACCAACAGGGTGCGTATTCAGGGCGCTCCCCGTTCAACGCCGACACCGTGTCCTTCCCTTCCCGGGAGGGCGCCTGGTCCAGAGGTTGCGACGCTAGTGCAGGGACGTTTCAAGAGGGATGGCAGCGCTTCGGCGGAGCCGGAGGCGCACGGCGGGACCGACCGCGGTTCCTCGCCCCAGCACGCCCAGAACCCGGCCGCGGCCGGCGGAGGCGGTGACGGCGGTGAGCGCTCCGGGCGCCCCGCCGCGTCTGCGTCTTCAGGGTCCTCGGGCCCCCAGCCGACCGCGGCTCCGACTCCGACGATCAAGCCCGCGCAGGGTCCCGGCAACGCGGGCTCGCGCATAGCCCTGCGCAACTGGCGTATCTCCACGCGCCTCGTGTCGCTGCTCGCCCTCCCCGTGGTGGCGGCGACGACGCTGGGCGCGGTGCGCATCAACGACTCGCTCGACGACATCCAGCAGCTCGACAACATGCAGCTGCTGACCGACATGACCACGCAGGCGACCGAGCTGGCCACCGCGCTCCAGACCGAGCGCGACAAGACCGCCGGTCCGCTGGCCCACGGCGGGTCGATCTCGAGCGTGGCGGTCAAGGGTTACGAGGACCAGACCGACCGCGCCCGCGAGAACTTCCTCAACGCCTCCGAGGAAATCGACACCGCGAGCAAGAACGGTCAGCTGCAGGGCGTCCGTGACAGCCTCGTCGGTCTGGCCGGACAGCTCGACGACCTGGCGAAGATCCGCAAGGACGCCTATCAGCAGAAGGAGAACTCGACCCAGACGGTCGAGGCCTACCACCGGCTGATCACCCAGCTGATCGACCTCTCCCAGGACATGGCGCAGGCCTCCAGCAACCCGGAGATGATCCAGCGCACCCGCGCCCTGGCGGCGTTCTCCACCGCCAAGGAGTACGCGTCGGTGCAGCGCGCCGTCATCGCCGCGGCCCTGCCCGCCAACGGCACCAGCGCCGGCGACCTCTCCGAGAACGACCGCCTGTACGGCGAGTCCGCCCAGGAGAGCGAGACCTCCGAGCTGACGATCTTCCGGAAGATCTACTCCGGCAACGCGGCCGACCTGCTCAGCCCGATCGACGGCAACAACCCGACGATCGAGGCCGCCGACACCTACGCCAAGCGTGCGCTCGGTGCCGAGAACGGTCTGAACGAGCTCAGCAAGCGCTCGTACCTCGACTGGGTCGACGACAGCTCGACCAAGATCGACCAGATGAAGAAGATCGAGCACACGCTGCTCGAGGACATGGAGCAGAAGGCGCGCGAGCTGCGGGCCTCCTCCGAGCAGTCGGCGATCATCTCCGGTGCGCTGATCCTGCTCGTCCTCGGCGTGTCGCTGGTCGGCGCCTTCATCGTGGCCCGGTCCATGATCCGCTCGCTGCGCCGCCTCCAGGAGACCGCCACCAAGGTCGCCCAGGACCGCCTGCCCGAGCTGGTCAAGCAGCTCTCCGAGTCCGACCCGCAGGACGTCGACACGTCCGTGGAGTCGGTCGGTGTGCACTCCCGGGACGAGATCGGCCAGGTGGCCGCGGCCTTCGACGACGTGCACCGCGAGGCGGTCCGCCTCGCCGCCGAGCAGGCCCTCCTGCGGGGCAACGTCAACGCGATGTTCACGAACCTCTCGCGCCGCTCCCAGGGCCTCATCCAGCGTCAGCTCTCGCTCATCTCCGAACTGGAGTCCCGCGAGGCCGACCCGGACCAGCTGTCCTCCCTCTTCAAGCTCGACCACCTCGCGACGCGTATGCGCCGTAACGGTGAGAACCTCCTGGTCCTCGCGGGTGAAGAGCCCGGCCGCCGCTGGACCCGCCCGGTCCCGCTGGTCGACGTGCTCCGCGCCGCCGCCTCCGAGGTGGAGCAGTACGAGCGCATCGAGCTGGCCGCGGTGCCGACCACCGAAGTGGCCGGCCGTGTGGTCAACGACCTCGTGCACCTCCTCGCAGAGCTGCTCGAGAACGCCACCTCGTTCTCCTCGCCGCAGACCAAGGTCAAGGTCACCGGTCACGCGCTGCCCGACGGCCGGGTGCTGATCGAGATCCACGACACCGGCATCGGCCTCTCCCCCGAGGACCTCGCCGCGATCAACGAGCGGCTCGCCTCGCCGCCCACCGTGGACGTCTCGGTCTCCCGCCGCATGGGCCTCTTCGTGGTCGGTCGTCTGTCGCAGCGGCACGGCATCCGCATCCAGCTGCGCCCGTCCGACTCCGGTGGCACGACCGCGCTGGTCATGCTCCCGGTCGACGTCGCCCAGGGCGGCAAGAAGCCCGCTCCCGGCAAGCCCGGCGCCCCGGCGCAGTCCGGTGGTCCGGCCGCCGCGCAGGCCGCGGCCGGTGCGGCCGCCGCCCGCCGCGGCAACGGCCAGGGTGGTGCCGGTGGTTCGCTCGGCGCGGGTGCTCCGGCCCCGGCGCTCGGCGGCGGTGCCGGCACGGCCGGCGGACGCGGCGGTGCCCTCGGCTCCGGCGCTCCCTCCGGCGGCGGGCTGCTCGGCGCCGGTGCGGCTCCGCGCGGCCAGGTCGGTGCCGGCCAGGGTCCCCGGGCCGCGCTGCCCGGCGCCGGCCCGAACGGCGGCCGTCCCGGTGCGCAGGGCGGCGGACGCGGCTCGCAGGGCCGGTCGAACGCGGGTGCCGGTGCCTTCGGCAACCAGGACGCGTTCGGCAACCCGCAGGACTCCTTCGGCGGCCAGGACGCATTCGGCAACCGCGCCCCGGTCCCGCCGCAGCGCTCCGCGAACTCCGCGGACCAGGGCCGTCAGCCCCAGCTGCCGCCGCGCGGCGGTCCGCGGGCCGAACTGCCCGGTGCCAATCCCCCGGCGGGCCGGCCCAGCTGGAGCGACGACAACGCCCAGCCGCCGCTGTCCCGTGCCTCGATGGACACCCCGCGCGGCCACGACGAGCAGGACCCGGCCCACACCGCGCCGATGCCCCGCATCGACGACCGGCAGGACCTCGGCGCGACCTCGCAGATGCCGGCGATCCCGCAGGCTCCGTCGACCGGCGAGTACCCGCGCCCGGACTTCAACGCGCCGAACGGCTCGCAGAACACGGGCTCGTTCCCGCGGCCGGGCACGACCGGCCCGCAGGACACCGGTTCGTTCCCACGGCCGAACGTCAACGGCCAGCAGGACACCGGCTCGTTCCCACGGCCGAACGTCAACGGCCAGCACGACACAGGCTCGTTCCCGCGCCCGAACGTCAACGGCCAGCAGGACTCCGGCCAGTTCGTACGCTCCGACGTCTTCGGCACACCGGCCGCCCCGCAGAACGGCGCCCGGAACACGGGTCAGTTCGCGGCCCCGCAGGCCTACGACAACGGCTCCACCGGCCAGTTCGCCACGCCGTCCTACGACGGCAGCTCCACCGGTCAGCACTCCCTGCCCGGTCGGCAGAACGGCTACCCGGGCAACGGCCAGAACGGCAACGGGCAGTACGGCAACGGCCAGTACGAGCGTCCGGGGACCAACGGCCGCGGCCTCGACTACGGTGCGCCGCAGCGCCCGCCCGTGCCGCCGGCCCACCAGGAGCCGGAGGCGCTGCCGCCGGCCACCGGTCCCGGTGACGGTCGTACCCCGCTGTACGACACGCTGGAGACCAACTGGTTCCACGGCGGCCAGCAGGAGCAGCAGTACCCGCAGGGCAACGGCAACGGCCAGGCGGCGGTTCCGCCGGTCCCGCCGGTGCCCGCCCAGCCGCCGGCCCCCGCGGCCGCGGCCCCCCAGCGTCCCGCCCAGGCAGCCTGGCGCACCTCCCCGAACGACGACCTCGTCCGGCAGGCGGAGCGTGTACGGCAGCCGGCGGCGGGCGGTGTCACCACCTCCGGTCTGCCGCGCCGGGTCCCCCGTGCGAACCTCGTACCGGGCACGGCACAGCAGCAACAGCACCAAGCGGGTCCGCAGGTCTCGCGTTCGCCTGATGACGTTCGCGGCCGGCTGACCAATCTCCGTCGGGGTATCGCACAGGGTCGGCAGGCCGGCACCGGCCCGCAGACCGGCACCTTCCCGAGCCCCACTCACCAGCAGGAGCGTTAGTTGAGTCCGATGAGCCAGGCGGCACAGAACCTCAACTGGTTGATCACCAACTTCGTGGACAACACCCCAGGGGTGTCCCACACCGTCGTCGTGTCCGCCGACGGCCTCCTTCTGGCGATGTCCGAAGGCTTCCCACGCGACCGCGCCGACCAGCTGGCGGCCGTCGCGTCCGGGCTCACCTCGCTGACGGCCGGGGCCTCCCGGATCTTCGAGGGCGGCAACGTGGCGCAGACGGTCGTCGAGATGGAACGCGGCTTCCTCTTCCTGATGTCCATCTCCGACGGCTCGTCCCTCGCGGTGCTGGCCCACCCGGAGTGCGACATCGGCCTCGTCGGCTACGAGATGGCGCTCCTGGTCGACCGCGCGGGCGCGGTCCTCACGCCCGACCTGCGCGCCGAACTGCAAGGCAGTCTGCTCCACTGACAGCCCGGATCCAACCCGCCTCACCAAATCACCGTCCGGCCGCCACAATCCCCCCACCGGCCACGTCCGACGGCTAGCCCGACCGACTTGCTGTCCCGCCCGGAGGAACGATGACCCCGCCCACCGCCTCTCATGATCCGTACGCGGAGCCGTACGGGGACGAGGGCGACCAGCCGCTGGTACGTCCTTACGCGATGACCGGCGGCCGGACCCGGCCGCGCTACCAGCTCGCCATCGAGGCGCTGATCAGCACGACGGCCGACCCGGCAGCGCTCATGGGGCTGCTCCCGGAGCACCAGCGCATCTGCCACCTGTGCCGCGAGGTGAAGTCGGTGGCCGAGGTCTCGGCGCTGCTCGCCATGCCGCTCGGTGTGGCCCGGATCCTGGTGGCCGACCTCGCCGAGGCCGGCCTGGTCGCCATCCACCAGCCGGGCGGCGACGAGAACAACGGCGGCGCTCCTGACGTGACGCTGCTCGAAAGGGTGCTCAGTGGACTTCGCAAGCTCTGACGGAGGGCGGGCCACCACCTCCGCGAAGATCGTGGTGGCGGGCGGCTTCGGCGTCGGCAAAACCACTTTCGTGGGAGCGGTCTCCGAGATCAACCCGCTGCGTACGGAGGCCGTGATGACGTCCGCCTCGGCGGGCATCGACGACCTGACGCACACCGGGGACAAGACCACCACCACGGTGGCGATGGACTTCGGCCGTATCACGCTCGACCAGGACCTGATCCTGTACCTGTTCGGCACCCCCGGGCAGGACCGCTTCTGGTTCATGTGGGACGACCTGGTACGCGGTGCGATCGGCGCGGTGGTGCTCGTGGACACCCGGCGTCTGGCCGACTGCTTCCCGGCCGTGGACTACTTCGAGAACAGTGGTCTGCCGTTCGTCATAGCCCTCAACGGCTTCGACGGACACCAGCCCTACACACCCGAAGAGGTGCGCGAGGCGCTGCAGATCGGACCGGACGCACCGATCATCACGACGGACGCCCGGCACCGCGCCGACGCGAAGAGTGCGCTGATCACGCTGGTCGAGCACGCCCTCATGGCGCGCCTGCGGTAGCACCGCCGCGGTACCCAAGTCCGTCGTCGTGTACGGCAGTTGTCGTACGGAAACCGGAGCCGGCTGTGGCCTTTGACACGGTCGGCTCCGGTGTTCATAACGTTTCGGCAGAGGAATCCAGTGGTATCGCCACGCGTCGCGATCGCGCGGTGCCGCTGCGCTCACAATGGCCCCGCCTTTTGGCGGGGCTCGCTCTTTATGACCGTTTTATCTGGGGCTTACATCCGTGCGCTCTGCCCCAATGGACTGTTTGGAAGTGCACCGGCCCCCGTGCTGGAATGCCTGAACTGCCCATTAGTCAAAGACGTACTGAGTAGTGGTCTATGACACACCGGGCTCTGAGAGACTGCGGCACGACGACAGGTGCCCGCCGCCGAGAGGTTGTTGGTCGAGTGAGGCGAAGCAAGAACGGTCCCGAGCCGTCGGCACGGGGCAACTTCACCCCGCCGCCGCGCGCTGCGGCGCCCACCCCTGTGCCAGCCGCGGAACCACCGGCCGCGCCCGCGAAGAGCGGCGGCCGTTTCTCCCCGCGGAACTGGCGCGTGCCGACCAGGCTGAACGCGATCCTGCTCATACCTGTGGTCGTCGGCCTGGTGATGGGCGGCTTCCAGGTGAAGAGCTCCATCGACACCTGGCAGGACGCCCGCGACGCGGAGAACACCGCGCGCCTGGTCCGCGCCGCCCTGACCTACGCCGACGCGCTCTACAACGAGCGGGACGTCAGCGCGGCACCGCTGCTCCTGGACAAGAACAAGGCTACGGTCACGCAGGCCCGCGCCGCGACCGACAAAGCCGCCGACGCCTTCGACGCGGCCGCGCAGAACATGCCGCAGAAGCCCGGCCTGGAGCGCCGCCTGAAGCTGTTCCGCGAGGCCGAGCCGCAGCTCACGAACCTACGTGCCGCCTCGTACACCAGCAAACTCCCCGGCGTGAAGACCGAGGAGGGCTACGTCGCGGTGGCCCACCCGCTGATGGAGTTCGCCAACGAACTCGGTCTGGGCACCGGAAACATCACCTCCTACGGCCGTACGGTCTACGCCATCTCGCTCACCAAGGCGGCCCTGTCGCTGGAGCGGTCGATCGGCATGCACCTGCTGGTCAAGCCCGGCCCGGACGCCGGCAACCTGGCCAGCCAGCGGGTCGCCCTCTCCTCGTACGCCTACCTGGAGGGCATCGCCGTCGAGGAGTACATCGGCGGTGGCACCGAGGCGGACGCGCAGAAGCTGACCGACCTCTCGAAGAAGATCAAGACGGACGGTGCGGCACTGGCCCAGCAGGCCAAGGCCAAGGACCCGAACTACGTGCCCCCGCCGTCCAAGGACAACGCGATGGTCAGCGCGCTGGCCACGCTGCCGGACACCAACGCGAGCACCCGCCAGGCGCTGGCCTCCCAGGGCGTCACCGCCGAGAACTGGTGGACGGTCAACACCCTCAAGTACAACGCCTACCGCACGATCGAGTCGGACATGGCCGACAAGGCGGTGAGCGAGGCCTCCGACATCGCGGACAACGCGAAGACGGACGCGTTCATCACGGGTGCCGCGGTCATGGTCGCGCTGCTCGCCGCGTTCATCCTGGCCGGCATGGTGGCCCGCCAGATGTCCCGCTCGATGCGCCAGCTGCGCAACGCCGCCTTCGGCATCGCCGAGCAGCGCCTGCCGATGCTGGTCGACCAGCTCTCGCGCACCGACCCGGGCCGGGTCGACACCCGGGTGGCGCCGATCCCGATCACCTCGACCGACGAGATCGGCGAAGTCGCCCGCGCGTTCGACCAGGTCCACCGCGAGGCCGTGCGGCTCGCCGCCGAGCAGGCCCTGCTGCGGGGCAACATCAACGCGATCTTCACCAACCTGTCGCGCCGCAACCAGTCGCTGATCGAGGGCCAGCTGACCCTGATCACCGACCTGGAGAACAACGAGGCCGACCCGGACCAGCTGGAGAACCTCTTCAAGCTGGACCACCTCGCGACCCGTATGCGCCGCAACGGCGAGAACCTCCTGGTCCTCGCGGGCGAGGAGCCCGGCCGCCGCTGGGACCAGCCGGTCCCGCTGGTCGACGTGCTGCGCGCCGCCTCCTCCGAGGTGGAGCAGTACGAGCGCATCGAGCTCTCCGGCGTCCCGGAGGCCGAGATCCACGGCCGCGCGGTCACCGACCTCGTGCACCTGCTCGCCGAGCTGCTGGAGAACGCCACCACGTTCTCCTCGCCGCAGACCAAGGTCCGGGTCACCGCGACCCGGCTCCCCGACGGCCGCATCATGATCGAGATCCACGACAAGGGCATCGGTCTCACCGCCGAGGACTTCGCGGACATCAACCACAAGCTGGCCAACCCGCCGACCGTGGACGCCGCGATCTCCCAGCGCATGGGCCTGTTCGTGGTCGGCCGGCTCTCCGACCGGCACGGCATCCGGGTCCAGCTGCGCCCCTCGGGCGAGCAGGCCGGCACCACCTCGCTGGTCATGCTGCCGGACGCGATCACGCACGGCGGTGGCGGCGAACAGCCCCTGGAGCGCGACGAGTTCACGGTCTCGCAGATCATCCCGGAGCAGCAGTTCCAGGCCGAGAACTTCGCCCAGCCGCAGCTCCAGCCGATGCGTACCGCGGCCGAGCTCGGCTTCGACGACAGCCGCTACATCGAGGTCCCCGACGACATCCGCGACCTCGACCCCGTGGGCCGCTCGCTGATGCGCGAGGAGCGCCGTGCGGCCCTGGAGGCCCAGGCGCAGCCTCCGCAGGCGGCACAGGCCCCGCAGGAGACCTCCGAGATCCCGGCGTACGCCGACGAGTTCGACACCGGCCGGGCGGACTACGACCCGAACGGTACGGGCTTCCAGGAGCAGCCCACGGGCTACGACGGGCAGCCTGCGTACCAGGAGCAGCCGCAGGGCACGTACGACGAGCAGTACTACGCGCCGAACGGCGGCCTGCCGCAGGGCGACCCGTTCTCCCCCGACGCGTTCTCCGTCAACGGCGGCTACCCGGAGCCGAGTTATCCGGAACCGGCCCAGGAGGAGCCCGCGGCCGCGCAGGCCACCGCCCCGGAGGCGTTCCCCGCCTTCGGCGAGCAGCCCTACCAGGACGACTGGCCGCAGCAGGACGGCTACCAGAACGGCTACCCGGCCCAGTACGCTCCACAGGCGGAATCGGCGCAGGCCGGTGACGTGGCCGAGCGGAACCACGTAGGCTTCGACCGTCCGGGAACGGCCCCCTCCAACGGCCACCGGCTGACCGACGCCGGGCTGCCCCGCCGGGGCTCCGCAGGCGGCGGTACGGGCGGCCCGAGCGGCGCGGGTTCCGTGCAGCAGGCTCCGGCCGCGGCTCCGGCGCAGGCCGCACCGGCGGCCCCGGCCACCGAGCCGGCCGGCGACAACTCCTGGCGTTCGCAGAACGACGAGCGCTGGCAGCAGGCCTCCGCGCTGCGCAAGCCCAAGGCGGGCGGAGTCACCTCCTCCGGTCTGCCCAGGCGGGTACCCAAGGCCAACCTGGTCGAGGGAGCCGCCGCGAGCACCCCCCAGGGAGGCCCACAGGTCTCCCGCGCCCCGGAGGACGTCCGGGGCAGGCTGAGCAACCTGCGTCGAGGCGTCCAGCGCGGACGCAGCGCAGGCAGTGAAACGAACGGCCAGGGCTTCGGTCCTGACAGCACCTACAACCAGGAGCGTTAGTGTGAGCCCGATGAGCCAGGCGGCACAGAACCTGAACTGGTTGATCACCAACTTCGTGGACAACACCCCGGGGGTGTCCCACACGGTGGTGGTCTCCGCCGACGGACTCCTTCTGGCGATGTCCGAAGGCTTCCCCCGCGACCGCGCCGACCAGCTCGCGGCCGTCGCCTCCGGTCTGACGTCTCTGACGGCAGGCGCCTCCCGCATCTTCGAGGGCGGCAGCGTGAATCAGACGGTTGTGGAGATGGAGCGGGGGTTCCTGTTCATCATGTCCATTTCCGATGGTTCCTCGCTCGCGGTCCTCGCCCACCCGGAGGCCGACATCGGTCTGGTTGGGTACGAGATGGCCCTTTTGGTGGACCGTGCGGGCACGGTTCTTACCCCGGATCTGCGTGCGGAACTCCAGGGAAGCCTTCTCAACTAATAGTCAGACGGTGCGGTTTCACGTCCCGGGGCCGTAAGGTTTCGGGACGCGGCTCCACAAGGATGGGTGCCCGGCACGGTCGGAGGAGGAGAGAAAGTGGCAACACCCCCAGGCGGTTCTAATAACGGCAACTGGTCGTACGGTCCTGCACAGGGCCAGGGCGACGGTTCCGGGAACCGGTACAACTTCCCCTCCACGCCCAGCCACCGGCAGCCGTACGCCCCGCAGGGCCCCGGCCCCTCGCCGTACGACCAGCCGCCCGCGCCGCGCATCCAGCCGGTGCAGCCGCAGCGCCGCCCCGAGCCGGCGCCGGCCTCGGGGTCCAGTAATCCCCTGGTGCGTCCGTACGCCATGACCGGTGGCCGGACCCGCCCGCGGTACCAGCTCGCCATCGAGGCGCTGGTGCACACCACCGCGCAGCCGCACCAGATGCAGGGCCAGTTGCCCGAGCATCAGCGGATCTGCAACCTCTGCCGGGAGATCAAGTCGGTGGCCGAAGTCTCGGCCCTGCTGTCGATCCCTCTCGGCGTGGCCAGGATCCTCGTCGCCGACTTGGCGGAGGCGGGCCTGGTCGCCATCCATCAGCCCGGCGGCGACGAGAACGCCGGTGGCCAGCCAGACGTGACACTGCTCGAAAGGGTGCTCAGTGGACTTCGCAAGCTCTAGCGGCGGTCCTTCCCGCTCCACCACCTCCGCGAAGATCGTGGTGGCGGGCGGCTTCGGCGTGGGCAAGACCACGTTCGTCGGCGCCGTCTCGGAGATCAACCCGCTGCGCACAGAGGCCGTGATGACGTCCGCGTCTGCCGGCATCGACGACCTCACCCACACCGGGGACAAGACGACCACGACGGTCGCCATGGATTTCGGCCGCATCACCCTGGACCAGGACCTGATCCTGTACCTGTTCGGCACCCCCGGGCAGGACCGCTTCTGGTTCATGTGGGACGACCTGGTGCGCGGCGCGATCGGCGCCATCGTCCTCGTGGACACCCGCCGTCTCGCCGACTGCTTCCCCGCGGTCGACTACTTCGAGAACTCGGGTCTCCCCTTCGTCATCGCCCTCAACGGCTTCGACGGCAACCAGCCGTACAACCCCGAAGAGGTCCGCGAGGCGCTCCAGATCGGCCCCGACACCCCGATCATCACGACCGACGCGCGGCACCGTGCCGACGCGAAGTCGGCGCTGATCACTCTCGTGGAGCACGCTCTGATGGCGCGGCTGCGGTAGTTCCGGCTACCGGGCTGCCACGGCCGGTCGCACGCCAGCCGCGGGTGAATGGTGGCTTGTCGCGCAGTTCCTCCCCCAGCCTTCGGCCGGGGGTACCCCCGGCGCCCCTGAAGGGGGCGCTTCTCTGGGCCCCTTCTGCGAAGGGGCCCGAACTTTTGCCGCAACGCCCCGTCTTTCTCCCTTCGCTTCCTCACCTTCTCCCCTGAGTGCCCCGACTCACACCCGCCGGCAGCTCAGTTCTTTTCCCGCCGCAACGGCGCTGAGCCCGACGGCGGTGTCCGGCGGCGCCGAACCGGCCCGGCAGCCCCTGGTGCACGCGGAAAAGGGCCCCTCTTCGCAGAGGGGCCCTTCTCCTGTGTACTTTCGGCCGGGCGGCGCAGCCTAGCCGTGCCAGCTGTGCGGGGCGCGGAAGCCGTTCTCGCGCTCCAGGCGGCGCCAGCCTGCCTTGGCGCGGCCGCGGTGGGTCTGCTCGGTGTCGGCGGTCGGCCGGGCGGCCGCGCGGGCCAGGAGGACCGCCGTTATGGCGGCGACTTCCTCCGGGTCGGCGTTGCCCTTCTCGACGCGGATGTCAGGCACGTTCATGGGTGTCAGTCTCCGTGAGAGAGGTTTCCGCAGGATTACTGCGGGGGGTTGCCGTGCTTACGGGACGGCAGGTCGGCGTGCTTGGTGTGCAGCATCGCCAGCGACTTGGCGAGCACCTCGCGGGTCTGGGCCGGGTCGATGACGTCGTCGACCAGGCCGCGCTCGGCCGCGTAGTAGGGGTGCATGAGCTCGGCCTTGTACTCCTTGACCATCTTCTGCCGCATGGCCTCGGGGTCCTCGGCGGAGGCGATCTGCCGGCGGAAGATCACGTTGGCGGCACCCTCGGCGCCCATGACCGCGATCTCGTTCGTCGGCCAGGCGTAGGTCAGGTCGGCACCGATCGACTGGGAGTCCATGACGATGTAGGCACCTCCGTACGCCTTGCGCAGGATCAGGGAGATCCGGGGCACGGTCGCGTTGCAGTAGGCGTAGAGGAGCTTCGCGCCGTGACGGATGATCCCGCCGTGCTCCTGGTCGACACCGGGAAGGAAACCCGGAACGTCCAGGAAAGTGACGATCGGAACATTGAAAGCGTCACACATCTGGACAAAGCGCGCAGCTTTTTCACTCGCCTCGATGTCCAGGACGCCCGCGAGGACCTGCGGTTGGTTGGCGATGATGCCGACCACCTGGCCGTCGATCCGGGCCAGCGCGCAGATGATGTTCCGCGCCCAGCGCTCGTGGACCTCCAGGTACTCGCCGTCGTCGACGATCTCCTCGATGACCTTGGTCATGTCGTACGGCCGGTTGCCGTCGGCCGGGACCAGGTCGAGGAGGACGTCGCTGCGCCGGTCGACCGGGTCGGTGGACTCGGCGCGCGGCGGGTTCTCGCGGTTGTTCTGCGGGAGGAGCGAGAGGAGGTAGCGGACCTCCGCGATGCAGGTCTCCTCGTCGTCGTAGGCGAAGTGGCAGACGCCGGAGGTCTCCGCGTGGACGTCGGCGCCGCCGAGCCCGTTCTGGGTGATCTCCTCGCCGGTGACCGCCTTGACGACGTCAGGGCCCGTGATGAACATCTGCGAGGTCTCGCGGACCATGAAGACGAAGTCGGTGAGGGCGGGGCTGTAGGCCGCGCCGCCCGCGCACGGGCCGAGCATCACGCTGATCTGCGGGATGACGCCGGAGGCCTTGGTGTTGCGCTGGAAGATGCCGCCGTAGCCGGCGAGGGCGGAGACGCCCTCCTGGATCCGGGCGCCGGCGCCGTCGTTCAGCGAGACCAGCGGGGCGCCGGCCGCGATGGCCATGTCCATGATCTTGTGGATCTTGGTGGCGTGGGCCTCGCCCAGCGCACCGCCGAAGATCCGGAAGTCGTGGGCGTAGACGAAGATCGTACGGCCCTCGACCGTACCCCAGCCGGTGATGACACCGTCGGTGTACGGCTTCTTGGCCTCCAGGCCGAAGCCGACCGCGCGGTGCCGGCGCAGCTGCTCGACCTCCTGGAAGGAACCCGGGTCCAGGAGCAGCTCGATGCGCTCCCGGGCCGTCAGCTTGCCCTTGGCGTGCTGCGCCTCGGTCGCCTTCTCGCCGGGGCCCGCCACGGCCGCCGCACGGATCTCGTGCAGTTCGGCGACCCGCCCGCGCGCGTCCGTCGGCTCACCGGTGGGCTCACCCGTCGTCTCTTCCAAAACGGTCATGTAGCGACCTTACGAAGGACACCAAGGAATGCGAGACGTCGACTCCGTACAGTCTCCGGCGCGTTTTCCTGGAAGCACTGAACAGAACCAGAACCCCATGCAGCCGTTCCGACTGCTCAGAGGGCTCCGCCGTTGTAGGGGTGCCACAAGGCCGGGGCCGAGACGCGTCTCACATTCATGGGCGGTCCGTACCACCCGCGGAGTAACACAGGCCTCCGGACGGCGGTTCACCCACACAGAGCCTAGCCCTTCCCCAGCGGGTCCCGTCACGACATCGGGTCACACGACGTTACGGTGAGTGAGGAACGCGACACGCAAGCCGATGATGTTGAAGGTTGAAGGGAATGGGTCTACGGTGTCTCTCGTTGAGTTCGTTGAACGTTAAACATCAAGGCCGCGGCTTCCTCACGCACCGCTTCACGCACCGCTTCGAAGTCGCGACCCGTCCCCCCTCAAGGAGCACCTCATGGGCATCTTCGGCCGCAAGAACGACGAGACCCCCGCCGCCGGCACGACCGCCGACACGGCCGCGCTGACCGGCGACTACACGATCGACCCGGCGCACAGCACGCTCGGCTTCGTGGCCCGCCACGCGATGGTCACCAACGTCAAGGGCAGCTTCCAGGAGTTCGAGGGCACCCTGCACCTGGACGGTACGGACCCGTCCAAGTCCACGGCCTCCCTCGACATCAAGATGGACAGCATCACCACCGGCAGCCCGGACCGCGACGGTCACCTGAAGTCGGCCGACTTCTTCAAGATCGACGAGTTCCCGACGATGACCTTCCGCTCCACCGAGGCGGAGGCCCTCGGCGGCGAGGACTACCGCATCACCGGCGACCTCACGATCCTCGGTGTCACCCGGCCGGTCACCATCGACCTGGAGTTCAACGGCGCAGCCAAGGACCCGTTCGGCAACGAGCGCGTCGGCTTCGAGGGCAAGGCCGAGATCAAGCGCTCCGACTGGGGCGTCACCTGGAACGCGGCACTCGAGACCGGTGGCGTCCTCGTCTCCGACAAGATCAAGCTGAACTTCGACATCTCGGCGATCAAGAACGCGTGAGCCCGCGGCGCCGGACCGCCGGCCCCGGCCCCGAGCACGCCCGCTGAGCGCCGCCCTCCACTCCCCTGAGGGCGGCGCTCGGCCATGTCCGGACGCCCGCGTGGTCCCACTGGTCGAACGTCGGGTAGCGGGCGGCGGGCGCCGGTCCGGAAGCGGCCGGTCAGGACGCGGCCACCTTGGCGAGGTTGTCCATCTCGTCCGTCCGCCCGGCGGCCAGCCGCCCGGTCCATTCCTCGTCGTGCATGGCGTCGGCCGTCATGGTCACGTGCGTTCCACCGTCGGGGGCCGGACGCATGGGGCTGCAGCCAGGGCAGCCGCTCCGGCGGCTCGCCGCTGCCGGACTCGATGCCGGGCACCGGCTCGTAGCGCCGGGGACGGCGGCCGGTGCGGCGCAGGTGGTCGATGCAGGTGTCGGTGGCGATCCGGTACAGCCAGGTCCGGGGCGCCGCTCGGCCCTCGAAACCGGCTCGGTCGCGCCAGGCCTTGAGCAGGGTCTCCTGCACCAGGTCCTCGGCGTCGTCGTAGGAGCCGACCATGCGGTAGCAGTGCAGGTGCAGCCATCTGTGGTGGGGTTCGACGCGTGCGGCGAAGCCGGTCTCGCCGAACGAATCCGGCGGCCGTTCCACGGTTTTCGTCACGGCGACCTGCGTGACGTTACGGTCCGCCAGCCGCCGCAGCCTGCGGACCGCCGCGGCCAGGGCCACGGCGTCCGAGCGGAAGGCGTCGGGCGGCTGCAGGGACTGGGTCCGCACCCGCCGCTCGATGTCCGAGGACGTCGGCCGCCGGCTGGTCGATCGCGGTGCGCCGACGGCGGTAGGCGCGCTGGCGGCAGGTCGCCGAGCAGTAGACGGACGTCCGGCCACGGCCGCCGTCCGGTAGCGGGGCGGCGCAGACCCGACAGCTCCGTCCGCTCATGGGCGGCTCCAGTCATTCGTCACGGGGACGCGGCGTCACGAAAGAGCTTGGGGTTGCGCACTCCCGAAGGCTCCTGGATCCCCCTGACCGCGAACTCGCACCACACCGCCTTCCCCGGCTCCCGCTCCCCCACCCCCCACTTGTCCGCGAGCAGGCTGACCAGCAGCAGGCCGCGGCCGTGTTCCGACTCCGGGGACATGTCGCCGTAGCGGAGTTCGCCCGGGCCACTGTCGTGGACCTCGACGCGCAGGACCCCGTCGGGGTGCAGGACCAGCCGGAGCCGGAAGCCACGGCCCGGGGGTACGCCGTGCAGCACGGCGTTGGTGGTCAGCTCGCTCACGCAGAGCAGTACGTCGTCGGCACGCGGGCCGATCTCCCAGCCGGCGAGGGCGTCGCGGGTGAAGTCCCTGGCCAGGCGTACGGATCTGCGGTCACGGCGGTAGAAGGCCTCGCGGGTGTGGGGGTGTTGGGGTTCCGGGTTCATGAGGCGAGTGTCACTGTGGGTGACTAGCATGGACGAGTGAGTCAGGTCGTAGTTCTGGCTTCTACGAGTCCGCTACGTACGGGCGCGCACGGGGGAAAGGGACACGCATGCAGGTGGCGAGGAAGCCCAAGAGGGTCGGTTCATGGCACGCGGTCGGAGCGCTCGTCGCCCACTACCGGAAACAGGCACGGCTCACCCAGGAACAGTTCGCCGAGCTTGCGAACCTGCATGTCGACACAGTGGGCTCCATCGAGCAGGGGCGGCTCGCCCTTCAGCCGGACCGGGCCGAGCAGTTCGACGAACTGCTGGGGACCGGCGAGGCGTTGGCCGTGCTGGTGGCGAGGATGCCGGTGCGCGAGCGGATTGTCCAGTTCGCGCAGGGGCTGGTCGACCATGAGCAGGAGGCGGTCAGCGTTCTCTCGTACCAGAGTCAGGTGGTTCCGGGGCTCCTGCAGACCAGGGACTACTGCCGTGCAGTCTTCGGCTACCGATATCCGGCGATCGGCAGCGAGACCGCCGAGCAGTGGGTGAACGCGCGCATGGAGCGGCAGTTGATCTGGCAGCGCGAACGGCCGCCCGTGGGGCACTTCGTCATCGAAGAGAGTGCCCTGCGGCGCATGGTCGGTGGTCCCGAAGTGATGCGCGAACAGATCCAACAGATTCTGCAGTACACCGAGCCGGTGCACATGAGCTTTCAGATCATGCCTGAGGCACGAACGCCGCACGCCTGTCTGGACGGCCCGATGGTGCTTCTGGAGACACCCGAGTTCGAGCGTCTGGTCTACCTGGAAGTGCAGCGCGCCAGCTTCCTGGTCGCGGACCCCGACGAGGTCAGCGACTACCACCTCCAATATGGAATGCTGCGGTCACAGGCCCTCTCTCCCGACGAGAGCGTGTGTCTATTGAACGGACTGCTTGGAGGGTCATGAAGACCGCAGCACTGACATGGTTCAAGTCCAGCTACAGCGGCAGCCAGGGCGGCGACTGCGTCGAGGTCGCCGCCACGCCCGCCACCGTCCACGTCCGTGACTCCAAGACGCCCGGCGGGCCGATACTCACCGTCTCCCCTTCCATCTGGAGCGAGTTCCTCGACCGCGTCACCCGCGGCTGAGCAGAGCGACCGGGTCTTCATCACCTCGTAGGAGAACGTACCGGGGCGTCCTCGCGCCTTCGTCGTGCTCTGCGCCTGACTGCGTGCGCGGGGCATCGACCGGATGCCGCTCGCGGCAGACGAACTCCGGTGGGCCCTCTGACGGTTCGGTCCGCACCCGGAGCAGCCGACGTCCGTGGTCAACGGCCTGCGGTCTGGTCTGAGCAGCCTGACGCCTCCGGCGGGCCTAGCCGGAAACGCGGTGTCGCTGGAGGAAACCCCGCGTCTAGGCTGGGGCGCATGCATCAGCCCAGGAGGCGCGACCGGCGACCGGGGCGCCCTGTGCCGTCGGCGCCGGTTCGGCGCCGGGCGTTCCGGCTCCCGGCCGCGGGCGCCGACGTGGTGCTGGTCGGCTACTTCTCCGCGAAACAGAAGGACTTCGAAACGGTCATGGCGTCGGCCGCGGCCGAGCTGGCGGCGCACGGCGCTCGGGTCGTCGCGCGGATCGTGCAACGGCGAGGCGTCTCGGACGGCGGGGTCCGGAAGATGGGTCTGCCCTTCTCCTCGCGGACTCTGCTCAGCGACGGGAAGGTGCGCGAGGTGGCTCAGGTGTGCGACCGGGCCGCCGCCGACGCGGTGGTCTTCGTCGCCGAGTTGACCGAGCACCAGCGGCGCGTGCTGACGGAGACCCTCGGCCGACCCGTGGTGAGTCTCTCCGAGGCCTTCGCGGCGGTGGACCGCCGGCACCCCTAGGTCAGCGCCGGCCGTGTCGCGGCGGGCTCGCGGCGTTTCGGTACCGGTAGCAGCCACCAGGCCGACGCCACCGACAGGACCGCGCCCACCGCGATGCCCTCCAGGCGGGTCGGCAGCAGGGACCCCGCGTGCTGGCCGAAGTAGCCGAGCAGGAGGGAGAGGGTGCAGGTCATGCCGGCGGCCCAGTAGGCGTAGTTGAGGGGGCGCAGCCACAGGGCGATCGCGAGGGTCGTGAACATCAGGGCCACGGCGGTGTGGCCGGTGATGTCCGCCGCCGCCACGCCCGTCGCCAGCAGGGTGCCCGCGCAGGCTCCGGCCAGGCGCTCGATCCCCTTGCGCAGGACGTCCGTCCGGCCGCGGTTGCCGCTCGCGGCGACGTAGGCGGTCAGTACGACCCAGGGCCAGTGGTCGTCGAAGAACAGGTGGCCGAGGGCGAAGGCGGTGGCGATCCCGGCGGCCATCTGGAGTGCCATGCGGGTGCTGGGGCGGGGGTGCAGGCGGGAGCGGCGCGAGGGCGTGTCGGGGGCCGGGGCCGGGGGCCAGGGGGCGAATCGGTCGCCGAGGGACTGCACCAGCCAGACCGAGCCGCACGCCAGCGCCCCGATCAGCGCCGACCAGCCCCAGGTCACCAGCCCGCTCTGGGCCCTTGCCGGCAGCGCGGGCCCGGGGACCACGAGCAGGGCCACCAGGGGGAGGGCGATCAGGGTGCCCGCCTTGGTGGCGGCCGGGCCGAAGCGGCGGATCCAGATCGCCAGTGCCATCCCGGCCGTGTAGACGGCGGCGCCCGCCGCGTAGTGGGAGGCGAGCAGGCGGCCGACGAAGATCGAGGCGGCGGCCGTCACGGGCAGCAGCACCAGTGACGTCAGCCGTCGGCGGGTGTCGGCGGTGCGCTGGGTCGAGGAGAGGGTCAGGGTGAGGGCGACCGCGAGCACCAGCACGTCGGTGTGCAGCCCGGCCATCCCCTCCAGCGCCAGCGCGACTCCCCAGGAGAGCAGCACGGCCGTCATCGTCAGCCCGGCTTCGTACGCGTTGCGTATGAGTTTGGCGGTCACGGAGCCGATAATACGGTTACTGTCTCATGGTAGTAGTAAGCAGTCGCGTACTATTTTCCGTCATGGAGCATCTCGCCGAGGCCGCCCGTATCCGCCGTGCCGTCCTGCGGTTCAACCGCCGGCTGCGGCAGGAACGCGGGGACGGGAGCCTCAGTCCCAATCAGCTCTCGGTGCTCGGCCATCTGTACCGGCACGGGCCGTCCACGCCCGGCGAGGTCGCCGCGGCCGAGCGGCAGCGGCCGCAGTCGCTGACCCGGGTCTTCGCGGAACTGGAGGCGGAGGGGCTGATCGGGCGGGCGCCGGACCCGTCGGACCGGCGGCAGTCCGTGCTGAGCCTGACCACGGCGGGGCGGCGGGCGCTGGAGGACGACATGGCACAGCGCGACGCCTGGCTGGCCGGTGCGCTCGGGTCGCTGGGCGAGACCGAGCGCGGGGTCCTGCTGCTCGCGGCCGGCGTGCTGGAGCGGCTGAAGGACGTCCAGTAGGTCAGAAACCGCCGCCGAAGTCCCCGCTGTCGCCGCCCCCGCCCCCGAAGTCCCCGCCGCCACCGAAGGAGCCGAAGTCCCCGGGGTCGAAGTCCGCGCCCGACACGTCGCCGCCCTGGTAACCACCGGAGTCGAAGCCGCCGAAGTCGCCGTACCCGGTGCCGTAGTCGGCCGCGTAGGCGGGGGCGGACATCCAGCCGCCCAGGGCGGTGCCGATGAGGAGGCCGGGGAGGATACCGCCGCCGAAGTAGCCGCCCGCCCAGGGGCCGTAGGCCGGGCCCGCGTCCCAGTAGGGGCGGCGGCCGTGGTCGGTGTCGACCTCGCGGACCGCCGGGTCGTGGCCGTCGGCGAGGCGGGCGGCGTCGGCCGCGCAGACCGGGACCTCGCGGGGCGCGCCGCCGGGCGGGGTCCAGGTGGCGTCGGTGACCGAGGGGCCGTGCCGGGGGTCGAAGAAGCAGGGCGGGCGGCGCTCCGGGAGCGGGCGGCCCTCGCGGCGGGCGGCCAGCAGGGCGAGCGAGAAGCGGCCGTCCTCCAGGGCCTGGGTGACCGCGCGGACCTCCTCCGGTCTGCGGGCGCCGGCCATCGCGGACTTCGCCTGGTCGTAGGCGTTCAGCGCGTGCTCGTAGTCGGTGCGCATCGCGTCGTCGGCGCCCGGCTCGGCCGGGTGGAAGTCGAGCCGGTCGAGTTCCTCGCCGAACGCCGTGATGTCCTCGTCCACGACCACCCGGAGCCGCTCCAGGGCGGCCCGCTGCTCCTCCTCGCGGCGCCGGCGATTGCGGCGGACCAGCGCGTACGCGCCCGCGCCGCCGGCCACGACCACGGCGCCGAGCGCGATCAGCGCCGTACTGGAGACCCCTGAACCGCCCGTGCTGCCGCCGCCCCAGGACACGGGGGCCTTGCCGCCCATGTTCGCCAGGGCGCGGTCGGTGAAGTCGGTCAGCTGGGTCCTGGCGCTCTCGCCCTGGACGCTGGTGACCAGGTTCTGCACGGCCGTCCGGGGCAGGACCGAGGAGTCGGCGCGGGCGTCGAAGCGGTCGCCGAGACGGACCGCGTAGAGGCCGGTGACGCCGGTGGCGGTCCGCAGGTTCGTGAAGAGGTCCTTGGTGGGGTAGTCGGCCGGCAGCACGGCGACGAACAGGGGCTTGTCCGCGTCCCTGATCTGCCGGGCGAGGGTGTCGGCGTCGGCCGTGGACAGCTGGGCGGCGGCTGCCGGATCGACGTACACCGGGTTCTTCCGCAGGGCGTCGGCGACCGCCGAGACGCCGGTGGCCGCGCTCGCCCGCGGGGCGGGCGCGGCCAGCGCGACCAGCGCCAGCGCGAGCGCCAGGAACAGCAGCCCCGGGAGGCTTCGGGTGGTCCGTCGCACCGCGTTCATGCTTCGAAACTACCCCGAAGCCTCCTGGGGAGCGCTGTCCTCCTACGCTGCCCGGTAGGCCTGCGTCAGCTTCTCCACCGCCGCCGCGTACCTGCCGGTCAGCAGCAGGTGGTCCGCGTCGGCGAAGGGCTTCGAGACGGCCGCGGTGACCGACTGCCCGATCTTCGCCTGGACCAGCAGCCGGGCCTGGGTGACCGCCTTCCGGCCGGCCCGGTCGGAGCCCGCCCGTTCGGCCGCCCTCGCCGCCGCGCCGAGCGCCTTCAGGGTGGCCTCACCGCCCTTGGGTGCCTTGGTCAGCGTGGTCAGACCCCAGCCGTAGGGGTACTGCGGGTCGTACGACGCGTCGCCGACGTTGATCGGCAGCTGCGCCTCGGACTTCGGCCAGGTGACCGGGAGCTGACCGGTGAAGGCCTTCTTGCCGTAGAGCACGTCGGCCACGCCGTCGCCCTCCGTGCCCGGCAGCCAGGACGCCACCAGGGCGTCGATCTCGCCGAGCCGGTCCCCGATGAGCTGCGGGCGCCCGGAGACGACCAGCACCGCGCACTTCATGGCCGCGCACACCTTGTCCACGGCGGCCTGGTCGGCGGCCGACAGCACGAGGTCGTTGCCGTTGCCGACGTCTCCGACACCCTCGGCGTACGGGGTCTCACCGACCACGACCACACCCACGTCGTAGCCGCTCGTCGGCGCGGAGGCGTCCTCGGAGTAGGTGACGTCTCCCCCGGCGTTCCTCATGCCCTGGAGGATGGTGGTGCCGGTGGTGTGGGTGCCGGACTGGCCCTGCCAGGTGATGGTCCAGCCACCGGTCTGGTTGCCGAGGTCGTCGGCGTTGGACCCGGCGACGTACACCTTCTGCGACTTCTTCAGGGGCAGCACGTCGCCGTCGTTCTTCAGCAGCACCTGCGACTCGGCGGCCGCCTGCCGGGCGACGGCCCGGTGCCCGACGGAGCCGATCTTCGAGGCGTTGCCCGTCTCGGCGTACGGGTGCTCGAAGAGGCCCAGCTTGAACTTCTGGGTGAGGATGCGGGACACCGCGTCGTCGATGCGCCGCTCGCTGACGCTGCCCGCCTTCACCTGGTCGATCAGGGTCTTCGTGAAGTCCTGGTAGCTGTACGGCACCATCATCATGTCGACGCCCGCGTTGACGGCCGTGCCGACGTGGGAGGCGTAGTCACCCGGGAGCTGGTCGATGGCGTTCCAGTCGCTGATCACGAAGCCCTGGAAGCCCATCCGGCCCTTGAGCACCCCGGTGATCATGTCGGCGCGGGCGTGCATCTTCACCGGGCCCCGGCCGTCGCCGACGATCTCCAGCGAGGAGTACGACGGCATGACCGTGCCGACGCCCCGGTCCACGGCCGTCTGGAACGGCGCCAGGTGGATGGCCTCCAGCTGCTGCCGGGTGACCGTGGTGACGCCCTGGTCGATGGTGTACGTGCCGGTCGTGGACGAGCCGTAGGCGGTGCCGCCGTCGCCGACGAAGTGCTTGGCGGTGGCCAGGACCTTGTCGTCGTCCTTCAGGTCCCGTCCGTCGGCGCGCCCCTGGAGGCCCTGGATGACGGTCTCCATGGACTTCACGAGGGCCGGGTCCTCGCCGAAGGACTCGTAGGAACGGCCCCAGCGTTCGTCACGGCTGACGCAGAGGCAGGGGGCGAAGTCCCAGGAGACGCCGGTGGCCCGGACCTCGGAGGCGGTCACCGCACCGGCCTGCTCGGCGAGCCCGGGGTCGCGGGTGGCGCCGATGCCGATGTTGTGCGGGAAGATGGTGGCGCCGGCCAGGTTGTTGTGGCCGTGGACGGCGTCGGCGCCGTAGATGAGCGGGATCTGGAACCGGGTGGCCTGCGCCCGGAGCTGGAAGTCGTCGATCATCTGTGCCCAGGCCGCGGCCGTGTTGGGCGTGGGGGTCGAGCCGCCGCCGGAGAGCAGCGAGCCGAGGTCGTACGCGGCGACGTCACCACCGGTGCCCACGGCACCCCGCTCGGCCTGGGTCATCTGGCCGACCTTCTCCTCCAGGGACATCCGGGACAGGAGATCGGCGACCCGCTTCTTCACGGGCAGCTTGCTGTCGAGGTACGGCAGTCCGTGCGCGTCGATGACGACCTGCGGAGTCTCCGCGGGGGCCTTGGCGCCGGTGACCGTGAGTTTCAGCGGGATGGTCTCGGCCGACTCGGCCGACCGGTCCTTCAGCGTCGGCACCTTGATGGTCTGCGTGGTCCCGGAGGCCGTACCCGCCGGGAAGGTGACCGTGCCGGAGACCGCCTTGTAGTCCTTGCCGGCCTCGGCGGTCCCGCCCTGCGTCGTGTACGCGACGGTGACCGGGTCGTCGATCGGGGCCGAGCCGGTGGTGGCGACGGTGACCTTCACGCTCGCCGTGGAGCCCTCCTTCACCGGGTAGACGGCCGCGTCCGTGGTGACCGACGCGCGCAGCGACTGGTCCGCCTTGCCGTACAACTCCACGTCGTCCATGGCGAACCGGCCCTTGACCCCGACGGGGAGGGTGACCGCGTAGCCCCACATCTGGGTCAGGCCGAGGACGTGGTCGATGCCGCCGACCGGCTGGTAGTCGGTCCGGTAGACGAAGTCGGTGAACGGGATCTCGATCTGCTTCCAGCCGGTGAAGTCGTCGGTGAAGGACGTCGTCCACAGCTCGGAGGCCTCGCCGTTGGCGCCGCCGTCCTTGATCTCGAAGGCGGTCTTCTTGCCGTTGTCCTGGCCGTCCCACCAGAAGCGGATGCCCTTGTGGGCGGACCAGTCGTGGGCGGGCTCGGTCGCGGCGAAGTCGTGGGTGAAGCCGCCGTAGCCGCTGATGTCGTAGGTCCCGGAGAGGACCTTGGCACCCTCGGGGGCGTCGGCGCGGTCGGCGAACTGGAGGGCGGGCGGGTCGTCGCTGTCGCCTCCCCAGGTGAAGATGCCCTCGGCGGGCTGGGAGGCGAAGGGGACCTCACCCTCGAAGCGGTCGACGGGGGTGGGCGCGGGGTCGTCGGCGGCGCTGGCGGCGGACAGCGGGATCAGGGCTGCGAGCAGTGCGGTGGAGACGAGCAGGGCGGCTCTTGGCATGGACCTTCCCTCGACTCTCTGGTTCACTCGGGGCTCTCACAGTTCACTCATGGCTTAGATCACGTCGTGAGTTAACTAACGGCTCGCACCCCCGTCAAGACGTCCCGTCAGGAAGGGCGATGTGCCCATGAGAAGAACCCCCCACACCCTGCGTCTGCTGCTGGCCGGGCTGCTCACCGCGGCCGGCTTCAGCGCCGTCGTGCCGCCGGCGCACGCGGCCGGTGAGCAGGTCACCGCGTACCTCACCACCACCGACGACTCCGCCGGGCGCCATGTCACCCGCGGGCTCCAGGCGCAGACGCCGTTCGCCTTCTCCGCGGGGACCGGGGGCGGCGGCACGAACATCACGGTCGACGAGAACACCCGGTACCAGACCTTCACCGGCGGCGGCGCGTCCTTCACGGACACCGCGGCCTGGCTGATGAACAGCAGCGGGGCGCTGTCCCAGGCCACCCGGGACGCCACCATGCAGAAGCTGTTCTCGCCGACGAACGGCATCGGTCTTTCGTTCCTGCGCAATCCGATGGGCGCCTCGGACCTGGCACGGTACGGGTACACCTACGACGACGTGCCCGCCGGACAGACCGACCCGAACCTCAACAGCTTCTCGATCGCGCACGACCTCGCGGACGTCGTGCCGCTCACCAGGCAGGCGCTGCAGCTGAATCCCTCCCTGACTGTCATGGCCTCGCCATGGACGGCACCGGCGTGGATGAAGGACAGCGGCTCGCTCAACGGGGGCTGGCTCAAGTCGGAGGACTACGCCGCCTACGCGGCGTACTTCGTGAAGTACATACAGGCGTACCAGGCACAGGGCGTCAAGGTCTCCTACGTGACCCCGCAGAACGAGCCCACCTGCTGTTCCGGCTACCCGTCGATGAGCTGGAACGCCTCCGGGCTGCAGTATTTCCTCGAGAACGACCTGCTGCCGCAGCTCCAGTCGGCCGGCCTGTCCACCAAGGTCCTCGCGCACGACTGGAACTGGGACGTGTACGACTCCTACGCGGCTGCCCTCGTCAACGACGCGACGATCCGCAACCACCCGAACTTCGGCGGGATCGCCTGGCACGGCTACGGCGGTGACGTCTCCGAGCAGACCACCGTGCACAACCAGTACCCGACGCTGGACGCCTTCGGCACCGAGCACTCCGGCGGCACCTGGGTCGCCAACCAGCAGAAGGAGGACATGTCCAACATCATCGACTACACCCGCAACTGGGCGAAGTCGGTGACCAAGTGGTCGCTGGCCGTGGACCAGAACATGGGCCCGCACAACGGCGGTTGCGGCACCTGCACCGGCCTGGTCACCGTGCACAACGGGGACGGCGCGAGCGGGACGGTCGACTACACCGTCGAGTACTACGACATGGGCCACCTGACCAAGTTCGTCCGGCCCGGCGCGCAGCGGATCGCCTCCACCGCGTCCACCACCGTGCCGAACGTGGCCTGGCGCAACCCCGACGGCTCGAAGGCGCTGATCGCCTACAACGACTCGTCGAGCGCGCAGACGGTGACCATCGACTGGGGCTCGCAGCACGCCACCTACTCGCTCCCCGGCAAGACCTCGGCCACCTTCACCTGGTCCGGCACCCAGTCGGGCGGCGGCGGCCAGACCGGCGCGTTCGTGGGGCTGGCGAACAAGTGCCTCGACGTGGCGGGCGGTTCGACCGCGAACGGCACCGCCGTCCAGCTCTACGACTGCAACGGCTCCACCGCGCAGCAGTGGACCGTGGGAACCGACGGGACCGTCCAGGCGCTCGGCAAGTGTCTGGACGTGACGTCCGGTTCGACGGCGGACGGGGCGAAGGTGCAGTTGTACGACTGCAACGGGACCGGTGCTCAACAGTGGTCGTACAACTCGTCCACCGGTGATGTCGTGAACACGGCGGCGAACAAGTGCCTGGACGTCACCGACAACTCGTCGGCGAACGGGGCCCGGGCGCAGATCTGGTCCTGCACGGGCGCCGCCAACCAGAAGTGGCACCTGCAGTAGGCGAACCCACCCAGGGGGCTCCGCCCCCTGGACCCCCAGGCCTTCGCCCACCCACCACCCGACTCGGTCGGGAGAGAGGTGAGGCCCACCCGGCGCCGGCCGAACCGGCGCCGGGCGGTCCGCCCGGCGTCCGGCACGGCGGGCGCAAGCAACCGGCCGCGGGTACACGGCAGGCACGTGCACCCGGCCGCCGGCACCACGGGCGCAAGCAACCGGCCGCCGGCACGGCGGGCGCGAGCAACCGGCCGCCGGCACCACGGGGGCGAGCAACCGGCCGCCGGCACCACGGGGCGGCAGCAGGCTCCGGCTTCCGTCTACTCGGCGGGCTCCACGCCCGCGCGCAGCAGGCCGTACGTGTACGCGTCCTCCAGGGCCTGCCAGGAGGCGGCGATGACGTTCTCCGCCACGCCGACCGTCGACCACTCGCCGGTGCCGTCGGAGGTGGAGATCAGGACCCTGGTCGTGGACTGGGTGCCGTGCTTGCCCTCCAGGATGCGGACCTTGTAGTCGACGAGGTCCAGCTTGGCGAGCTGCGGGTAGATCTTCTCGAGGCCCACGCGCAGGGCGCGGTCGAGGGCGTTGACCGGGCCGTTGCCCTCGGCGGTGGCGACGATGCGCTCGCTCTTGGCCCAGAGCTTGACGGTGGCCTCGTTGGCGTGGGTGCCGTCGGGGCGGTCCTCGACGATGGCCCGCCAGGACTCGACGCGGAAGTAGGTGCGGGGTTTGCCCTCGACCTCGGCGCGCAGGAGCAGTTCGAAGGAGGCGTCGGCGGCTTCGTAGGTGTAGCCCTGCAGCTCGCGTTCCTTGACGCGCTCCACCACCCGGCCGACCAGTTCGCGGTCGCCGCCGAGGTCGACGCCGAGTTCCTTGCCCTTGAGCTCCACCGAGGCGCGGCCGGCCATGTCGGAGACCAGCATGCGCATGGTGTTGCCGACCAGGGCCGGGTCGGTGTGCTGGTAGAGGTCGGGGTCGACCTTGATCGCGGAGGCGTGCAGCCCCGCCTTGTGGGCGAAGGCGGAGACCCCCACGTAGGGCTGGTGGGTGGAGGGGGTGAGGTTGACGACCTCGGCGATGGCGTGCGAGATCCGGGTCATCTCGCGGAGCCGGCCCTCGGGCAGCACCTGCTTGCCGTACTTGAGCTCCAGGGCGGCGACCACCGGGAACAGGTTGGCGTTGCCGACCCGCTCGCCGTAACCGTTCGCCGTGCACTGGACGTGGGTGGCGCCCGCGTCGACCGCGGCAAGGGTGTTGGCGACCGCGCAGCCGGTGTCGTCCTGGGCGTGGATGCCGAGCCGGGCGCCGGTGTCCGCGAGGACGGTGGAGACGACGGCGTTGACCTGGGCGGGGAGCATGCCGCCGTTGGTGTCGCAGAGCACGACCACGTCGGCGCCGGCCTCGGCGGCGGCCCGTACGACGGCCTTCGCGTACTCGGGGTTGGCGCGGTAGCCGTCGAAGAAGTGCTCGCAGTCGACGAAGACCCGGCGGCCCTGGTCCTTGAGGAAGGACACCGTGTCGCGGACCATCTCCAGGTTCTCGTCGAGGGTGGTGCGCAGGGCCAGCTCGACGTGCCGGTCGTGGGACTTGGCGACCAGTGTGATCACCGGGGCGCCGGAGTCCAGCAGCGCCTTGACCTGGGGGTCGTCGGCGGCCTTGGCGTTCGCCCGGCGGGTGGCGCCGAAGGCGACCAGCTGGGCACTCCTGAAGTCGATCTCCTGCTGGGCGCGGGCGAAGAACTCGGTGTCCCGCGGGTTGGCGCCCGGCCAGCCGCCCTCGATGAAGCCCACGCCGAAGTCGTCCAGGTGCCGGGCGATGGCCAGCTTGTCCGCGACGGTGAGGTTGATGCCCTCGCGCTGCGCGCCGTCGCGCAGCGTGGTGTCGAAGACGTGGAACGAGTCGTCCAGCTCGTTGGTTGCCGTCTCGGTCATGGTCTCAAGGCTCCTGATGTCGAATCTCGGTCGTACCGGAATGACCGGCTCCACCGTCCCTCCATGGTCCCTCGCGCCCGTCCTCCGGCTGAAGGTGGGCCGGAAAACGAAAAAACCCCTCGCGGGTGCGAGAGGTCTGCGCGCGGGTCGAGGACGACGATGGCCACCCGTACCTGGTCGTACGTGGTGGTCACTGCGGACCGGCGCGCCTGCTGCCAATAATCATGGCGAACGAGAGCACGGAGGCAGTCTGGCACAGACCGCCCCCGTGCTCACCGTCCGTCTCATGATGCGAACAGTGTGCAGTCCGTCACGCGTCCGTGAGGAGCTCCGCCGCCAGGAAGTCGCGCACATGGCCGAGCACCTGCGCCCGGTCCGTGCCGCGCAGGCCGATCGCCACGTGGATGGAGAAGCCGTCGAGCAGGGCGCGCAGCCGGGCGGCGAACCGGTCGGGGTCGACGGGCCGGAACTCGCCGCGCGAGATGCCCTCGGCGACCAGCGCGACCAGGTCGCGGTGCCAGGCGCCCTCGATGGCGGCCTGCCGGTCGCGGGCCGCCTCGTCGGCGTTCTGCGAGCGGTTCCAGACCTCCAGCCAGAGCGTCCAGTGCGGGTCCCGGTGCCCGTCGGGGACGTACAGGTCGACGTAGGCGTCGAGGCGCTCGCGGGCTGTGCCGCGCCGGGTGAGCAGCCGGCCGCGCTCGGCGCCGAGCCGGCCCTCGCTCCACTCCAGGGTCTGGAGCAGCAGTTCGTCCTTGGAGTGGAAGTAGTAGAGGAGATGGCCGCTGCTCATCCCGACCTCACGGCCGAGCGCGGCCATGGTGAGCTTCTCCAGGCCCCGTCCGGCGATCATCGTCATGGCGGCGGCGAGCACGTCCTCGCGGGGCGGGGCCTGTCTGCGCCCACCGGCCATCTTCGGCTCCTCGAACTGCTACTGGATCTTCGGCTGCTGCTGGGTGATGCAGTGGATACCGCCACCCCCCGCGAAGATCGTACGGGCGTCCACCAGCGTCACCGTCCGCTCGGGGAAGAGGCGGCGGAAGATCCCGGCGGCCATCTCGTCGCGCGGGTCGTCGAAGCCGCACAGCACGACCCCGCCGTTGCAGAGGTAGTGGTTGATGTAGGAGTAGTCGGCCCAGTGGCCGTCGGCCTCCAGGACGGTCGGGGCGGGCACCTCGACGACCTCCAGGCTGCGGCCGCGGGCGTCGGTCTGGGACCGCAGCAGGCCGACGACCTCCTTGCTCACCTCGTGGTCGGGGTGCGCGGGGTCCGGCTGGGAGTGCGCGACGACGACTCCCGGGCGGGCGAAGGCGGCGACGATGTCGACGTGGCCGAGGGTGCCGAAGCCGTACGGGGGGTAGTCGCCGGTGAGGCCACGGGGCAGCCATATCGCCTTGCGGGTGCCGAGCATGCCGTGGATCTCGGCCTCGACCTCCGCCTTCGTCCAGCCCGGGTTGCGCTCGGGGCCCAACTGCACGGTCTCGGTCAGCAGGACGGTCCCCTCGCCGTCGACGTGGATCGCGCCGCCCTCGTTGACCAGCCGCGAGGCGTACGTCTTCGCGCCCGCGAGGTCCGCGACATGCGCGGCGATCTTCGCGTCGTGCTCCCAGCGGGCCCAGTGCTGGGCGCCCCAGCCGTTGAACGTCCAGTCCACGGCGGCCAGTTCACGCCCGTTGGTCAGGAAGGTGGGGCCGATGTCCCGCATCCAGGCGTCGTCGAGGTCCCGCTCGACGGTGTCGATGCCGGGCCCGAGCAGCGTCTGTGCCGCCGCCGACTGGCCGGGGCCGCACACGACGGTCACCGGTTCGAAGCGCAGGACCGCACGGGCCACCGACGCCCAGGCCGTCCGGGCGGCGATGAGGTCGTCGGCGTCGTCGAAGGTGGGGTTGGGGCCCGGCCACGCCATCCAGGTGCGCTCGTGCGGGGTCCACTCGGCGGGCATCCGGAAGCCGTCGGAGGCAGCAGTCATCGGTGATCCTCAGAGGAAGTACAGGCGGTTGAGGGAGACGGAGTCGGCGGGCTCGGAGCGCAGCGGCTCACCGTCGAGGGTGACCAGGCCGGTGCGCTGGTCGACGTCGACCGCCCCGGTACGGGAGTTGCGCCGCAGGTCGGCCGGGCCGATGCCGCGGGTGCCGCGCACGGCGACCCGGCGCCGCCGGGTGGGCATGGTGTCGTGGCCCTGGTCGAGGGCGGCCTGCGCCACGAACGCGACGGAGATGTCGGCCGGGGTGGCGCCGTGCGCCCCGAACTGGGGGCCGAGGACGAGGGGTTCGCAGGTGTCGGTGGCCGCGTTCGGGTCACCGGTGACGCCGAACGCCGGGAAGCCCGCCTTGAGGACGAGCTGCGGCTTGGCCCCGAAGTACTCGGGCGACCACAGCACGATGTCCGCCAGCTTGCCGACCTCGATCGAGCCGACCTCGTGCGCGAGGCCGTGGGCGATGGCCGGGTTGATAGTCAGCTTCGCCATGTACCGGAGCACGCGCTCGTTGTCGTGGCCGTCGTCCGGGGCGCCCAGCTCGGCCTTCATCTTGCCGGCCATGGCGAAGGTACGGCGGACGGTCTCCCCGGCCCGGCCCATGCCCTGCGCGTCGGACGAGGTGATGCCGATCGCGCCCAGGTCGTGCAGCACGTCCTCGGCGCCCATGGTCCCGGCGCGGATGCGGTCGCGGGCCATGGCGGCGTCACCGGGCAGGTCGGTCTTGAGGTCGTGGACGGAGACGATCATCCCGTAGTGCTCGGCGACCGCGTCCCGGCCGAAGGGCAGGGTGGGGTTGGTGGAGGAGCCGATGACGTTGGGGACGCCGGCCATCTTCAGGACGTTGGGCACGTGTCCGCCGCCGCAGCCCTCGATGTGGAAGGCGTGGATGGTGCGGCCCTCCAGCACCCGGAGGGTGTCCTCGACCGACAGGCACTCGTTCAGCCCGTCGCTGTGCAGGGCGACCTGGACGTCATGCTCCTCGGCGACCCGCAGGGCCGTGTCCAGCGCCCGGGTGTGGGCGCCCATGTCCTCGTGCACCTTGAAGCCGGAGGCGCCGCCCTCGGCGAGGGCCTCGACCAGCGGAGCCGCGTGCGAGGACGAACCCCGGCCGAGGAAGCCGATATTGACCGGCCAGGCGTCGAAGGCGTTGAAGGCGTGCTTCAGCGCCCAGGGCGAGTTGACGCCGACACCCCACACCGGACCGAACTCCTGCCCGATGATCGTCGTGACACCGGAGGCCAGCGAGGCCTCCATGATGCGCGGCGACAGCAGGTGGACGTGGGTGTCGACGGCCCCGGCGGTGGCGATCAGCCCCTCCCCGGACACGATGGACGTCCCGGTGCCGACCACGACGTCCACCCCGTCGAGGGTGTCGGGGTTCCCGGCCCGCCCGATCGAGGAGATCCGCCCCTCGCGGATTCCGATGGAGACCTTCCGGATCCCGAGCACGGCGTCGATCACGACCACGTTGCTGATCACGACGTCGCAGGTCTCGCGCACGGCGGCGGCCTTAAGGTGCAGCCCGTCCCGGGCCGTCTTGCCGAAGCCGGCCAGGAACTCGTCGCCGTAGCGCTGGGAGTCGTCCTCGACGCGGATCACGAGCCCCGAGTCCCCGAGGCGGACCCGGTCGCCGGAGCGCGGGCCGTGGGTGGCCGCGTACTCGTGCGGGGTGAGGCGGCGGGCCTCGGCGGGGTGGCCTCCGGGACGGCTCATCGATCGGCCTCCTCTGTCTCTCGTACCCCCAGGTATCCGCAGGCGGCGGCGCGGCGCAGCGCCTCCTCGCGGGCGCCGGGCGCGTCCAGCGGCCCGTCGACCAGACCGGCGAAGCCGATGGCGACCCGGGAACCGCCGATCGGCACGAGACCGACCTCCAGCGAGTCCCCCGGCCCGAACCGCACGGACGACCCGGCGGGCACGGCGAGCCGCAGGCCGTAGGCGGCGGCGCGGTCGAAGTCGAGGCGCGGGTTGGCCTCGAAGAAGTGGAAGTGCGAGGTGACGGAGACGGGGACGGCGGCGGTGTTGGTCACGGTCAGCCGCAGCACCGCCTCCGGGTCGGCGTGCTCGGGCCCCGGCAGCAGCGCGCCGGGCGCGTCCTCCCCCAGTCCCCCGCCGCCGATCGGGTCGGTGACCACGGCGAGCCTGGACCCGTCGTCGAAGACGGCCTCGACGTGCACCTCGGTGACGATGTCGGCGACGCCGGGCAGCACGTCGGCCGGGCCGAGGACGGAGCGGGCCGCCTCGATGGCCTCGGCGAGCCGCCGGCCGTCCCGGGCGGCCTCGCAGACGGTGTCCGCGATCAGCGCGGTGGCCTCCGGCACGTTGAGCCTGAGGCCCCGCGCGCGGCGGGCACGGGCCAGCTCGGCGGCTCCGAAGAGCAGCAGCCGGTCCCGTTCCGTGGGGGTCAGTCGCACGCCCGGCACCTCCTTCGCTTCCTCATATCCAGCTCCACTTAGAACAACACTCTAAATGCCGGATGACGAGAAGGGAACCATTGACATCACACGCAGGGTCGCCCACATTGAACGTCGCTCTAACTTGTGGACGGCCGTCGAAGGGGACCAGCCATGCCGATAGAACAGCGCGGAGTCGACACGATCCCGGACGGGGAACGCACCAGCGGCCCGAAGGACCTGGTCTCGATCCTGCTCGGCTCCAACCTCTGCCTCGGCGTGATCATCTTCGGCTGGCTGCCGCCGTCCTTCGGGCTCGGCTGGTGGGCGTCGGTGAGCGCGATCGTGGCGGGCACGCTGATCGGCACGGTGTTCACGGCCCCGCTGGCCCTGGTCTCCCTGCGCACCGCCACCAACCTCTCGACCTCCTCGGGCGCCCAGTTCGGGGTGCGCGGGCGGCTGGTCGGTTCGGTGGTGGGCCTGCTGCTGGCCCTCGGCTACACCGCGCTGACCGTGTGGATCGGCGGCGACGTGATGGTGAGCGTGCTGGGACGGCTATTCGGACTGCCGGCGGACGGCGCGGCGTACGCCGTCGTCTACACGGTGCTCGCGGCGGCGACGGTGGCGGGCGCGGTCTACGGCTACCGGGTGCTGCTCGCCATGTCGAAGGTCCTCGCCGTCGGCATGACGGCCCTGCTGCTCCTCGGGGTCCTCGCCTACGCCCCGCACTTCACCACCTCCGCGCTGCCGGAGGCGGGCGGCTACCTGCTGGGCGGCTTCTGGCCGACCTGGTGTCTCGCGGCCGTGGCGGCGGGCCTGTCCGGACCGGTCGCCTTCATCACCCTCCTCGGCGACTACACCCGCTACATCTCCCCGGCCCGCCACACCTCCCGCCGGGTCCTGCACGCGACCTGGCTCGGCCTGATCCTGGGCCTGCTGGTGCCGCAGCTCTTCGGCACGTTCACCGCGTACGCGGCCCGGGCGGCGGCGGACTACGCGGGCCCGCTGGTGTCGGCCTCCCCCGCCTGGTACCTGGTCCCGCTCCTGCTCTCCGCCTCCGCGGGCTCTGTCGGCAACGCGGGCCTCATGCTCTACTCCATGGGCCTCGACCTCGACGCGATCCTCCCCCGCGCGTCCCGGGCCCGCGCCACCTACACGGTCGCCATCGTCGCCACGGCCTGCGTCTTCGCCGGCCACTACGCCTGGAACGCCCAGTCCGCGATGACCTCCTTCGTCCTCCTGCTCACCGCCATCGGCACCCCGTGGGCGGTCATCACCCTGATCGGCTTCGCCCGCTGCCGGGGCGTGTACGACGCGGACGCCCTGCAGGTCTTCAACCGCCGTTCCCGGGGCGGGATCTACTGGTACCGCGCCGGCTGGAACATCCGCGCCACGGCGTCCTGGGCCCTGGGCGCGGGCGTCGGCCTGCTCGCGGTCTCCCTGCCGTCGTACGAGGGTCCACTGCTGTCCCTGACGGGCGGGGTGGACTGCAGCTTCCTGCTGTCGGGGCTGGTGGGCGGCACGGTCTATCTGCTGCTGGAGCTCGGGAACAGCGGCGGCCCGGCCCAGCTGTCCTCGGCCCGTCCGGAGTCCGAGGACGAAGACCGGTCCGCACCACCCCTCAGCCCGTCCGGCGTTTGAGGACGACGCCGTTCAGGCCGAAGGGGGTCTGGGGGCGCAGCCCCAGAAGGACCGTCACCCCGGCTCCAGCCCCGGCAGGAACCGGCTCGCCCCGAACGCCGGCTTCAGGTCGGTCCACCACGTCGCCCCCTCGTCGTACGCGGCGAAGAACGGCCGGTCGACCAGGCCCGGATCACGGGCCTGGATCAGGTGCAGGACGAAGACCCGCTCACCGGCCACCTCGGCGACGCCGTCCACGCAGACCTTGCCCGGCATCGCCGACATGACCGGCCCGCGGACCGTACGGGCGAGGCCCGACACCCGGGCGTAGGCGTCGCGGAAGACGGCGTGCCCGCGGGTCAGCGGGACGCCGAAGTAGCCCTGGGGACCGGTGTCCCGCTCCACGAACTGGTAGTACGGCACCGCCCCCAGCGTGGTCGTCTCCTCCCACAGCTCGGCCCAGGCCTCCGCGCTGTCGTTGATCCCGGCCACCAGCGGGCCCTGGCAGCGGATCACGGCCCCGGTGTCCCGGACCCGCCGCATCGCCTCCCGTACGACGGGCGGGCGCAGCTCCTGCGGATGCGTGAAATGGGCCATCAGGGCGAGGTGACGGCCGCTCGCCACCACCTCCTCGAAGAGCCGCAGCAGGTCGTCGGCGTCGCGGTCGGTGGTGAACCGGTACGGCCAGAAGGCGAGGGACTTGGTGCCGATGCGGATCGAGCGGACCGTGTCGATCGCGAGGAGCGGCTCGACGTAGCGGCGCAGTACCGCCGTGCTCATCACCAGCGGGTCGCCGCCGGTGACCAGGATGCTGGCGACCTCGGGGTGGGCCCGCAGATACGCGTCGGTCGCGGCGATGTCGTCGGTGGCGATGCGCAGGTCGGCCTCGCCGACGAACTGCGGCCAGCGGAAGCAGTAGGTGCAGTAGGCGTGGCAGGTCTGGCCCTGGCGCGGGAAGACCAGCACCGTCTCCGGGTACTTGTGCTGCAGGCCGGTCAGCCGCCGCCCCTCGTGCACGGGGACGTTGGCGTCGAGCTGGCCGGAGGGGTGCGGGTTGAGCCGCATCCGGATCTCGTGCGCGGCGCGCTGGATCTCGCCGCGCGGGGCGTCCCCGGCCAGCAGGTCGGCCATCCGGCGGACGTCGGGTGCGGGCAGCATCCCGGACTGCGGGAAGGTCAGCCGGAAGACCGGGTCCTCGGGCACGGCCGACCAGTCGATCAGCTCGTCGACGACGTAGGCGTTCGTGCGGAACGGCAGGACCGAGGAGACCGCCCGCAGCGCCAGCCGCTGATCGTCCGTCAGGGAGACCCGCCGGAGCAGACCGTCCAGGTCACGGGGCGTGAAGGCGCGGAAACGGTGGTGGTGCGCTGAGCTCATGTGTGGCGGGGCCCTCTGTTCAATCCGTGACCAGGACCGTGGACGGCCGCAACTCCACGAAGGCGGCCGCCTGCGCATCGTACTTCTCCCCGAAGTGGTGGATGAGCCGCCGATGCAGCTCGCTCTCGTCGTCCACGACGATGACGTCGTGTGCGCCGGACCCGGTCAGCGCCTCGCTGTAGGCGCTGAGTTGGTCGAGGCGGCGGCGGGCCAGGTAGGTGACGAGGTCGGGGGCGGCGACGTACAGGCGGTCGTCGAGGAAGACGAAGTGGCAGACGAACTCGCGTCGCCCGTCCGTGGCGTCGACGAGGGTGACGGGCAGGCGGGTGAAGCGTTCCATCGGCTTGCCCTGCTGCCACAGTTCGTCGAATCGCTGTTCGACGAAGGTGCCGAGCGGGGAGCGGACCGCGACCTCCAGCTGGACGCCCTCGCCGGAGAGCCGGCCGACGGTCAGGAAGGAGACCAGGCAGCGCTCGTCCCAGCGGTAGAGGGTGACACCCGGCGAGGTGGAGCACAGCCGTACCTCCAGGAGCTGCCGGGAGGCGGTGTCGAGGCGGCGGGCGAACCCGTCCAGGGTGCGCAGGTTGCGCATGATGTCGCGGCGGATGTCGGCGCTCTGCTCGCCCAGTTCGCGGCCGCGCAGGATGACGGCGAGCGAGTCGGGGTCCAGGAGCAGGATCTGCACCCGGGCGCCGCTCGCGGTGGCCGATCTGACCCCCCGGAACAGGCGCTCGGAGAACTGCGGTCCGAACAGGTTGGAGAAGGTGTCCAGGACCTTCACGTTGGAGGTGGAGCCGTGCACCTGGGCGGCGAACCACTCGTAGTCCAGCCGGGTGTGCTCGCGGACCCGGCCCTCCTGGGCCCGGGATATCAGCGGGCCGATGACGAACACGGTGACGACCACGCCGACGATGTCGGTGCCGAGGTTGAGGGCGAGGTTCTGCCCGTAGTTGTCCATCGTCGAGGCCCGCCACAGCAGCAGGCCCGCGACGGCGGTGAGCAGGGCGAGCACGGTGAGGCTCTGCGGACGGCGCGGGGTGCGTAACGTGCGCACCAGCCAGCGCAGCCGAGGCATCGGCGACCGTCCGCTCACGCGTGCTCCCTCCCCCGTGTGGACTCAGGAGATACCCGTACGGGGGAGGTGATACGCGTCGAACGGACAGCCGGAGATCGGTCAGCCGAGCTGGTGCATCCAGCCGTGCTTGTCCTCGGTCTTGCCGCGCTGGATGTCGAGGAGGGCCTCGCGGAGCCTGAGGGTGACCTCGCCGGGCTCGCCGCCCGACTGCTGCCACTCGGCGGTCGCGCGCTTGACCGTGCCGACGGGGGTGATCACGGCGGCGGTGCCGCAGGCGAAGACCTCGGTGAGGGTGCCGTTCTCGGAGTCGCGCTGCCACTGTTCGACGGAGACCCGGGCCTCCTCGGACTCGTAGCCGAGGTCGCGGGCGACGGTGAGGAGGGAGTCGCGGGTGACGCCTTCGAGGATCGAGCCGGTGAGGGTCGGGGTGACGATCTTGTCGCCGTACACGAAGTACAGGTTCATGCCGCCGAGCTCCTCGACCCACTTGTGCTCGACCGCGTCGAGGTAGCAGACCTGGTCGCAGCCCTGGGCGGCGGCCTCGGCCTGGGCGAGCAGGGAGGCCGCGTAGTTGCCGCCGGTCTTGGCGTCGCCCATGCCGCCGGGGACGGCGCGGACGCGGTCCTCGGAGGCCCAGATGGAGACCGGCTTCACGCCGCCGGGGAAGTAGGCGCCCGCCGGGGAGGCGATGACCAGGAAGAGGTACTCGTTGGCCGGCTTGACGCCCAGGCCGACCTCGGTGGCGATCATGAAGGGGCGCAGGTAGAGGGATTCCTCGCCGCCGTGCGCCGGGACCCATGCCTTGTCCTGCTGGACGAGCAGGTCGCAGGCCTCGATGAAGGTCTCCACCGGCAGCTCGGGCATGGCGAGCCGGCGCGCGGAACGCTGGAAGCGCTTGGCGTTCTGGTCGGGGCGGAAGGTGGCCACCGAGCCGTCGGGGCGGCGGTAGGCCTTCAGGCCCTCGAAGATCTCCTGGGCGTAGTGCAGGACGTTGGTCGCCGGGTCGAGGGGGATCGGCGCGTACGGGACGAGCTGGCCGTCGTGCCAGCCGCGGCCCTCGGTCCACTTGATCATCACCATGTGGTCGGTGAAGTGGCGGCCGAATCCGGGGCTGGCCAGGATCGCCTCGCGCTCCGCGGCGGACAGCGGGTGCGCGGACGGCTTGAGCTCGATCGTGGGCGTCGTCATGAGTAGGTGTCCTTCACCGGTTGTAGTGATGGGCCGCGCTCACACCCTTGTCCTAGGACGTCCGAGCATTCCCTCATGGCGCGGCTCCGCGTTCGATTATCTCGCGGGGGCCGGGATGGAAGGAATCGGGGTGAATGCGGACCCGGGGTTGATGGTGGCACCCGGCGGCAGGCATGGGGAAGCCGCCGGGCGCTGGTGCGACCCGGCGGCTTCGAAGTGTCTTCGAGGGGCTCGGCGGGTCAGCCGGCTACTCGTACGGCGAGCGCGTCGCCGATCTCCGAGGTGGAGCGGGCGGGCTTGCCCTGGCGTTCGGTGAGGTCGGCGGTGACGGCCTCGTCGATGCGGGCGGCCTCGGCCTCGTAGCCGAGGTGGCGCAGCAGGAGCGCGACGGACAGGACCGTGGCGGTGGGGTCGGCCTTGCCCTGGCCGGCGATGTCGGGCGCGGAGCCGTGGACCGGCTCGAACATGGACGGGAACGCACCGCTCGGGTTGATGTTCCCGCTCGCCGCGACGCCGATGCCACCGGAGACGGCCGCGGCGAGGTCGGTGATGATGTCGCCGAAGAGGTTGTCGGTGACGATGACGTCGAAGCGGCCGGGGTCGGTGACCAGGTAGATGGTCGCCGCGTCGACGTGGATGTAGTCCGTGGTGACGTCGGGGAACTCCGCGGCCACCTGGTTGAAGATGTTCGTCCACAGGTGCCCGGCGAAGGTCAGCACGTTGTTCTTGTGGACCAGCGTGAGCTTCTTGCGCGGGCGGGCCTGGGCGCGGGCGAAGGCGTCCCGGACGACACGCTCGACACCGAAGGCCGTGTTGACCGACACCTCGGTGGCGACCTCGTGCTCGGTGCCCTTGCGGATGGTGCCGCCGTTGCCGGTGTACGGGCCCTCGGTGCCTTCGCGGACCACGACGAAGTCGATCTGCGGCTCGCCGGCCAGCGGGGTGGCGACACCCGGGAGCAGCTTCGACGGGCGCAGGTTGACGTGGTGGTCGAAGGCGAACCGGAGCTTGAGCAGGAAGCCGCGCTCCAGGACGCCGGAGGGCACGCTCGGGTCGCCGATGGCGCCCAGCAGGATGGCGTCGTGCTGCTTCAGCGCGCCGAGGTCGGCGTCGGTGAGGGTCTCACCGGTGGCGTGGTAACGCTTGGCGCCGAAGTCGTACTCCTTGGTCTCCAGCTTCACGTCCTCGGGGAGGACGGCGGAGAGGACCTTGAGGCCTTCGGCCACGACTTCCTGCCCGATGCCGTCACCGGGGATCACTGCGAGATCGATGCTGCGAGACATGTCGGCACCCTACTCCGCGTCCCATGGGATGACACACACCGTCCGGCATGCGGACACGGCGGGTCGTTCCGTCGCCGGGCTTTCACCCGTACGCGTAGCCGGTGTTGACCTGTGCTGGGCACGTTTCCGGCATGGACATCCCCGGCACCGTGGACCTGCTGATCAACGGGCACAGCCACGTCCACGAGCGCACCGACGCGGTGCGGGGCGGCGGGGTCGGCCGCGCGGTCCCGGTCGGCGGCTCGACCGATCCGGCGCGGGACGGGATCGTGCGGTACGCCGGCTTCGCCTTCCTCAGGGTCAAGGCGGAGGCGGGTACGGCCCCGAGGCTGAAGGTGTCGGCGCCGGCGCAGAGCGGTGCGCGGATCGACCACTTCGAGATACACCGGGGCGGCTGATCCGCGGGGTACGGCGCGGCCGTCCCGGCCGCGCCGTACCCCATGCGGGCGCGGCTCCCGTTGAGGGGTTGCTACACGTGTTACCGGCGGTGCGTCAACGGTGCGCCGACGGCTCAGTGGCCGGTCTCGCCGCCGTTGTCGCGGCGGTCGAGGGCGCGCTGGAGGGCGGCGGCGGCGTTCTTGCGCTCGGACTCGCTGGTGCGGGACACGTGGCGGACCCGGCGGCGGGCGGTCGTCTCGGCCATGGGAATCGACTCCTTCGGCATACGGGGAGTACGGCAGGGGGGATACGAGACGCCGGAAGGGGCGGGGAGCGGTGCCGCAGGGGTTGCCTGCACGGGGCCCGGCTCACGACCGCCATTCGCTTGATCGAGCGAGACGTTCGGCTCCTACAAAAGTAAGGGAGCGGCCCGCTTCTGTCTGCACAATTACTCGGACTTCCTACTATCTGAGACGGTGAGGCCGGCCACCCGCCCGTGAGCTGGGGTTTTGACGGTTGGGGCGGTTGGGGCGAACGGGTTACATGACGTCGCCGTCGCGCCAGTCGAAGATCAGCTCGTGGGCGGGGTCGAGGAGACCGGCGAGGGCGGGCCACACGAACACGTCGCCCTCCTCCCCCGCGAGCCGCACGATCCCCCGGTCCGGGGACAGGGCGCAGATCCTGCCGGGCCAGCGCTGCCAGCCCCGGACCGTGTACAGCCGGGCACCGTCGTCGCTGGCGCCGAGCGCGCCGAGGTCGTACGCCCGCTCGACGATCCGCTCCAGCGCCGCCATCACCCGCCCGCCGTGTCCCCGGCGCCGGGCGCCGGGCCGTACGCCCACCGCCTCGACGTAGCCGACGCGCAGCCAGCGGCCGCGGTGCCGGGCGCGGCGCATGACGACCGAGCCGTGGGCGGCCAGCCCGGTCTCGTCGTGGACGAGGGCGTGCAGGCCGCCCAGCCCGTGCTCCCAGTCGCTGTCGGCGAAGTCCCCGCCGAACGCCTCGTACAGGAGGGCGCGCACGGCGCGCAGGTCGGCGGGGCCGAGGTCGGCGGTGTGGGCGATGGTGAGAGACATGGCCCAAGTGTCGTACGGACTACCAGGCGACGGGGCCGTTGCGGTCGATGAAGCGGCCCGTTCCCGCGCCGGACGGCTCGGTGGCGAGGCGGACGATCGCGTCGGTGCCCTCGGTGACGGTCTGCGGCCCGCTGTGGGCGTTGAGGTCGGTCGCCGTGTAACCCGGGTCGACGGCGTCGACGCGGATGTCCTTGAGGGCCTTGGCGTACTGGGTGGTGAGCATGGTCAGGGCCGACTTGGAGGCGGTGTAGAGGGGCGAGACGACGGAGGACTCGACGCGGGCCGGGTCGTGGGTGAGCGCGAACGACCCCATCCCGCTGCTGACGTTGACGACGACCGGGTCCGGTGAGCGGCGCAGCAGCGGAAGGAAGGCGGTGGTGGTGCGGATGACACCGAAGACGTTGACGTCGAAGACGGCGAGGGCGTCCGCGCCGGTCAGCTCCGCCGGGTCGCCGTGCGGGCCGGCGACGCCGGCGTTGTTGATCAGCACGTCGATCCGGCCCTCGTGCTCGGCGACGTCGGCGGCCGCGGCGGAAACCGAGGCGTCGTCGGTGACGTCGATCCGGACGAACCGCGCGCCGAGCGCCTCGGCCGCCGCCGCGCCCTGCTCGGGGTCGCGGGCACCGACGAGCACGGTGTGGCCGAGTCCGGCGAGGCGGCGGGCGGTCTCGCGGCCGAGGCCCTTGTTGGCCCCGGTGATGAAGGTGATGGTCATGGACCGATGGTCGGCCCGCCGCGGTGCCCCTGCCAGAGACGCTTCGACCGTAGGAACGGCGGTACCAGGATCACGGACGAGGAGGACGGAGGAGGAGGGCGGAGCACGGAGGAGGACGCAGGAGGCAGGATGGAGGGCATGGCGAGGAAAGAGGCGGCCGGTCTGGGCCCGACGATCCGTGCCTGGCGGGAGCGGCTGTCACCGGCGGCCGTGGGAGTGCCTGCGACCGGCCGCACCCGCCGGGCGACCGGGCTGCGCCGCGAGGAACTGGCCGAGCTGGCCGGGGTGTCGGTCGACTACGTCGTACGGCTGGAGCAGGGCCGGGCCACGGCGCCGTCCGGGCAGGTGGTCGCCGCCCTGTGCCGTGCCCTGCGGCTGACGGCCGCCGAGCGCGAGCACCTCTACCGGATGGCCGGGCTGGTCCCGCCGGACGGCGGCCCGGTCCCCGACCGCCTCCCGCCGGGTGTGCTCCGCGTGCTGGACCGGCTCGGCGGTGTGGCGGTCGGCGTGTTCACCGCGCACTGGCAGCTGCTGTGGTGGAACCCCGGCTGGGCCGGGCTGCTCGGCGATCCGGCGGCCACCCCGCCCGAGCTGCGCAACCTCGCCCGCGAGCGGTTCCCGGTCGGCGCCGAGGAGGCCCGTCTCTCCTCCTGGCCGGTACGGGTGGCGAACGCCGACGGCTCCGACCTCGCGATCGTGGCCGACCTGCGCCGCGCCACCGGCCGCTTCCCGCAGGACGCCCGGCTGGCGGAGCTGGTGCGTGAACTGGCCGGGGGCAACGAGCGGTTCGCCCGGCTCTGGGCGGGCGGCACGGTCGCCGCCCACCGCACGGACCGCAAGACGGTCGAGCATCCGGGGGTGGGTCCGGTGGAGGTGGACTGCGACGTCCTGACGGACGGCGACTCGGAGCTGAAGATCGTGATCCTCTCGGCGGCGCCGGACACCGAGGGGGCGGCCCGGCTGCGCACGCTGCTGTAGCCGGGCGGGACATGGGAACGGCCCGGGAAGCCTGCTCGTGGGTCAGGCTTCCCGGGCCGTTGTTCGGGGGGCTGGGGTCAGCCCATGTGCGGGTACGCGTAGTCGGTCGGGGCGACCAGCGTCTCCTTGATCGCGCGGGTCAGCGTCCAGCGCAGCAGGTTCTGCGGGGCGCCGGCCTTGTCGTTGGTGCCGGAGGAGCGGCCGCCGCCGAAGGGCTGCTGGCCGACGACGGCGCCGGTCGACTTGTCGTTGATGTAGAAGTTGCCGGCCGCGTAGCGCAGCTTCGCCATCGTGTACGCCGCCGCCGCGCGGTCGTTGGCGATGACCGAGCCGGTGAGCGCGTAGTCGGACACCGACTCCATCTGGGTCAGCATCTCGTCGTACTGGTCGTCCTCGTAGACGTGCACGGCGAGGAACGGGCCGAAGTACTCGGTGCGGAAGACCTCGTTCTCCGGGTCGCTGCACACGACGACCGTCGGGCGGACGAAGTAGCCCACCGAGTCGTCGTAGGAGCCGCCCGCGACGATCTCGCAGGTCGGGTCGGTCTTCGCGTGGTCGATCGCGGCCTTGTTCTTGGCGAACGCGCGGTCGTCGATGACGGCGCCGATGAAGTTCGACAGGTCGGTGACGTCGCCCATGGTCAGGTAGTCGACCTCGGCGGCGAACTCCTCGCGGAAACCGTCGTTCCAGATGGACGCGGGGATGTAGGCGCGGGAGGTCGCCGAGCACTTCTGGCCCTGGTACTCGAAGGCGCCGCGGGTGAGCGCCGTCTTGAGGACGGCCCGGTCGGCGCTCGGGTGGGCGACGAGGAAGTCCTTGCCGCCCGTCTCGCCCACCAGACGCGGGTACGAGCGGTACTTCTCGATGTTGTTGCCGACCGTCTTCCACAGGTACTGGAAGGTCTTGGTCGAGCCGGTGAAGTGGATGCCGGCCAGGTCGCGGTGCTCGAGGGCGACCTTGGACACCTCGATGCCGTCGCCGGTGACGAGGTTGATGACACCCTTGGGCAGGCCCGCCTCCTCCAGCAGCTGCATCAGCAGCACGGCGGCGTGGGTCTGGGTCGGGGACGGCTTCCACACGACCACGTTGCCCATGAGGGCCGGGGCGGTCGGCAGGTTGCCGGCGATCGCGCTGAAGTTGAACGGCGTGATCGCGTAGACGAAGCCCTCCAGCGGGCGGTGGTCGAGGCGGTTCCAGACGCCCGGGGAGTTGGCCGGGGGCTGCTCGGCCAGGATCTGGCGGGCGTAGTGGACGTTGAACCGCCAGAAGTCGACCAGCTCGCAGGGCGAGTCGATCTCGGCCTGCTGGGCGGTCTTGGACTGGCCGAGCATGGTGGAGGCGGCGATCGTCTCGCGCCAGGGGCCGGCGAGCAGCTCGGCGGCGCGCAGGATGATCGCGGCGCGGTCGTCGAAGGACATCGCGCGCCAGGCGGGCGCGGCGGCGAGGGCCGCGTCGATCGCGTCCTGGGCGTCCTGCTGGGTGGCGTGCCGGCCGGTGCCGATGACGGCCTTGTGGTTGTGCGGCTGCACGACCTGGAAGGGCTCGCCGCCGCCGAGCCGCCGCTCGCCAGCGATGGTCATCGGCAGCTCGATCGGGTTCTCGGCGAGCTCCTTGAGCTTCGCCTCCAGGCGGGTGCGCTCGGCGGAGCCGGGGGCGTAGCCGTGCACCGGCTCGTTGACGGGGGCGGGGACCTGGGTCACAGCGTCCATGGGATCCGTAACTCCTTGTACGTGAGCGGGTGGTGAGGCTTGTCGCGGCTTGTCGGGGGCCCGGTGGGGCTCAGCCCTTGCTGACCATCGAGCGGAGGAAGAAGCGCAGGTTGGCCGGCTTCTCCGCGAGCCGGCGCATGAAGTAGCCGTACCAGTCGGTGCCGTACGCGGTGTACACGCGCATCCGGTGGCCCTCGGCGGCCAGCCGCAGGTGCTCGTCGCCGCGGATGCCGTACAGCATCTGGAACTCGTACTCGTCGGGCTTGCGCCCGGCGCGCCGGGCGAGTTCCTGGGCTATGGAGATCAGGCGCGGGTCGTGGGAGCCGACCATCGGGTACCCCTCGCCCTCCATCAGAGTCCGCAGGACCCGCACGTACGCCTTGTCGATCTCGTGCTTCTGCTGGTAGGCGACCTCGGCGGGCTCCTTGTAGGCACCCTTGACCAGCCGGACCCGGCTGCCGGCGTCGGCGAGGCGGCGGGCGTCGGCCTCGGTGCGGAAGAGGTAGGCCTGGATGACGCAGCCGGTCTGCGGGAAGTCCTTCCGCAGCTCCTCGTGGATCGCGAACATCGAGTCGAGGGTGGTGTGGTCCTCGGCGTCGAGCGTGACGGTCGTACCGATGGCCGCGGCGGCCTCGACGACCGGACGGACGTTGGCGAGGGCCAGCTCGTGGCCGCCGGGGAGGGCCTGGCCGAACATGGACAGCTTGACCGACATCTCGACGCGCTCGCCGAGACCGAGGTCCTTCAGCCGCTCGACGAGCCTGAGGTAGGCGTCCCGGGCCGCGGTGGCCTGCTCGGGGGTGGTGATGTCCTCGCCGACGACGTCCATCGTCAGCTCCAGGCCGCGGCCGGTGAGCTCCTCGATGATCGGGACGATGTCGGTGACCGACTCTCCGGGGATGAAGCGGTCGACGACCTGCTTCGTCACCGGGGCCGCCGAGATCAGACGTCGCATCCGGTCGCTGCGCGACGCGGCGAGAATCACGGGACCCAGCACGGGGCACCTCCACAACACATGCCAGACAGCCGCGATCCGACGATTTGGATACGGCACGGGGAACCACCGTGAAAGTTAAGGATCCCTCCGATCGTGGGCCATCGACAGCTGTCACGCATCCGTGCCGCGGATCTCAGACAGATGTATGAAGGCGGCCGTGAATTGCGGGAGAATGCCCGGGTGACGTCGGAATTCAAGGGTGACTACCAGGAGCTGGTCGACGAGATCTCGGAACTGCTGGGCGTCCCCGCGACCCTGGAGAACCGCGACTTCGAGCTGATCGCCTTCGGGGCGTACGACAGCGAGGGCGATCTCGATCCGTCGGCACTGGACCCGGTGCGCACCCGCTCGATCCTGACCCGGCGGTCGACGACGGCGGTCCGCACCTGGTTCGAGGGCTTCGGCATCACCCGGGCCACCGGGCCGGTGCGGATCCCGCCGACCCCGGAGGCCGGTGTGTACCGGGGGCGGATCTGCCTTCCGGTACGCCATCGGGGTGTCGTCCTCGGCTACGTCTGGCTGCTCGACTCCGATCCGGGCCCGACCGACGCCCAGCTGGCCGCCGCCATGGGGGTGGCCGGGCGGATCGGCGCGCTGCTCGCGGACGAGGCGCAGGCGGGGGCCGGGCTCGGCAGGGAGCTGCGGGCGGTACTGGTCGCGGAGGGGGGCTGGCAGCGGGACATGGCGGTGGCCGAGCTCCGTACCGCTCTGGGCGCCCGCGCGGACGCGCCGCACACCCTGGTCTGCGTCGCCCCCTGGCCGTCGGCCGACCCGGACGACGCCCCGTCCCCGCGCACGGTCCCGCACGCCACCGCGCTGTGCGCCCTGCCGTGGGGCGCGACCGGCCACAGCCTCGCCGTGCTGGTCCGGCTGCGCAGCACGGACACGGCCACGCCCGCCCTGACGGCCGCCGGCCGCCTGCTCAAGGAGGCGGAGGAGGTCCGGTCGGCGACCGCCCGTGGCGCGGGGGCACGGACGGCGGCGGCCGTCGCCGCGGGGCTCGCCGGGCCGGTCCCGGCGGCGCCGGGCCGTGCCGCCGGGGTGGGCGGGGCCCGGACCGGGCTGGCCGGGCTGGGCGCGGTCTGGCAGGAGGCCGCCGCGGCCGCCCGGGCGGCGCTGGCGGAGCCGCGGCTGGGGCCGGTCGCCCAGTGGGCGGAGATCGGACCGTACCGTCTGCTGACCGCGCTGCCGCCGCAGGCCTCGCAGGACCCGGCCGTGGCCCCGCTCCTCACGCCGGCCCACCACGAACTGGCCCGCACCGCCGAGGTCTACCTCGACCTGGCGGGCCAGGCCGGCCGGACGGCCACCGTGCTCGGCATCCACCGTCAGACGCTGTACTACCGCCTGTCCCGCGTCGAACAGCTCACCGGTCTCGACCTGGACGACGGCGAGGACCGCCTGTTGCTGCACATGGCGTTGAAGGCGGCCCGGCTCGCCTGAGGTGCGCGCTCTCGGCGCGTTGCGCGGAGAGCGACCGGCGTATGCTCCGCGTGTTCACATCAAGGATGCCGGCGGGGGCGGACATGGGTGATTCGGGTCCGGGCATACGGCGGGGCGCGGCGGTCGGACCACCTGCGGCGGTGGCGGGCGGGGCGCGCGGACGGCTCGGGCCGGGCCGCCGGGCGGCCGCGCTGGGGATCGGGGCGCTCGCCCTCGCGGGGTGCGCCGCGGGAGCCGTCTGGCTCTTCCGGGACGACCTGCCCCACCCGCTCGGCGACGAACGGGCCTGTGCGGGAAGCGAGCAGCGGCTGCCGGCCCGGATCGTGATCCACGGCACGCCGATCCCCGCCGACGCCTCCGACGTCCACTACTTCACCCGGAACGGCCGCGCCGTGCTGTCCTTCCGGAGCGGCCTGCTCGCGGACTTCCTGCGCGGCGCGGGCATCGCGTCGGCGGACGCGGACCTGTTCGACGAGCGCCACGGCGGCGTCGGCGTGGCCGGCGAGCCGTACAGGCTCCCGGACGGCCTGTGCGGGGCCGCCCCGCAGAGCCCTGTCTGGTACTACGACTCCGTCGACGGCGTCCGGGTCACCGTCGAGCGCTCACCGCTGTACGCCGACGCGCTCCGGTTCCCGGCCCGCGCCGTGGTGACGTACCCGCTCGGCTGACCCGGCGCACCGGCGCGTCAACTCCGGTTCGCGGCCTCGACGATCAGGCGCAGCCCCTCGGCGAGCGTGTCGCCGTCGGGCGCGGTCTTCGGGTCGAAGGTCCACTGCGAGATGAGGCCGGACATCAGGGTCATGTAGAAGCGGCCCAGGGTGTCGGCGGTCTCGTCGGAGACCTCCTCCTCCGGCACGCCCATCAGCAGTGAGGTCAGCCCTCGGCCGCCCTCACGCTGGGCGCGCGCCAACTGGTCGCGCACCTCCGGCATCCGGTCGCCCATCGTCACGATCTCCACGCCGAGCCGCCACATGGAGCCGGGCCCGCGCATGCTGTCGACGATGTTCGACCACACCTCCCGGAACCGTTCGAGGGAGCCGGGCGCCCCGGTCAGCCCCCCGTCGCCGCCCTCGAAGGACATCTCCTCCACCAGCGCGATGTAGGCCTGGGCGAGCAGCGCGTCCTTGGAGCCGTAGTGGTAGCCGATCGAGGCGAGGTTGGTGCCCGACTCCCTGACGATGTCGCGCGCCGTCGTCCGCGCGAACCCCTTCTCCAGCAGGCAGCGCTTGGCGCCTTCCAGCAGATCCTCACGGTGTCCCATGCCGGCCACCCTACCCGGGTTCCATACACGTGTCCTATACGCATGACCTATACAAGCGTTCTAGACAACCGTTTAATACGCTCGTACATTCCTTGGCATGACGAACCCGACGAGCACGACGACCGCACCACCGACCGCCAACTCCCGGGCCGGGCGCCGCGAATGGACCGCGCTCGGCGTACTGATGCTTCCGCTGCTCCTGGTCTCGATGGACGTCTCGGTCCTCTACTTCGCCCTCCCGGCGATCGGCGCGGACCTGGCGCCGAGCGGCACCCAGCAGCTGTGGATCCTGGACATCTACGGCTTCGTCCTGGCCGGCCTGCTGATGACGATGGGCGCGCTGGGCGACCGCATCGGCCGCCGGCGCCTGCTGTTGTTCGGCGCCGCTGCCTTCGGCGGCGCCTCGCTGCTGGCCGCGTACGCGGACAGCGCCGCGACCCTGATCGCCGCCCGCGCGGTGCTCGGCATCGGCGGCGCGACCCTGATGCCGTCGACGATGGCGCTGCTGCGCACGATGTTCACCGACCCGGGCCAGCGCGCGAAGGCGATCGGCCTGTGGTCGGGAGTGATGACCGGCGGGATCGCGCTCGGCTCGGTGATGAGCGGGATCCTGGTCGAGCACTTCTGGTGGGGCTCGGTCTTCCTGGTCAACCTCCCGGCGATGGCCCTGCTCCTGCTCGTCGGCCCGTTCCTGCTCCCGGAGTCGCGCAACCCCTCCCCCGGCCGCTTCGACTGGCCGAGCGTCCCGCTCTCGATGGCCGCCGTGTTCCCCGTGGTCTACGGCGTCAAGGAGATCCCCTCCGAGGGCTGGCACCCGCTGTACGTCGTCTCGGTCACCGTCGGACTGCTCTTCGCCGCCCTCTTCGTCCACCGCCAGCGCACCACCGGCTCCCCGCTGATCCCGCCGGCCCTGCCGGCGGGCCGGGGCTTCACCCCGGCGCTGGTGCTGAACCTGGTCGCCTCGCTCGCGATGATGGGCTCGGCGATCTACACCACGCAGTACCTGCAGTCGGTCCTCGGGATGAGCCCGCTCACGGCGGCGCTGTGGAGTCTGCTGCCCTCGGTGTTCATCGGGGCCGCGGGGCCGCTCACGGCACAGCTGGTGCAGCGCGGCGCCGACCGCGGGTACGTGGTCGCGGGCGGTTTCGCGGCCATGGCGGCCGGGTTCGTGCTGCTCGCCCTGATCGGCACCGACTCGCTGTGGCTGGTGCTGACCGGGGCCGGCGTCCTCGCCTGCGGGATGGTCGCGATCGTCTCCCAGCTGACCGACCTTGCGATGACCGCGGCTCCGGTGGAACAGGCCGGGACGGCGTCCTCCCTCCTGGAGACGGCCGCGGAGTTCGGCGGCGCGCTCGGCATGGCCGTACTGGGCTCGATCGGTACGGCGGTCTACCGCCACGAGATGCCGGCGACGGCTCCCGCCGGGGCCCGCGAGACGCTGGGCGGCGCCCTGGCGACGGCGGCCCGGCTGCCGGGGTCCGCGGGAGAGGCCCTGACCCGGAGCGCCCGGGAGGCGTTCACCAGCGGGATGCAGGGTGCGGCGATCGCGGGCGCGGTACTGCTGGCGCTGGCGGCGGTGGGGGCGGCGGTGACGCTGCGCAAGTAGGGGGACGTGAAACGCCGGACGGGCTGACCGAGTCAGCCCGTCCGGCGTCTGCGGACGAACGGGTCCAGCCCTCCAGCCGAGCGAGTCAGGCGGGTGGGCGGGCAGGAAGATCAGACGAGGTTCACCGAACGGGCCGACGTGGCCCCGATCTCCGCCTCGACCTCGGCCAGCACGCCGGAGGCCACCGTGTCGTCGACGGTGAGCACGGCCAGCGCCTCGCCCCCCGCCGCCGCACGGGCGACCTGCATACCGGCGATGTTGATCCCGGCCTCCCCGAGGATCCGGCCCACCGTGCCGACGACACCCGGCCGGTCCTCGTACCGCAGCACCAGCAGGTGGTCGGCGATCGCGAGGTCGACGTCGTAGTCGCCGACCGCGACGATCTTCTGGAGGTTCTTCGGGCCGGACAGCGTGCCGGAGACCGAGACCTCTTCGCCACTGCCGAGGGTGCCGCGCACCGTGACGACGTTGCGGTGGTCGGCCGACTCCGAGCTGGTCGTCAGCCGCACCTCGACACCGCGCTCCTGCGCGAACAGCGGCGCGTTGACGTACGACACCGTCTCGGCGACGACGTCCTCGAAGACGCCCTTGAGCGCGGACAGCTCCAGCACCTTCACGTCGTGCTGGGTGATCTCGCCGTAGACCTCGACGTCGAGGCGGACCGCGACCTCACCGGCGAGCGCGGTGAAGATGCGGCCGAGGCGCTCGGCGAGGGGCAGACCCGGCTTGACGTCCTCGGCGATGACACCGCCCTGGACGTTGACCGCGTCCGGGACCAGCTCACCGGCGAGGGCGAGCCGGACGGACCTGGCGACGGCGATGCCCGCCTTCTCCTGGGCCTCGTCGGTGGAGGCGCCGAGGTGCGGGGTGCAGACCACCTGGTCGAGCTCGAAGAGCGGGGAGTCGGTGCACGGCTCCTTGCTGTAGACGTCGAGGCCGGCGCCGGCGACCCGGCCCTCCTTGAGCGCCGCGTACAGCGCCTCCTCGTCGACGATGCCACCGCGCGCGGCGTTGACGATCCGCACCGACGGCTTGACCTTGCGCAGCGCCTCGTCGCCGATCAGGCCGACCGTCTCGGGGGTCTTCGGAAGGTGCACGGTGATGAAGTCGGCGACCTCCAGCAGCTCGTCCAGGGACAGCACCTTGACGCCCATCTGGGCGGCGCGGGCGGGCTGGATGTAGGGGTCGTAGGCGACGACCTTCATGCCGAAGGCCGACATGCGCTGGGCGACCAGGGCGCCGATGCGGCCGAGGCCGACCACACCGAGGGTCTTCTCGGCGAGCTCGACACCGGTGTACTTGCTGCGCTTCCACTCGCCGTTCTTCAGCGCGGCGTTGGCCTGCGGAATGTGCCGGGCGCTGGAGATGAGCAGACCGCAGGCCAGCTCGGCGGCGGTCACGATGTTGGAGGTCGGGGCGTTGACGACCATCACGCCGGCCTTGGTGGCGGCGGAGACGTCCACGTTGTCCAGGCCGACGCCGGCTCGTGCGACGACCTTCAGCTTCTTCGCCGCGGCGATGGCCTCGGCGTCGACCTTCGTGGCGGAGCGGATCAGGATCGCGTCCACGTCGGCGATGGCGGGGAGCAGTTCGGCTCGGTCTGCTCCGTTGGTGTGCCGGATCTCGAAGTCCGGGCCCAGCGCGTCGACGGTGGCGGGCGACAGCTCTTCAGCGATGAGTACGACAGGTTTCGAGCTCACGTGAGTCCTCACATGTCCAATGCGGACGGCCGTCCCGACGGCCGCAGGCGGTGGAGGTTGGCTAGCCGCGTGGAGACGCACGACGCTGTGGGCCTGACGCGTATGTAGTACGGCAGTGTAGTGGCGTGACGGAGGTCGTCCTGCGCCTCTGCGGAAGGATCACCCGTCCGAGCTTCGACGGGACGGACAACAGGGCCGGGGCGGCTGCCCCGGCCCTGTCACCGGGGCTCACGCGTCTTCGTTCACCCAGGACATCAGCTTGCGCAGCTGCTTGCCGGTGGTCTCCAGGAGGTGCTCGGAGTCCTGCTTCTTGTACTCGTTGTACTTCTTCAGACCGCCGTGGTACTCGTCCATCCAGTTGCGGGCGAAGGTGCCGTCCTGGATCTCGGCGAGGACCTGCTTCATCTCGGCCTTGGTGGCGTCGGTGATGATCCGCGGGCCGGTGACGTAGTCGCCCCACTCGGCGGTCTCGGAGACCGACCAGCGCATCTTCTCCAGGCCGCCCTCGTACATCAGGTCGACGATGAGCTTCAGCTCGTGCAGGCACTCGAAGTAGGCGATCTCCGGCTGGTAACCGGCCTCGACCAGGGTCTCGAAACCGGCCTTGACCAGGGCGGAGGTGCCACCGCAGAGGACGGCCTGCTCACCGAACAGGTCGGTCTCGGTCTCCTCGGTGAAGGTCGTCTTGATGACGCCGGCGCGGGTGCCGCCGATGCCCTTCGCGTACGACAGGGCGAGCGCGAAGCCGCCTCCCGTGGCGTCCTGCTCGACAGCCACGATGCAGGGCACGCCGCGGCCCTCCTCGTACTGACGGCGCACCAGGTGGCCCGGGCCCTTCGGGGCGACCATGCAGACGTCGACGCCGGCCGGGGGCTTGATGAAGCCGTAGCGGATGTTCAGGCCGTGGCCGAAGAACAGGGCGTCGCCGTCGTTCAGGTTCGGGGCGATGGACTCCTCGTAGACCTGGGCCTGGATCGGGTCCGGGACGAGGATCATGATCACGTCGGCCTCGGCGGCGGCCTCGGCGGGGGTCACCACGCGCAGGCCCTGCTCCTCGGCCTTCGCCTTGGACTTGGAGCCCTCGTGCAGACCGACACGCACGTCGACACCCGAGTCGCGCAGCGACAGCGCGTGGGCGTGACCCTGGCTGCCGTAACCGATGACCGCGACCTTGCGGCCCTGGATGATGGACAGGTCGGCGTCGGCGTCGTAGAACAGCTCGGCCACTTTGGGTTCTCTCCTTGGTGTGCAGGTGTTGCGTCCCACCGTATGACGGTGGGCGGACGGGAAGTTTCGGGGTCTCGGCATACGGGCGGCCGACGCGCCGGGAAGCGCGGTCGGCGGCCCGTATCAAGCCTTACGCAGATCGGTCGAGGGCGCGCAGCGACCGGTCGGTGATCGAACGGGCCCCGCGTCCGATCGCGATGGTGCCGGACTGCACCAGTTCCTTGATGCCGAACGGCTCCAGCATCTTGAGCATCGCGGTCAGCTTCTCGCTGCTGCCGGTGGCCTCGACGGTGACGGCCTCCGGGGAGACGTCGACGGTCTTGGCCCGGAACAGCTGGACGATCTCGACGATCTGGGAGCGCGTCTCGTTGTCGGCGCGCACCTTCACCAGAACGAGTTCGCGCTGGACGGCCGAACCCGGCTCCAGTTCGACGATCTTGAGCACCTCGACGAGCTTGTTGAGCTGCTTGGTGACCTGCTCCAGCGGCAGCGCCTCGACACTCACCACGATCGTGATGCGGGAGATGTCGGCGTGCTCGGTGACCCCGACGGCGAGCGAGTCGATGTTGAAGCCGCGGCGGGAGAACAGGGCCGCGATCCGGGCCAGGATGCCCGGCTTGTTCTCCACCAGGACGGAGAGCGTGTGCTTGGACATGGTTTCTGCGTCTCTCTCTCAGCGTCTCTGGCTCAGTCGTCTTCGTTGTCGCCGAAGTCCGGGCGGACGTCCCGGGCGGCCAGGATCTCGTCGTTGGAGGTGCCGGCGGCGACCATCGGCCACACCATGGCGTCCTCGTGGACGATGAAGTCGACGACGACGGGGCGGTCGTTGATGGAGTTCGCCTCTTCGATGACCTTGTCGAGGTCGTCCGGGGACTCGCACCGGATGGAGTAGCAGCCCATGGCCTCCGACAGCTTGACGAAGTCGGGGACCCGGGTGCCGCGGGCGTCCGGGTTGACGTCGTCGGGCCCGGAGTGCAGCACCGTGTTGGAGTACCGCTGGTTGTAGAAGAGGGTCTGCCACTGGCGGACCATCCCGAGGGCGCCGTTGTTGATGATGGCGACCTTGATCGGGATGTTGTTCAGGGCGCAGGTGGTCAGTTCCTGGTTGGTCATCTGGAAGCAGCCGTCGCCGTCGATCGCCCAGACGGTCCGGCCCGGCTGGCCGGCCTTGGCGCCCATGGCGGCCGGGACCGCGTAGCCCATGGTTCCGGCGCCGCCGGAGTTCAGCCAGGTGGCGGGCTGCTCGTACTGCACGTAGTGCGCGGCCCACATCTGGTGCTGGCCGACGCCCGCCGCGAAGATCGTGTCCTCGGGGGCGAGCTGCCCGATGCGCTCGATGACCTGCTGCGGCGAGAGCGACCCGTTGTCCGGCAGGTCGTAGCCCAGCGGGTAGGTCTCGCGCCAGCGGTTGAGGTCCTTCCACCAGGCGGTGTAGTCGCCCCGGTGGCCCTCGCCGTGCTCCTTCTGCACCGCCTGGACCAGGTCGGCGATGACCTCGCGGGCGTCACCGACGATCGGCACGTCGGCGGCGCGGTTCTTGCCGATCTCCGCGGGGTCGATGTCGGCGTGGACGATCTTCGCGTACGGGGCGAAGCTGTCCAGCTTGCCGGTGACGCGGTCGTCGAAGCGGGCTCCGAGGGCGACGATCAGGTCGGCCTTCTGCAGCGCGGTGACGGCGGTGACCGCACCGTGCATGCCCGGCATTCCCACGTGCAGCGGGTGGCTGTCGGGGAACGCGCCGAGCGCCATCAGGGTGGTGGTGACGGGCGCTCCGGTGAGCTCGGCGAGGACCTTGAGCTCGGCGGTGGCGTGCGACTTGATGACGCCGCCACCGACGTAGAGGACGGGCCGCTTGGCGGAGGTGATCAGCTTGGCGGCCTCGCGGATCTGCTTGGCGTGCGGCTTGGTCACCGGACGGTAGCCGGGCAGGTCCATGACCGGCGGCCAGGAGAAGGTGGTCTTCGCCTGGAGGGCGTCCTTGGCGATGTCGACGAGAACGGGACCGGGGCGGCCGGTGGAGGCGATGTGGAAGGCCTGGGCGATGACCCGGGGGATGTCCTCGGCCTTGGTGACGAGGAAGTTGTGCTTGGTGATCGGCATGGTGATACCGACGATGTCCGCCTCCTGGAAGGCGTCCGTGCCGATCGAGGAGGACGCGACCTGCCCGGTGATCGCCACGAGCGGCACCGAGTCCATGTGCGCGTCCGCGATCGGCGTCACCAGGTTCGTCGCACCCGGGCCGCTCGTCGCCATGCAGACACCGACCTTGCCGGTGGCCTGCGCGTAGCCGGTGGCCGCGTGGCCTGCGCCCTGCTCGTGCCGGCACAGGACGTGGCGCACCCGGGTGGAGTCCATCAGCGGGTCGTAGGCCGGCAGGATCGCGCCACCGGGGATGCCGAATACCGTGTCAGCGCCGACCTCCTCAAGCGAGCGGATGAGGGACTTCGCACCCGAGACGTGCTCGACGGTCGGGGTGTGCTGTCCTCCGGAACGGGGCCGCGGCTGCGGATGGTGGGCCCCGGTGGCCTGCTCGGTCATCGGCATTCTCTTCTCGATGCTGAGGGTTTTTGCGAGGTTCGTACGGATTTTCGCTGCCGTACGTCTGGTGCTGGTGCAACAAAAAACCCCTCGTGCCAAAAGGCAAGCGAGGGGAGCGCGCCGGTGTGGTCGCTGGGAATTCCGGATCGTCCTCCGGTGGGTCCCAGCTCAGCCGACGCGCTGTCCAAGTACGAGAATTCGGGTGCGCATGGAACTGACCCTCCCTCTGAGGCGCACCACGTGTCAAGTGGGTGGGACGGGAGTCTCATTATGTGAGCGTAGGCCACTTCCGCCTCCGAGTACGGCGGGTACACCGGCGGGCACACCACCGGTGTACACCCCCGGGCCGCTCCCCGCGAACGCCGGCTCGGCCGTCGCGTGCGGAACCGGATAGCGACCGGATCCGAGCGCCCGGCGCAGCCGGTACTCGTCCACCGGGCCGGAGAACGCCATACCCATCCCGTGCGTGCACCCCATCGCGCGGAGCGCCGTGACCTGCTCGGGCAGGTCCACGCCCTCGGCCACGGACTGCAGGCCCAGATCGCCGGCGATCCGCAGCAGCCCGCTGGTGATCTTGTGCAGGCGGGCCGACTCGACGACCCCCTCGACCAGGCTGCGGTCGAGCTTGAGCACGTCGACGGGGAGCTTGCGCAAGGCCGTGATCGCCGCGTAGCCGCTGCCGAAGCCGTCCAGCGCGATGCGGACCCCGTGCCGGCTGAGCGCGGTCAGCCGGCGCTCCAGTTCGTCCAGCGGGACCCTCGGGTCGGTGTCGGAGAGCTCCAGGAGCAGCGCCCCCGAGGGCAGCCCGTGCCGGGTGAGCAGGGCCTCCACCGAACCGAGCGGCGAGGACCGGTCGAGCAGCCGCCGGGCGGACGTCCGGACGGCGACCGGCACCACGAGACCGCTCGCGGCCCGCTCGGCGGCCTGCTCGACCGCCTCCTGGAGGATCCAGCGGTCCAGTTCGGCCGTCTTGTCGCTGTCCTCGGCGACCCGCAGGAACTCGGCCGGCGTGAACAGCACCCCCTGTGAGGAGCGCCACCGCGCCTGCGCGGAGACCGATTCGATCCCGCCGTCCTCCAGGCACACCACGGGCTGGTGCAGCAGCGCGAACTCGCCGTCGTGCAGGGCGGCCCGCAGCCGGGTGGCCAGCTCCGCCTTGCGGACGACGTCCTGCTGCATCTGCGGCTTGTACAGCTTGACGCGGCCTTTCCCGGCCGACTTGGCGCGGTACATCGCCAGGTCGGCGTTGCGCAGCAACTCACCCGCGCCGAGACCCGGTTCGGCGAAGGCGACACCGATGGACGCGTTGACACGGACATCGTTGCCGTCAATGGCGTACGGCTGGGAGAGGGTCACCCTGAGGCGGTCGGCGAGCTCCAGGATGTGCCGCTCCCGGGCACTGCGGTCACGGGTGCCGTCGCCGACGATCAGGGCCGCGAACTCGTCGCCGCCCAGCCGGGACGCGGTGTCGCCCTGACGGACCGCGTCCTGGAGTCTGCGCGCGGCCTGGACGAGCAGTTCGTCCCCGGCCTGGTGCCCGATCGTGTCGTTGACGGCCTTGAACCCGTCCAGGTCGATGAAGAGCACCGCCGTGTTCCGCAGGGCCGGGCCCCGGTCGGAGGAGCGGCGGCCGGACAGGGCCTGCTGCACACGCCGGGTGAACAGGGCGCGGTTGGGCAGGTCGGTGAGCGGGTCGTGCTCGGCGTTGTGCTGGAGCTGCGCCTGCAGGCGCACTCTTTCGGTCACGTCCCGGCTGTTGAAGATGAGGCCGCCGTGGTGGCGGTTGACGGTGGACTCGACGTTGAGCCAGCCGCCCTCGCCGGACCGGAACCGGCACTCGATGCGGGTGGTGGGTTCCTCCGCGGAGCTGGCGGCGAGGAAGCGGCGCACCTCGTGCACCACGCAGCCCAGGTCCTCCGGGTGGATGAGGTTGGCCAGTTCCGAACCCACCAGGTCCTCGGCGGACCGGCCGTAGACCCCGGCGGCGGCCGGGGAGACGTACCGGAGCATGCCGCTCGGCGCGGCGATCATGATGACGTCGCTGGAGCCCTGCACCAGGGAGCGGAAGTGGTTCTCCTGCTGCGCCAGTTCCTGGGTGAGGGTGATGTTGTCGAGCAGCATGATGCCCTGGCGCACGACGAGCGCGAGGACCACGCAGCCGGCGGTGATCAGGACGACGTGGTCCGGGCTGCGGCCGTCGAGGACGTTGTAGAGGATGCCCAGGGTGCACACGGCGGCGGCCAGGTACGGGGTGAGCGCGGCCAGGGAGCCGGTGATCGGCCGTCCGGCCGGGTACCGGCTGTGATCGCCTCCCGGGGCGGGCGCCGGCGGCTGCTTGGCCGCCGGGGCACGGCCGCCGGGCACGTGCTCGTGGACCACGCGCGTGTGCCCCTCGGGATCCTGGGCGCCGTGCGGCCGGGGTGCGGCCCAGGGGGCGTACGCGAGCAGCAGCGAGCCGGCGAACCAGCCCGCGTCCAGCAGCTGGCCGGAGCGGTAACTGCTGTGCAGCAGCGGCGAGGTGAACAGGGCGTCGCACATCACGGTGAGGGCGAGGGCGCCGATCGCGGTGTTCACCGCGGTGCGGTTGCCCGGCGAGCGCCGGAAGTGCAGCGCGAGCACCATGCTGACCAGGGCGATGTCCAGCAGCGGGTAGGCCAGCGAGAGTGCGGTGTGCGCGACGCTGGGCCCGTCGAACCGGGCGGCCTGGGCGAGCGCGAGGCTCCACGACAGGGTGAGCAGTGAGCCGCCGATCAGCCAGGCGTCCAGCGCCAGGCAGATCCATCCGGCCTTGGACACCGGCCGCTTGGCCAGCACCAGCAGGCCGACGATGGCGGGCGGCGCGAAGCACAGGAAGAACAGGTCGGCGTAGCTGGGGCTGGGCACGGGCCGCTGGAGCACGACCTCGTACCATCCCCAGACCGCGTTGCCGAGGGCCGCCATCGCCGAGGAGAGGGCGAACAGCAGCCAGGCAGGTCGAAAGCGGACCCGCGGGGAGCGGGCGTAGAAGAAGCACGACACGGCGGCGGTGCCGGCGGCCGCGGTCAGACCGAAGTCGCCCATGAACAGGGCGATCTGGTTCGAGCCCCAGTCGAGCGCGGAACCGACGGCGTATCCCGCGCAGATCAGGGCCAGGACGAGTTGGCGGACCACGCCGGTCCCGCCGCCGGTGGCCGGCGGCCGGGGGTGCGGCTTCCCTGCCGGAGGCTGTGCCCGCAGCGCTCCTGGGAGGGTGGTCGTCACAGGCGTCGGCGTAGTCACCGGACCCTCCCGGTCCGCGTCGCTCCCGGGTCCCGCGGGCCCCGGTGCGCTGGGTGAGGGTGCCTCCTGCGGCCGCTGTGCCTGCGGTGGTGGTGATGGCTGGTGTGGTGGCCGCGTCTGCGCGCAGCTGTGCGCCAGGGTCGCCGCCGGCGGCTCCGCCGCGTCGGATCGTTCGTCCATAGGCCGTGCATCGCCCGTCGCCCCCCTCACAAATCTGAAATGTCCATCCCCGGCGCCGTACGGTGCGCGGCGCAGCCCCCTCCCGGACGATACACCAGTATCGTCACTCAGGGACATAGCTTCTCTACGCTCCGTGACGACCAGCGACTATGCACGTACCCACCGCGCCCGGAAGGTTGCGGACCGTACCGGAAGCGGATTGCACGCGTATTGCCGTGATGGTCAGTTGTCGGTGGATCCCGTCGTCAAAATCACGTTCCGCAACGGCTCCCGGTTCACGAAGCGGTTCAACTGTTCGGTGACCAGGCGCTTGGCGCGCGGCAGGAAGGCCGAGGTGGGGCCGCCGACATGAGGAGTGATCAGCACGCCGGGCGCCTGCCACAAGGGGTGCCCGGCCGGCAGCGGTTCGGGGTCGGTGACGTCGAGGGCGGCGGTGAGGCGGCCGGCCTCCAGCTCGGCGAGGAGGGCCTTGGTGTCCACGACGGGACCGCGCGCGACGTTCACGAGCAGTGCGCCGTCCTTCATCCGTGCGAGGAACTCCGCGTTGACCAGGTCACGCGTGGTGTCCGTGAGAGGCGTGGAGAGGATGACGACGTCGGCTTGCGGAAGCAGATTCGGCAGTTCGGTGAGCGGATGCACGGGACCGCGCGCCGAGGCGCGCCCGGAGCGCGCGACGCGCGCCACCCGCGCAATCTCGAAAGGCACGAGCCGGTCCTCGATGGCCGAACCGATGGCGCCGTACCCGACGATGAGGACGGACTTGTCCGCGAGGGCCTGGTGGAAGCCGCTCTGCCAGTGTTCCTGCTGCTGGGCCCGTACGAATCCCGGGATGCCGCGCAGGGACGCCAGCGTGAGCGTGAGCGCGAGTTCGGCGGTGCTCGCCTCGTGCACGCCACGGGCGTTGCAGAGTTGCACCCCGGGGACGATCAGGTCGAGGGCCGCGGTCATGTCGTCGACACCCGCGGTGAGGGTCTGGATGAGCCGGACGTTGCGCATGCCCGCCAGCGGGCCCACCTTGACGGGCTGCCGCTTCATGTAGGGGACGACGTACACGGCGCAGTCGGCGGGGTCACCGGGAAAGTCCTGGTCGCCGTTCCAGAAGAGGTAGTCGAGGCCGTCGGGCAGGTCCGTGAACTCGTCGGGCGGGATGGGGAGCCATGCGTCCTGGGTCATGGTCAGGAGGCTATGTCAGGGGTGCGGCGGCGGGCGGGTTAGGTTGGGGGACCAAGAAGGAGGTTCACGGGCTGGTGGAGCGCAGGACGATCGGTGCGGGGGCGCTCGCGGTGGGGGCCGTCGGACTCGGGTGCATGCCGATGAGCTGGGCGTACAGCGGGTCGCGGCAGCGGGGTGAGGAGTCGCTGAGAGCGGTGCACCGGGCGCTGGACCTGGGCGTGACACTCCTTGACACGGCCGACATGTACGGTCCGTTCACCAACGAGCTGCTGCTGGGGCGGGTACTCAGGGAGCGGCGTGCGGAGGCCTTCGTGTCGACGAAGGTGGGGCTGCTGGTGGGCGACCAGCACATCGTGGCCAACGGACGGCCCGGCTATGTGAAGCGGGCCTGCGACGCGTCGCTGCGGCGGCTGCAGACCGATGTCATAGACCTCTACCAGTTGCACCGCGCCGACCCCGAGGTTCCGGTCGAGGAGACCTGGGGCGCGATGGCGGAGTTGGTGCAGGCGGGAAAGGTGCGGGCGCTGGGGTTGTGCGCCGTGGGGGCGCGTGGGGGGCGCAGGTCCGGCGCGCGGCTGCATGACGCGACCCTGCGGCAGCTTCAGCGGGTGCAGCAGGTGTTTCCGGTGAGCGCGGTCGAGGCGGAGCTGTCGGTGTGGTCGCCGGAGGCGCTGGAGTCGCTGCTGCCGTGGTGTGCGGCGCGGGGGGTGGGGTTCCTCGCGGCGATGCCGCTGGGCAACGGCTTCCTGAGCGGGACGCTCACGCCGGGTGAGGGGTTCGAGCCGGACGATCTGCGGGCGCGGCACCCCCGCTTCACGGCGGAGATGATGGCGGCGAACCAGCCGATCGTGGCGGGTCTGCGGAGGGTTGCGGGCCGGCAGGAGGGCGAGGGCGTCACCGCCGCTCAGGTGGCGCTGGCGTGGGTGCTGGCGCAGGGGGCGCATGTGGTGCCGGTGCCGGGGACGAAGCGGGAGGGGTGGGTGGCCGAGAACGCCGGTGCGGTGGAGGTCTCGCTGACGGCGGAGGATCTGGCGGAGCTGGGCCGGCTGCCTGCGGCGCAGGGCTCCTGGGACTGAGCGCTCGCCGAAAGGGCGGCGGTCTGCGGGTGGTCGGGGGCCGCGGTTGGGGGCCACCTTCTGCCGGTGGTTGGGAGCGGCGGTCTGCCGGTGGTTGGGTGCGGCACCGTCGTGGCTGGTCGCGCAGTTCCTCCCCCAGCCTTCGGCCGGGGGTGCCCCCAGCGCCCCTGACGGGGCGCTGTCAGCAGGGGTTCGTTGTACTAACGTCGGTCGGAGGGGCCTGGGCCGTTTCGGAGGGACTGTGATCGTGCGACGTCGAGCTGTGCCCGCTGTGTTGGTCGCGGCCGGACTCCTGCTGGTGGCGGGGTGTTCCGCCGGGGGCGGTGGCGGGGGCCTGCCCACGCCGTCCTTCGCCGGGGGTTCGTCGGCGAGCGGCTCCGGGGCCTCCGCGTCGGCCCGTGCGTCGGACTCGGCGGCGCCCGCCAAGGGGTCGGTCGAGGTGGTGCGTACCGTCGCCGAGGGGCTGAAGTCACCGTGGGGGCTGGCGCCGTTGCCGGACGGGGCCGGGCTGCTGGTGTCCGACCGGGACGACGGGACGATCAGCAAGGTCGACGAGAAGACCGGGAAGATCACGGAACTGGGGATCGTCTCCGGGGTGTCCGCGGCCGGCGAGGGGGGCCTGCTGGGGATCGCGCTCTCCCCCGGCTTCGCCTCCGACCACATGATCTACGCGTACTTCACGTCGGCCTCCGACAACCGCATCGTCCGCGTGCTCTGGGACCCGAGCAAGCCGGCCAAGGAGCAGCTGGGCGCCCCCGACACGATCTTCAAGGGGATTCCGAAGGGGTTCATCCACAACGGCGGGCGGATCGCCTTCGGCCCGGACGGCATGCTGTACGCGGGGACCGGGGAGAGCGGGCAGCGGGGGCTCGCGCAGGACAGGAAGTCGCTCGGCGGCAAGATCCTGCGGCTGACACCGGAGGGCGACCCCGCCCCCGGCAACCCGTTCCCGGACTCTCCCGTCTACACCTACGGGCACCGCAACGTGCAGGGCCTCGCCTGGGACGACAGGCAGCGGCTGTTCGCCTCGGAGTTCGGGCAGGACACCTGGGACGAGCTGAACGCGATCAAGCCGGGCGGCGACTACGGCTGGCCGAACGCGGAGGGCAGGTCGTCGGACCCGAAGTACGTCAGTCCGATCGCCCAGTGGCACACCGACGACGCCTCCCCGAGCGGCATCGCCTACGTCGACGGCGTCATCTGGATGGCGGGGCTGAAGGGGCAGCGGCTGTGGCGCATCCCCCTGGACGGCACGACCGCGGCCGCGGCCCCGCAGGCCTTCCTCACCGGCGAGTACGGCCGCCTGCGCACGGTCGTGGCGGCCGGCGGCGACAGGCTGTGGCTGGTGACCAGCAACACCGACGGACGGGGCAAGCCCGAGCCGGGCGACGACCGGATCCTGGAGCTGCGGGTGCGCTAGCCGGCGGGGTCGGCGCAGCTCACCCCTCGCCGTCCTCGGGGTCCGCCGCGTGCTCGTCCCCGGACCCGGCCGCAGAGCCCGGCGCGGACTCCGCCGTCGGGTCCTCCTGCGGAAGCCGTATGACGACCTTGCCGGACGCGAGGTCTATCGGCCCGCGTCCTGGATCCGTGTCCCCCACGTCCTCCCGGGTCAGCTCCAGCCGCTTCTGCTCCTCGTGGGTGTGTTTGCGGCCGGGTGCGAACAGCTCCTCGAACATGTTGAACACGGTGCCTCCTCTGCCGTCCCCTTACCTGGTCGGGTCGAGGGCCTCGGCGGGGAACATCCCCAGTCTGTGGGCCACCGCCGCTGCCTCGCCCCTCCCTGCAACGCCCAGCTTGCCCAGAATGTTCGAGACGTGGACGCTCGCGGTCTTCGGGGAGATGAAGAGCTCCTGCGCTATCTGGCGGTTGGTACGGCCGGCCGAGACCAGGCGCAGGACGTCGCGCTCCCGGCTGGTGAGGCCGAGACTCTCGGCGGGGTCGAGGATCGGGCGGGCGGCGCGGGCGGCGAGGGTGAGGCGGGCGCGCTGGGCGAGGAGGGCGACGGCCTCCGCGAGCGGGCGGGCCCCGAGGTGGTCGGCGACGCTCCCGGCCAGCCGGAGGAGTTCCGTCGCGCGGTCGCGTTCGTCGTCGCCGGTGGCCTCTTCGAGCAGGGCCTGGGCGAGGCGGCGGCGGACCCGGGCGAGGTCGTAGGGGCGGTCCAGGCGCTCGAAGTCGGTGACCACGTCCGACCAGACCGCGGCGGTGCCGGTGCCCCGGGCGCGCTGCAGCTCGGCGCGGGTCCAGCGCTCGTACGCCTGCCACAGGGGTGCGCCGGTGGCGAGCTTGCGGGCGGTCCCGGCGAGCCGGTCGAGCGTCTCGGCGCGGCATTCGGCCCCCGCGGGCAGGGCGCGGGCGTCGGCCTCGGCGGTGGCGGCGGCCAGCAGCAGGGGCCATCCGTAGCGGTGGGTGCCGGGCGGGAAGCCGGCCGCCAGGGCGCGGTCCAGCTCGGCGCGGGCGTCGAGCAGCCTGCCCTCCGCGGCGGCGACCCCGATCGCGATCCGGGCGACCGGCAGCTGTGCCTGGGGCATCGGGTCGTGGGTGCCGTAGTGGGCGCGCGCGATGGCGAGCCGGCGGGCGGCCTCCGCCGTGTCGCCCCGGGCGAGGGCGATATGGGCGAGGTGCAGGGCGCCGGCGCCCCGGGGCTTGGCGCTGGCCGCGGAGCCGAGGGCGCCCGCGGCGGCCTCGGCCGCCTCGTCCCAGCGGCCGATCGCGTACAGCGACTCGGAGAGGTTGCCCCAGACCCATGCCTCGGCGTCGAGCAGGCCGTATCTGCGGGTGAAGGCGATGCCCTCGCGCTGGATCGGCACCGCCTCGCGGGAGCGGCCGACCGACTCCAGCTCGGAGGGGAGGTTCGTGTAGGCGCGGCCCGCGACATGGGCGACGCCTTCCTGGAGCGCGGCGTCCTTGACCCGCTCCAGCTCCGCCAGTCCGTTGTCGACGTCGCCGGCGTCGACCATGAGGGTGCCCAGGGTGACGCGCGCGTTGAGCTCGATCTCGCGGGCGCCCACCATCCGCGCGTACTCCACGGCCCGTTCGGCGGCGGCGAAGGCCTCGGGGCCCGGCTCGTGCAGCATGGACCAGGCGGCGGCGTTGGCCAGCACGTCGGCGTGCACCTCGGACGGCGGCAGGCCACGCACCAGGTCCTGGGCGGTGCCGAGTTCCTGCCGACCGTCGCCGCGGGCGAGTCCCTGGACCAGCCGGGAGCGCTGTACCCAGAACCAGGCGGCGCGCTGCGGGTCGTGCTCGTCCTGGAGGATCCGCAGCGCCTTCTTGGTGATCTTCAGGGCGCGTTCACGCTCCCCGCAGAAACGGCCGGCGACGGCCGCCTCCGCCATCAGGTCGAGATAGCGCAGCGGTGTGGTGGCGGGATCGCAGCCACAGGGAGGGTAGACATCGGTGTAGTCGACGGGGCGCAGGGCCGCGCGGACCTCCTCGGGGGCGGTGTCCCACAGCTCCATCGCCCGCTCCAGGAGCCGCAGTTGTTCGCTGTAGGCGTGCCGGCGGCGGGCCACGACGGAGGCGTCGAGGGCGGCGGGCAGGGCCTTGGCCGCGTCGTGGGCCTGGTACCAGTAGCTGGCCAGGCGGGTCACGCGCGCGTCGGCCGGCACCAGCTGGGGGTCGGCCTCCAGGGCCTCGGCGTAGCGGCGGTTGAGCCGGGAGCGCTCACCGGGCAGCAGGTCGTCGGCGACGGCCTCGCGGACCAGGGAGTGCCGGAAGCGGTAGCCGTCGCCGGCCGGGGTGGCGGTGAGGAGGTTGGCGCCGACCGCGGCCCGCAGCGCCTCGATCAGGTCGTCCTCGGCGAGCTGGGCGACGGCGGCCAGCAGCCGGTACTCGACGGTGGAGCCGCCCTCGGCGACGATCCGGGCGACCCGCTGGGCGCTCTCGGGCAGCGCCTCGACCCGGACCAGGAGCAGGTCGCGCAGCGAGTCGGTGAGCCCGGTGCAGCAGCGCTCGGCGCCGGCCACCGCGAGTTCCTCGACGAAGAAGGCGTTGCCGTCGGAGCGTTCGAAGATGTCGTCGACCTGGGCGGGGTCGGGCTCGGCGGCGAGGATGCCGGCGATCTGGCGGCCGACCTCCTCGCGGGTGAACCGGGCGAGTTCGAGGCGGCGGACGGTGCGCAGCCGGTCGAGTTCGGCGAGCAGGGGGCGCAGCGGGTGGCGGCGGTGGATGTCGTCGGAGCGGTAGGTGGCGAGGACGACGAGCCGGCCGGTGCGCAGGGTGCGCAGCAGGTAGGCGAGGAGGTGGCGGGTGGAGGCGTCGGACCAGTGCAGGTCCTCCAGGGCGACGACCACCGTGCGCTCGGCGGCGACCCGCTCCAGGAGGCGCGCGGTCAGCTCGAAGAGGCGGGCCATGCCCTGTTCGTCGTGGCGGCCGGAGGTGGCCTCGCCGAGCTCGGGCAGCAGCCGGGCCAGCTCGTCCTCCTGGCCGGCGGCGGCCTCGGCGAGCTCGTCGGGCAGGGCGGCCCGCAGCGCCCGGAGCGCGGTGGAGAAGGGGGCGAAGGGCAGCCCGTCGGCGCCGATCTCCACGCAGCCGCCCAGGGCGACGACCGCGCCCTGGCGGCAGGCGGCGGTGGCGAACTCCTCGACCAGCCGGGTCTTGCCGACGCCGGCCTCGCCGCCGAGCAGCAGCGCCTGCGGCTCGGCGGCCCCGGCACGCTCCAGCGCGTCGTTCAGTGCGTCCAACTCGTCGTTGCGGCCTACGAACACGGGACTCACGGACCTGGTTTCCACAGGCCAGAGCATCGCATGGGGCCCGGAGCCCACGGCAGCGGTTTTCCACAGCACCGGTGCGCATGTCGTACCGGTGGACGGCAACGGGGGAAGCCGGTGGCCGACCCCCGTGCGGCCACCGGCTTCCCCGTTCCCGTTCTCCGGGCGGTCTGCGCCGCCCGGCCGTCCCGTGTTCACGCGGCGCGTGGGAGCCGGCGCCGGCCGCGGCGGTCGGTATGCGCCTCCTGCGCCACGGGGGCGTCTCCCGTCGCCGCGGTGTGCCCGGCCGCCCGGGCGTCGCGGCGGGCGGCACGCCGGGAGCGGACGGCCTCGCGCACGAGACGGGCGTCCTCGGCCTGCCGACGCAGTTCGGCGGACCGGATCCGGTGCAGTTCGTACTCGAACATGGTGGTGTCCCTTGTGAGATCGGGTGGTCGGGCTTCGCTTTCCGCGATGCCTCCACCTTCGTCTCCCAGGGGGGTGCGCCACATCGGGAGAGTTCCGCATCTTCGCGGGGCGGCCGGACCCCGGACACGCGTAAGGGGCCTCAGACCGTCCGTAAGGTGCTTACGGACGCCCTAAGGCCCCTTCCGTCCTGGGCCGTCGCGGCCGCCGGCTCAGCCGGTCGACGGCAGTCCGAGGACTGCGTCGGAGTACTTGAGGACGGCGAGCAGCAGGCCGATGACACCGAGCGCGACACCCGCCCAGGCGACCGACTTGATCCACGGCGCCTGCGGCTTGCCGGGGGCCCCGAAGGCGGGCCGGGCCAGCACCACGACGCCGGTGAGCAGCGCGGCCAGTGCGAACAGGCCGGCCCACAGCGCGGTGGTCGCCCACGCATCGCCGTACACCTCCTTGACCTGCTTGGCGACGGTCGCGGTCGACGACGTCTGGAGCTGGCCGACGAGGCTCTCGCGGGCGGCGGCCACCGTCCCGATCCAGCCACCCGTGAGGGAGACCAGGCCGAGCGCGGCGGAGACGACGGCGGCGGCGCCCTGGCCGACCCCGGACGGGCCCTCGGCCTCGGCCGGCTCCGCGGCGAACTCGGCGTCGTCCTCCAGGTCCTCGGCGTCCTCGGCGTCCTCGGCGTCCTCGGCGTCCTCGGCGTCCGCGGCGCTCTCCGCCTTCGGCGCCTTCTCCGCGTCGAGGTCGGTGTCCGCGCCGTCGGCGGCCGCCGCCTCCGGCTCGGTCCCGGCCTCGGTGGCGGACTCCGTCCCGTCGCCGGCGGTCTTGGTGGCGCTCACCTTCTCCTCGTCGGTCGTGGCCTCGGCACCCGTCGTGGCACCGGTCTCGTCAGCTGTCTTGGTTCCCATGTCCGGCACCGTACGGATCCTGTCTGAGAGGCGTCTTAATGATCGTTCGCTGCGGCACGCACGCGCGCTTCACGCCATTCCGGGGCGAGGATCGACCACACCTCCAGGTCGTGCCGTACGCCACCATAGGGGTGCGCCTGACGGTGTACGCCATCGCGGGTCATCCCCAGCCGCCGGGCCACGTTCAGGCTGGGCTCGTTGTCCGAGGCGGCGACCCACTCGATCCGGTGGATGCCGCGCTGGTCGACCGCGAAGTCGAGCAGTACCCGCATCGCGCGGGTGACGAGTCCGCGCCCGGTGCCGGCCGGCTCCAGCCAGCAGCCGACCTCGGCGTTCCCGCGTTCGGCGTCGAAGTTCAGGAAGAGCACCCCGCCGACCAGCGTGCCCTCCAGCCACAGGCCGTGCAGGGAGCCGGTGTCGGCGGCGCGCATGTCGGCGTACCGCTGGAGCATGGCCCGCGCGGCGGGCACGTCCTTCTCCTTGGAGCCGAAGGAGATGAACCGTCCGATGAACTCCCGCCCGCGGTCCAGGTGCGCCAGGAACTCCTCGGCGTGCCAGGGCTCCAGTGGGCGCAGTTCGGCGTCGTCACCCAGGGATATCGCGTACATCGTTCTTCTCCAGTTCCACCGCGTCCTCGGCCGGCACCGCCGAGCCTCTCATGGACGGCGCGGTGGCCGGGCCGCCCGGTGCCGGTCCGGTGCGTCAGTCGAACTGGTCGCCGAGAGCCATGATCATGACCCCGAGGATCATCAGCCAGAGGGCCCAGCGGGTACGGCCGCGGGCCCCCAACACCGCCGCGAACACGCACACGGCGGATCCCGAGCCGTAGGCGGCCGGCACCAGGGCGGCCACTGCGCCGCCCACTCTCATCAGCGCGGCGGTGAGCCCCATCAGGGCCAGCAGCGCCCCGGTCACGGTCGCGGTCCAGCGGGCCCGGCGGGCGTCCTCGTAGAGGTCTTCGTCCTCGTCGTCCGCGGCCTCCGCCCCCGGTGTTCCGGATGTTCCAGATGTTCCGGATGTCCCGGTGTCGGACTCGGACTCGGCGTGTGCGGTCATGGCGGGCGAGCGTACTGCCCGCACCCGGGGAAATCGGCTGCGCAGCAACGGGACAACTGCTAGCTTCCGCTGGTCAGCCTCCATCGGCCCCTCGCCGACGACCGAAGCGGGTGCATTGTTTGACGGTTCGAATGAGCTCCTACGCATCGCCTTCCACTACGAAGATCACAAGGAGCCCGTTCAGCCATGTCCGACGCCGTCTCTCCCGCACCGTCGAAGGACGCATCCCTCACTGACCGCCTGACCCTCCCCCGCTATCCGCTCAGCAGCACCTACGACCCCCGCTGGGCCGTCGAGAACCAGATGGGCCCGCACGCCCTGTGGCTGCTGGAATGGCTGGCCCCCGCCCTCGGTCTGGACGCCCTGCCCCCCTGCGCGCGCGTGCTCGACCTGGGCTGCGGCCGAGCGATGACCTCGATCTTCCTGGCCAGGGAGTTCCACGCGCAGGTCACCGCCGCCGACCTGTGGATCGGGCCCGACGACAACGCCGGGCGGATCGCCGAGGCCGGGTTCGCCGACCGTGTGCAGCCGGTGCACGTGGAAGCCCACGACCTGCCCTTCGCCGAGGGCAGCTTCGACGCGATCGTCTCGGTCGACGCGTACCAGTACTTCGGCACCGCCGACCTCTACCTGCCCACGCTCACCCGGCTGCTCAAGCCCGGCGGCAGGATCGGGATCGTCGTGCCCGCGGTGCGCGAGGAACTCGACGGCACCGAGCCGCCCGAGCACCTGAAGGCGCACTGGGACCCCGGCTTCTGGGCGTTCCACTCCCCCGGCTGGTGGCACCGGCACTGGACCCGCAGCGGGGCCGTGCAGGTCGAGGCCGCCGACTGGCTGGAGGACGGCTGGCGCGACTGGCTGCTGTGGAGCGAGGTGTGCGCCGCGGAGAGCCCGTACCCGGAGATGGCCCGGATGGCCCGGGAGTCGGTGGAGCTGGTGACGGCGGACCGGGGGCGGCTGCTCGGCTTCGCCCGGATCGTGGGCCGCCGCCTGTGACACGGGTACGGCCCCGGAGGCGCTGCCTCCGGGGCCGTACCAGGTCGTGGCGCCTGCTCAGCCCTCGCTGACGCCCAGCTTCTCCAGGATCAGCTCCTTGACGCGGGCCGCGTCGGCCTGGCCGCGGGTCGCCTTCATGACCGCGCCGACCAGGGCACCGGCCGCGGCCACCTTGCCGCCGCGGATCTTGTCGGCGACGCCCGGGTTGCCGGCGATGGCCTCCTCGACGGCGGCGGTCAGCGCGCCGTCGTCGGAGACGACCTTCAGGCCCCGCTTGTCGACGACCTCGTCCGGGGTGCCCTCGCCCGCGAGGACGCCCTCGATGACCTGGCGGGCCAGCTTGTCGTTCAGGTCACCCTTCGAGACCAGCTCGGTGACCCGGGCGACCTGCGCCGGGGTGATCGCCAGCTCGTCGAGCGAGGTGCCCGACTCGTTGGCGCTGCGCGCCAGTTCGCCCATCCACCACTTGCGGGCGGAGGCCGCGTCGGCCCCGGCGTCGATGGTGGCGACGATCAGGTCGAGCGCGGCGGCGTTGATGATCGCCTGCATCTCCACCGCGGAGACGCCCCACTCGGCGAGCAGCCGGTTGCGGCGGGCCAGCGGCATCTCCGGCAGCGCGGCGCGGATCTCCTCGACCCACTCGCGCGAGGGCGCCACGGGGACCAGGTCGGGCTCCGGGAAGTACCGGTAGTCCTCGGCCTCCTCCTTCACGCGGCCCGAGGTCGTCGACCCGGTGTCCTCGTGGAAGTGCCGGGTCTCCTGGATGATCGTGCCGCCGGAGGACAGCACGGCCGCGTGCCGCATGATCTCGAAGCGGGCCGCGCGCTCCACGGACCGCAGCGAGTTCACGTTCTTGGTCTCGGAGCGGGTGCCGAACTTCGCGGTGCCGTTGGGTCGCAGCGACAGGTTCACGTCGCAGCGCATCTGGCCCATCTCCATGCGGGCCTCGGAGACACCGAGCGCCCGGATGACCTCGCGCAGCTCACGGACGTACGCCCGCGCGACCTCGGGAGCGCGCTCGCCCGCGCCCTCGATCGGCTTGGTGACGATCTCGATGAGCGGGATACCGGCGCGGTTGTAGTCGAGCAGGGAGTGGGACGCGCCGTGGATACGGCCGGTGGCGCCGCCGACGTGCGTCGACTTGCCGGTGTCCTCCTCCATGTGGGCGCGCTCGATCTCCACGCGGAAGGATTCCCCGTCCTCCAGCTGTACGTCGAGGTAACCGTTGAAGGCGATCGGCTCGTCGTACTGGGAGGTCTGGAAGTTCTTCGGCATGTCCGGATAGAAGTAGTTCTTCCGGGCGAAGCGGCACCACTCGGCAATCTCGCAGTTCAGCGCGAGGCCGATCTTGATCGCGGACTCGACGCCGGTCGCGTTGACGACCGGGAGCGCGCCGGGCAGGCCGAGGCAGGTCGGGCAGGTCTGCGAGTTGGGCTCGGCGCCCAGCTCGGTCGAACAGCCGCAGAACATCTTGGTCCTGGTGCCGAGTTCGACATGGACCTCAAGGCCCATGACGGGGTCGTAGGACGCCAGCGCGTCCTCGTACGACACCAGGTCGGTCGTGGTGGTCACGGTGAAACTTCCCTCTCAGCCCAGCAGGACGTCGTCGTCGCCCAGCCGCTTCAGCTCGCGGTACAGCAGGGCGAAACCGGTGACGATCGCGACGGCGGACACGGTGGCGTCGATGAGCCGGAGCGTGTCGTGCTCGGCGCGGGCCTTCTTGATCTGCTTGGCGACACCGACCGCGCCGAAGGCGGTGGTGGCCATGGACAGGTACGTACCGGACTTCGACTTCTTGAAGCCCTTGGCCTTCGACAGTGCGTTGCTCACAGCGACGGTGCCTCCTCCAGGAGCGGGTGCCCCCACCTTTCCACGAAGGCGGCCTCGACGGCGGCGCCGACCTTGTAAAGGCGGTCGTCCTTCAGCGCCGGGGCGATGATCTGCAGACCCACCGGGAGGTTGTCCTCCGGGGCGAGACCGCAGGGCAGCGACATCGCCGCGTTGCCCGCGAGGTTCGTCGGGATGGTGCACAGGTCGGCCAGGTACATGGCCATCGGGTCGTCGGCGCGCTCGCCGATCGCGAAGGCGGTGGTCGGCGTCGTGGGCGACACGATGACGTCCACCTGCTCGAAGGCCTTCTCGAAGTCCCGCGTGATGAGCGTGCGGACCTTCTGGGCGGAGCCGTAGTACGCGTCGTAGTACCCGCTGCTCAGCGCGTAGGTGCCGAGCATGATGCGGCGCTTGACCTCGGGACCGAAGCCCGCCTCACGGGTGAGCGAGGTGACCTCTTCGGCGGAGTGGCCGCCGTCGTCGCCGGTCCGCAGGCCGTAGCGCAGGCCGTCGAAGCGGGCGAGGTTGCTCGAACACTCGCTGGGCGCGATCAGGTAGTACGCCGACAGCGCGAGGTCGAAGGACGGGCAGTCCAGCTCGACGATCTCGGCGCCCAGCTCCTTCAGCAGCGCGACGGACTCGTCGAACCGCTGGATGACGCCGGCCTGGTAGCCCTCGCCGCGGAACTGCTTGACGACGCCGACGCGCATGCCGGCCACGCTGCCGTTGCGGGCGGCCTCGACGACCGGCGGCACGGGCGCGTCGATGGAGGTCGAGTCCATCGGGTCGTGTCCGGCGATGACCTCGTGGAGGAGAGCCGCGTCCAGGACCGTACGGGCACAGGGGCCGCCCTGGTCCAGGGAGCTGGAGAAGGCGACCATGCCGTACCGGGACACCGCGCCGTACGTCGGCTTGACGCCGACCGTGCCGGTGACGGCGGCCGGCTGGCGGATGGACCCGCCGGTGTCGGTGCCGATGGCGAGCGGCGCCTGGAAGGAGGCGAGGGCCGCGGACGAACCGCCACCGGAGCCGCCGGGGATCTTGGTGAGGTCCCAGGGGTTGCCGGTGGGCCCGTACGCGCTGTTCTCGGTGCTGGACCCCATGGCGAACTCGTCCATGTTGGTCTTGCCGAGGATGATCACGTCGGCGGCCTTCAGCCGCTTGGTGAGCGTGGCGTCGTACGGCGGGATCCAGCCTTCGAGGATCTTCGAGCCGACGGTGGTCGGCACGCCCTCGGTGGTGAAGATGTCCTTGAGCGCGAGCGGGACGCCGGCGAGCGGGCCGAGCTTCTCGCCCCGGGCCTTCTTCGCGTCGACGGCACGGGCCTGCGCCAGGGCGCCCTCGCGGTCGACGTGCAGGAAGGCGTGCACCTTCTCGTCGACGGCGTCGATCCGGGCCAGGTGGGCCTCGGTGACCTCGACGGCCGTGAGCTCGCCGGCGGCGATCTTCGCGGCGATCTCGGCGGCGCCGAGCTTGATGATGTCCGTCATGGCTGTCTAGTCCTCCCCCAGGATCTGCGGCACCTTGAAACGCTGCTGCTCCTGGGCCGGGGCGCCGGAGAGCGCCTGCACGGGGGTGAGCGAGGGACGGACCTCGTCCGCGCGCATGACGTTCGTCAGCGGCAGCGGGTGCGAGGTCGGCGGTACGTCTTGGTCGGCGACCTCGCTGACGCGGGCGACCGCGCCGATGATGTCGTCCAGCTGGCCGGCGAAGTGTTCGAGTTCTTCGGGCTTCAGCTCCAGACGCGCCAGCCGGGCGAGGTGGGCGACCTCCTCGCGCGTGATGCCAGGCATGCAGCGTTCCTCTGGGGTGAGTGTGTGTGGTTTGGAGCCAATCCTATGGGGCCGGGCCGGGTAGCCGTTAAACGGTTTCAGTGCCGGGTGTCCCAGGCCTCGCTCCGCAGGTAGTGGTTGTCGTACAGCTCCTGCACCGCAAGGAGGCTCTCCAGGGTGGCCTCACCCAGTCGCAGGCGCTGCAGGTGGCGGAAGTACTCGAAGCGCTCCACGCCGGGTGTGATGACGATCAGGATGTCGGCGGTGCTGCCCGGAACGGCGGCGAAGGCGTGCGGCCTGCCGGGCGGTACGACGACCAGGTCACCGCGTTCGGCGGTGAGGACGTCGTCGCCGGAGAGGACGTCGGCGGCGCCGTCGAGCAGGTAGAACAGCTCGGCGGAGTTGCGGTGCAGGTGCGGCACGGCACCGTCGGCGCCCTCGCCGAGGGTGACGCGCACGGTGGACAGGGCGCCGCCGGTGGCGCTGCTGTCGGCGAGCAGCCGGACGCCGACCGGGTCACCGCCGACGACCTCGGCGTCGGCCTCGCGCACGATCACGGATTCATCGAACTTCGGTACGAACAATGACATTTCCGACCCCCTGGTGATGACGACGTGTCGCCCGGTCAGACGAGGAACAGCAGAGCGGCGCCGATCAGCACGACGATCGCGGTGGCGAAGTGGATCCCGTAGGCGACCGCCTTCGTGCCGCCGTGCCGCAGCACCACCAGCGTGTCGCAGAGCGGCACGAGTGCCACGCAGAGCATGAACCAGGCCTCGGCACGGGCGCCGGCGAAGGCGAGCAGGGCAAGGCCCATGACACCGAAGGTGCCGTCCTTGATGCCCTTGACCGTCAGGTAGGCGCCGGCATCCCCCTCCGGGTCGGCGGGGACGCCGTATCCGGCGGCGGCGGGCCCCGGCTGGAACAGGAACCGGTAGCCGAGGAACAGGCAGAACAGGTCGAGCAGGACGGCGAGCGTGTAGGCGGTGACGGTCATGGTGGCCCCCTGTTGATGTTTTTCTAGCAGCGCTAGGACTGATAGCGAAGCTAGCAGAGCATCGACAGATTGGCTAGCACTGCTAGAATCCGGAGCATGTCGATTCAGAACCGCCGGGAACGCGAACGGGCAGAGCGCGAGCAGCTGATCGTCACGGCAGCGCGGGAACTCGCCGAGACGGAGGGCTGGGACGCGGTGACGACACGTCGCCTGGCCGCCGAGATCGAGTACAGCCAGCCGGTCCTCTACAGCCACTTCAAGGGCAAGGACGCGATCATGGCGGCGGTGGCCGTCCAGGGCTTCGCGGAGATGGCGGCGGAGCTGCGGACGGCCCGTACGGCGGCGAAGGGCACCCGGGAGTCACTGGCGGCGGTGGCGCGGGCCTACACGTCGTTCGGCCGCCGGCGCCCCGCGCTGTACGACGCGATGTTCACCCACCGGGTGGACCTCCCGTTCGCGACCCAGGAGGCGCCCGAGGCCCTGTGGGCGGCATTCGGAGAGCTGGTGCGGGCGGTCGAGCCGATCGCGGTGGGCGACGACGACCCCGGCATCCTGACGGAGACGTTCTGGGCGGGCCTGCACGGCATGGTCACACTGATGCGCAGCGGCCGCCTTCCGGAGGAGGCCCACGAGACGAGACTGGCGCTGCTGGTGGGGCACTTCAGCACCCCATGACCTCTTGGCGCCCCGAGGTTCGCGCCCCCCGAAGGGGGCGGGGAACCGCGCGGGCAACCACAACGCACCCGCAGCCGCCGACGCGACCGCATCCCCACGGCAGACGCTCACCTCTTGGGAAACGGTGTACGGGTGGGTGGGAAACTACTCGGCCGCCGGCAACACGGCCCGCGGCCGCTGCCACCCCCGCGCCCCCCGCGCCAGCAGCCATGCCGTCGTCTCCTCCGGCGGCATCGCCGCGGCCACCAGCCACCCCTGCACGGCGTCACACCCCAGGTCCCGCAGCCGCTCCCACGTCTCGTCGTCCTCCACGCCCTCCGCGACCACCAGCAGCCCCAGCGAATGCGCGAGGTCGACCGTGCAGCGCACGATCTCCGCGTCCTCGTTGTCGACCGCCAGCCGGGCCACGAAGGACCGGTCGATCTTCAGCTCGCTCACCGGCAGCCGCCGCAGGTGCACGAGCGACGAGTACCCGGTGCCGAAGTCGTCGAGCGACATCTTCACGCCGTGCCCGTTCAGCCCCGCCAGGGTGTCGGCGGCCCGCTGCGGGTCCTCCAGCAGCACGTGCTCGGTTATCTCCAGCTGCAGCGCCCCGGCCGGCACCCCGTGCCGCGCCAGCCGCGCCGCCACCAGGCCGGCGAACCCCGGCGTGTGGACGTCGCGCGGCGAGACGTTGACCGCCACCGGCACCCGCAGCCCCTGCGCCCGCCACTCGGCGACCTGCCCGAGCGCGGTCTCCAGCACGTACTCCGTCAGATGGGGCATCAGCCCGGAGGACTCGGCGATCGCTATGAACTCGTCCGGCGGCACCTTCCCGCGCTCCGGGTGGACCCACCGCACCAGCGCCTCGAGACCGGCCACCTGGCCGTCGAAGCGCACCTTCGGCTGGTAGTGCAGCTGCACCTCGTGGGCGTCCAGGGCGCGCCGCAGATCTCCCAGCAGGCCCAGCCGGTCGGGGGTGTTGGAGTCCCGCTTGGACTCGTACACCTCGACGCCGGTACGGTCCCGCTTGGCCTGGTACATCGCCACGTCCGCGCGGCGCAGCAGGCCCTCCGCGTCGAGCGCGTGGTCGGGGAAGACGGCGACCCCGGCGCTGGCCTCCAGGACGAGGGTGAGGCCGTCGAGGTCGAGCGGCGAGGAGAGGGCCGTGACCAGGCCGCGCGCCACCCGGGTGGCCGAGGTCGTGGAGTCGGCGACCGGGAGTAAGACCGCGAACTCGTCGCCGCCGAGCCGGGCCACCTCCGCACCGCGCGGCAGCGCGGCCCGCAGCCGGTCGGCTATCTGCAGGAGCAGCCGGTCACCGGCGAGATGACCGAGCGTGTCGTTGACCGAACGGAACCGGTCGAGGTCGATCAGCATGAGGGCGGAGCGGGCACCGATGCGCTCGGCGTCGTCGAGGGCGGTCCAGATCCGTTCCAGCAGCCACTGCCGGTTGGGCAGCCCGGTCAGCGGGTCGCGCAGCTGTTCCTCGGCGCGGGCCCGGGCTATCCACAGGGTGGAGTCCAGGGCGACCAGCGGGATGGCGAACAGCGGCAGCAGCAGCGGCTGGGCGACGGCGACCACGCAGATCAGCGGGGCGATGCCGAGCAGCGCGACGGCGACCAGGCCCTGCCGCATCAGGGCGGTGCGGGCGACGGTGGGCAGGCCGCCACCGCGGGGTGCGTGCAGGTACCAGAGCAGGGCGCGGGTGACGGCGAGGTAGGCGACCGCGACGAGTACGACCTCGGGAGCGGTGGCCACGCTCCAACTGCCTGGGTTCCAGGGCGACTCGACGGTCGGGACACGTCCGCACACGAGGAGCACCAGCGCGCCGGCGCCGATGCCGAGGATGTCCACGGCGCCGTGCAGGACGCCCTGCCGCCAGCGGTGACGCCTGGCTATGCCGACCAGGACGACGACGGTGAGGCTGACCATGCCGGCCGGCACCCAGCCGTACAGCAGGAGGACGGCGAGGGTGAGGGCGGCGCCGGAGCCGGTGCCGCCCCACCAGCGGGCGCGGCCGAGCAGGACGAGGTGGCCGACGATGATGCCGGTCAGCACGGCCAGCGACCAGCCGACCGTGCCGGACGGGAAGAGGGCGTGACCGTCGGAGAACGCGCGGTAGAACCCCGCACCGAGGACGAACGCGGCGGCCGCGACGGTACCGGCGGGCAGCGCGGGCCAGGACAGATGCCGTTCGTGTTCGGTGCCGACCAGACCGGGCGGCGGCTCGACGGCGGCCAGTGGCAGCGGGTCCCGGGCGTCCGCCGCGGCGCTCGCCGCCGGCATCCCCGGGGTACCGGGCATGCCGGGACGCCGGCCGCCCCGCACCGTCCACCGGCTCCCCCGCCACGCGCACGCCCGGCGGCGCAGCGGCAGCCGCGCGCCCGTGGCGGCGCTCTCGGTCGGTTCCATTCCCGTCCCTCTCACAGCCGGCGGTGCCCACGCCATGCGGTCCGTGCCCTGCCGGAGCACGGGAATGCTCCGACCGAGCTGGGCACGGCAGGTGCACGTCTCAACAGTAGGCCGCAGAAGGCTTCCACGGGCACCGGTCGTAGACGGTTGCCCGATTGCACCCCGGTCACCCGTATGCATCTGATATGCGCCGAACGGGTGGCCTTCAACCGCTACTCCTCGGTCGGAAGGGCGACTTCGGCCGCGGCGTCCGGTCCCTGCTCCAAAAGGACGACAAATCCGTCCTCGTTCAGAACGGGAACCTTCAGCTGCATCGCCTTGTCGTACTTGGATCCGGGGTTGTCACCGACGACCACGAACGCGGTCTTCTTCGACACCGAGCCGGTCACCTTGGCCCCGCGGCTCTGCAGCGCGTCCTTGGCGCCGTCCCGGGTGTAGTGCTCCAGGGTTCCGGTCACGACGACGGTGAGGCCCTCCAGCGGACGCGGTCCCTCGTCCTCTCCGGTGGACTCGTCCTCCAGCGGGACTCCAGCGGCCTTCCACTTTCGGATGATCTCGCGGTGCCACTCCTCGGCGAACCACTCCTTGAGAGCGGTCGCGATGATGCCGCCGACGCCGTCGATGTTCGACAGCTCCTCCTCGGTGGCCTGCTCGATGCGGTCGATGGAGCGGAACTCGCGGGCCAGCGCCTGCGCGGCGACCGGCCCGACGTGCCGGATGGACAGGCCGTTGAGGAAGCGGGCGAGCGGGCGGGTCTTCGCCTCCTCGATCTTCTGGAGCAGCGCGAGGGTGTTCTTCTTGGGCTCGCCCTTCTGGTTGGCGAAGACCGTGACGACCTTCTCCTCGCCCGTCTTCGGGTCGCGCTTGGGCAGCCCGCTGTCCTGGTCGAGGACGTACGCCTTGATGGGCAGCAGCTTCTCGACGGTGAGGTCGAACAGGTCGCCCTCGTCGACCAGCGGCGGGTCGGCGGGCTCCAGCGGCCGGGTGAGCGCGGCCGCCGCGACCCCGCCGAAGTGCTCGATGTCCAGGCACTCACGGCCCGCGAGATAGGACACCCGCTCTCTCAGCTGGGCGGGGCAGGCACGGGCGTTGGGGCAGCGGAGGTCGATGTCGCCCTCCTTCATCGGCCGCAGCGGCGTCCCGCACTCCGGGCACTCGGCCGGCATCACGAACTCCCGCTCGCTGCCGTCGCGCAGGTCGACGACCGGGCCGAGGATCTCCGGAATGACGTCACCGGCCTTGCGCAGCACCACGGTGTCGCCGATCAGCACGCCCTTGGCCTTGACGACCTCCTGGTTGTGCAGGGTGGCGAACTCCACCTCACTGCCGGCCACGGTGACCGGCTCGACCTGCGCGTACGGCGTGACGCGCCCGGTGCGGCCGACGCCCACCTTGATGTCGATCAGCTTGGTGTTGACCTCCTCCGGCGCGTACTTGTACGCGATCGCCCACCGGGGGGCGCGGGCCGTCGAGCCGAGGCGCCCCTGGAGCCGGATCTCGTCCAGCTTCACGACGACGCCGTCGATCTCGTGCTCGACGGAGTGCCGGTTCTCGCCGTAGTAGGCGATGAACTCCCGTACGCCGTCGAGGTCGTCGACCACCCTGTTGTGCGGGGAGGTGGGCAGGCCCCAGGTCTTGAGCAGCTCGTAGGCCTCGGAGAGCCGGTTCAGGCCCTCGAAACCGGCCAGGGCGCCGATGCCGTGGACGACCATGTGCAGCGGGCGGGAGGCGGTGACCCGCGGGTCCTTCTGGCGCAGCGAACCGGCCGCAGCGTTGCGCGGGTTGGCGAACGGCTTGTCCCCGGCCGCGACCAGGCGTTCGTTGAGCTCGGCGAACTTCTCCATCGGGAAGTAGACCTCGCCGCGGATCTCGACCAGGTCGGGGACCCGCTCGCCGTCCAGCCGGTCGGGGATCTCCGCGATCGTACGGACGTTGGGCGTGATGTCCTCGCCGGCCCGGCCGTCGCCGCGGGTCGCCGCGCGGGTGAGGCGGCCGTGCTCGTAGGTGAGGTTGACGGCGAGACCGTCGACCTTCAGCTCGCACAGGAAGTGGTACTCCTGTGCGCCCAGTTCCTTGTGGATCCGCTCGGCCCAGGCCGCGAGGTCGTCGTCGTTGAACGTGTTGTCCAGCGACAGCATCCGCTCGCGGTGCTCGACCGCCGTGAACTCCGTCTCGTACGCCCCGGCGACCTTCTGGGTCGGCGAGTCGGGGGTGCGCAGCTCGGGGTGCTCGTCCTCCAGCGCCTCCAGGCTCTTGAGGAGCTTGTCGAACTCCGCGTCGCTGATGACCGGAGCGTCCTTCACGTAGTACCGGAAGCGGTGCTCCTCGATCTGCTCAGCGAGCCGCGCGTGCTTCTCCCGTGCCTCGGCGGGCACTGCCGTCTCCGCCTGCTGCCTGTCGCCGGCCACCGTGTTCCTCCCGTTACTCTGGGTTGTCCGCGAGTGATCTCGCCGCCCGGACGCAGTGGGCGAGTGCCTCCCGGGCGTACGCGGGGGAAGCGCCCGCCAGCCCGCACGCCGGGGTGACCGTGACGGACTCCGCGAGAAGCCCCGGCCGCAGCCCCAGCCTGCGCCACAGCGTCCTGACACCCATGACGCTACCGGCAGGGTCTGACAATGCCGTGTCCGTGCCCGGCACGACACCGGCGAAGAGCCGGGTGCCCGCCTCCACCGCCTCGCCGATCACGTCGTCGTCACGTTCGGTGAGGAGTGAGAAGTCGAAGGAGACGGCGGCGGCCCCGGCGCGGCGCAGCAGCGCGAAGGGGACGTCCGGGGCGCACGAGTGGACGACGACCGGGCCGTCGGCGTGCACGCCGAGCACGTCGCGCAGGGTGGACTCGACGAGCTGGCGGTCCACCGCGCGGTGGGTGCGGTAGCCGGAGGCGGTCTTCACGTGGCCGCGCAGTACGGCGGTGAGGGACGGCTCGTCGAGCTGGAGGACCAGGCGGGCGCCGGGGATGCGGCGCCGCAGTTCCGCGAGGTGCAGCCGCAGGCCCTCGGCGAGGGAGGCGGCGAGGTCGCGGCTGGCGCCGGGGTCGGAGAGGGCGGACTCGCCGTTGCGCAGCTCCAGGGCGGCGGCCAGCGTCCAGGGCCCGACCGCCTGCACCTTCAGCGGGCCCGCGTACTCCTGGGTGAACTCCTCCAGCGCGTCCAGGTCCTGGCCCAGCCAGGACCTGGCCCGCCGGGTGTCGCGGCCCGGCCGGTCGCCGATCCGCCAGCCGCTGGGCTCCACGCGCGCGTACAGCTCGACGAGCAGGCCCGCAGTGCGGCCGATCATGTCGGCGCCGGGGCCGCGGGCGGGCAGCTCGGGCAGGAAGGGGAAGTCCTCGAAGCTGCCGGTCGCGGTCTTGGCGGCCTCCCGGGCGTCGGTGCCGGGGAGCGAGCCGACGCCTGTGGCGGGGCCGAAGTCGGAGAGTGCGTTCACGTGAGGAGCCTAAGCGGGGTGCGCGGTGCGGCGTGCCGGGGTGCGGTCGCGGATCTTGGTGCGCAGGGCCTCGGCCTCCGGCAGGCCCAGTTCGTCGAAGAGGTCCAGGGCCCGGCTCCAGGCGTCGAGCGCGGGACCGGGCGCGCCGGCCGCCTCGTGGGTGTCGCCGAGATAGGAGAGGCCGACGGCCTCGCTGCGGCGGTCGCCCGTCTTGCGGAAGAGGGCGAGGGCGCGGTCGTAGCACTCCACGGCCGTGGCGTGCCGGCCCAGGTGCCGGTGGATGTAGCCGAGGCTGTCCCAGGTGTGCGCCTGGCCGCTCAGGTCGCCCGTCGCCTGGACGAGCGGCAGCGCCTGCCGGCAGTGCTCCAGCGCCTCGCGCAGCTCGCCGAGTTCGGCCAGGTACCAGCCGATGTCGTTGAGGGCGACCGCCTGGCCGCCGCGGTCGTGCGCGAGCCGGAAGTGCTCAAGGGAGCGGCGCGCGTACTGCAGTGCCTCCCGGGTCGCGCCGTGTGCCCAGGCCATCTTGGCCAGGTTCTGGCAGGTGCGTGCCTGGCCGGGGTGGTTGTCCAGGCGCCGGAAGAGGCCGAGGGCGCGGGTGAGGTGGTGCCGGGCGCCCAGCGCGTCCCGCAGCTGGAAGCGGGCCAGGCCCAGGCCGCGGTGGGCGGCCGCCTGACCGGCCAGGTCGTCGTGGTGCCCGGCCGCGCGCAGGGCGGCGGTGTGGACGTCGGTGAGGGCCTGCCAGTTGCCCTGGCGTTCGAGGAACGTCGTCAGGGTCGCGGCCAGCTGCCAGGTGTGGGCGTCCAGGCCCGGGGCCGGGCGCTCGACGGCCGACAGCAGCACGGGCTGTTCGGCGATCAGCCAGGCCAGCGCCTCGTCGCAGTCGGCCAGCGGGCGCGGCAGCGCGCCGGGTTCGGCCGGTGCGAGGGACATCGGGTGGTGGCGGCGGGTCAGCAGGGCGTCGGCCGCGTACGCGGTGTGCAGGTAGTGGTCGCGGACCCGGCGGCTCGCGGCCCGTACCGCGCGCGCGTCGTCGTGCTCGGCGGCCAGTTCGACGGCGTGCGCGCGCAGCAGGTCGTGGCAGGTGTAGCGGCCCGGGGTGGTCTCGGTCAGCAGGTGGGCCGCGGTCAGTTCGGCCACCTGGGCCCGGACCCGGCCCACGCCCGTGCCCGCCAGCGCGGCCAGCGAGGTCAGGTCGGCGTCGGGGCCGGGATGCAGGCCGAGGAACCGGAAGAGCCGGGCGGCCGCCGGGCCGAGGGTGCGGTACGACCAGTCGAAGACCGTCCGGACCGCGGTGGCCGGGTCGCCGGTGTCCAGGGGGTCCAGGATCCGCTCGGCGGTGCGCAGTTCCTCGGCGGAGCCGGCGAGGGGCGCGTCGGGACGGGCGGCGGCGCGGGCGGCGACGACCGCGAGGGCGAGCGGCAGCCCGGCGCACCGGACGACGATCTCGTCGACCGCGGCGGCCTCGGCGGCCACCCGGGCGGCGCCCAGCCGGGCGGCGAGCAGTTCGCGGCTCTCCTCGGCACCGAGCAGGCCGAGGGCGAGCAGCCGGGCGCCCTCCGCGGCGGCGAGTCCGGTCAGCGGGGCGCGGCTGGTCACCAGGGCCAGGCAGCCCGCCGCACCGGGCAGCAGCGGCCGTACCTGGTCGGCGTTCCTGGCGTTGTCGAGGACCACCAGGACCCGGCGGCCGGACAGCAGGCTGCGGTACAGGCCGACCTGGGCGTCGGGCGACTCCGGCACCCGGGCGGCGGGCACCCCGAGCGCCTCCAGGAACCCGCGCAGGGCGCGGTCCGCGGGCAGCGGCGCGCCGCTGGGGTCGTAGCCGCGCAGGTTCACGTACAACTGCCCGTCGGGGAAGGCCGGGCGCGCCTGCCGGGCCCAGTGGACGGCGAGTGCGGTCTTGCCGACGCCGCCCATGCCCGACAGGGCGGACACGCCGGCCGCGGCCGGCTGTCGTCCGAGGTCCGCCAGCAGCCCGTCCAGGAGGGCGAGTTCGTCGACGCGACCGGTGAAACCGGCTGCGCTCGGCGGGAGTTGGGCGGGCGCGGTGTACGGGGTGCCGGCGCGGGTCCCGGGGGCGGTCCGGGGTCCGACCGGGGCGGCGGGCGGTGGTTGCGGCGCGCGGTGCCCGGCCGCGTCCCGGCCGGCGGGAGGGGCGGGGGCCGGCCGTACGGCCGCGGGGGGCGCCGGGTGCGCGCCGCCGGGGGCGGTGGGGTGGTCCCGGAGAATCCGCTGGTGCAGTTCCCAGAGCCGACGGCCGGGTTCCGTGCCGAGCTCCTCCACCAGGCGGCTGCGGGTCTGGGCGTAGCAGCGCAGCGCCTCGCCGCTGTCGCCGGCCGCGTGCAGGGCCCGCATGAGGGCCTCCGCCAGGGGTTCCGTCAGCGGGTACTCGCCGAGCAGGTCCGTCAACCGGCCGACCACGGCGGCCGGGTCGCCGCTGTCGATCTCGATGTCCGCGAGCCGTACGGCGGCGTCCACGCGCTGCCGCCGCCAGGTCTCGCGCATCCGGGCGGGCCAGGTCCCGGGCAGTCCCGCGAACGGCTCGCCGCGCCACAGGGCGAGGGCCTCGCGCAGGTGAGCGGCACGGGTGCGGGCGGGCAGCGTGTCGTCGCGGGCGGTCGCGGCCAGGCGCTGGAAGCGGTGCAGGTCGACACGGTCGGGGTCGAGGTCGAGCTGGTAGCCGCCGGCGCGCCGCAGCACCGGTAATCGTCCCGCGCCGCTGTCGTCGAGGCGCTCGGCCAGCCGCCGGATGCGGGCGACGTGCGCGTACAGGGCGCGGCGGGCACCCTCGGGCGGATCGGCGCCCCAGACCCGGTCGACGAGCGCCTCCACCGGGACGGGCCGGCCGACGTCCACGGCCAACGCGGCCAGTACCGCCCGGCGTTGGGGCGGCCCGAGATCGACCGGCGCCTCGCGCACGAGCACTTCCACCGGTCCCGACAGACACAACCGCAGCATTGCGCCCACCCCCCGTCCGCCCCGATTTCACAGTCTCCTCACATCGGTGGGCTGGGCGACAACCTTTCGGCAAAGAATCGGCCCATGCGCGCAACCCACCCTGGTCCGGGCGGTGCCGTGCCGGTTCGTCGGCGTGTCGCGCCCGCCACCGCACCCCGTCCGGTACCGGACGGGGCCCACACGTGACCACGGGGGTAGACACGTGCACCGATCGGAGACGGCGGCCACGGCCGCCCCGGAACCGCCACGGAACGGGCCGCCACGGAACGGGCCGCCACGGACGGTGTCCCCGGCCGGCCCCGGCGGGCCGCTGTCCGGTGCGGCCGGGCGCGGGGTCCTGGAAGGGGCCTTCGCGTTGCTGCACGCCGTGCAGGAGGAGCAGGACGCCGGGGTGACCGCGCTGGCCGAGGTGTGCGGCCTGCCCAAGACGACCGCGTACCGGCTGCTGGACCAACTGGCGGAGCTGGGCGCCGTGGAACGCAGTGCGGGCCGTTACCGCATCGGGCCGGGCATGTTCCGGCTGGGCCACGGCTGGCAGCCGTACCCGGGGCTGCGGCCGGCCGCCCGGCGGCCGCTGCGGCGGCTGGCGGCCGTCACCGGGGCGACGGCGGCCCTCGCCGTGCTGCACCGCGGTCAGACGCTGGTGCTGGACTGGACGCCGCCCGCGGACGCGGCGTGCCCGCTGCCCGACGACCGGCCGGTCTGGCCCTGGTACACGGCGGCCGGGAAGGTCCTGGCCGCCTGGTCCCGACCCGGTCCGGCACCCGGCCCGCCGCGCCGGGCCTGGCCGGACGAGGCCGCGCGGATCCGCGCGGCCGGGGCCGCCTACGACCGCGAGGAGGTGCTGGCGGGGGTGTGCTGCGCCGCCGTCCCGGTGACCGCGGCGGACGGGGTCCCGGTGGCGGCGCTGTGCGTGCTGACCGCCCCCGGCCACCACCTGGAGCGCCTGGCCGACACGGCCCGCCGTGCGGCGTCGGCCGTCACGGCCGGGCTCGGCCGCCGCTGACCCGCGCCGGGCGTCCCGTCCGCCGGGCCCGTTCCGCTCAGCGGCACGGCGGACGACAGGCCGTGGCCCGCCGCGCAGTCTGGGTCCGGCATCGCGGACCGGCTCCGCGGCCCCGCCACCGCCCAGGAAGGACACCCATGACGCCGTCGCCGCAACGCCCCGCACCAGGTGACGAACTGGCGCTGCTGAAGGCGGAGTTCGAGGCCAGGTCCGGGGCCGGCTCCGGGGCCGGGGCCAGGGCCGGGTCCGAGGCCAAGGCCGGGTCCGGGGCCGGGTCCGGGGCCGGGGCCAGATCCGGGGCCAAGGCCGGGTCCGGGGCCGGGTCCGGGGCCGGGGCCAGGGCCGGGTCCGGGGCCAGATCCGGGGCCGAGGCCGAGGCCGGGTCCGAGGCCAAAGCCGGGTCCAGGGCCCGGTCCGAGG